>PBYF01000010.1 GCA_002729515.1 Deltaproteobacteria bacterium
CATCCGTGCACCGCGAATCAGCCTCAGGCGGGCGAGAAGCATCCGTGCACCGCGAATCAGCCTCAGGCGGGCGAGAAACATCCATGCACTGCGGAATCAGCCTCAGGCGGGCGAGAAACATCCATGCACTGCGGAATCAGCCTCAGGCGGGCGAGAAACATCCATGCACTGCGAATCAGCCCGGCGGAGACGAAAGCACGCGTGTGATACAGTCCGCCGCCCTCTCAGTGACCTCGGATCAGGACTTTCCTCCATGCCGACGCCGCCGGAACCCGCGGCACCTGCCGCGTGGATCGTCACACCCGCCGGGACCCCCACGTTCGAGGTCTGGGGCCTGCGTCCCGTCGAACGCCTGCAGCGCTCGCTCGAGCGGGCCGGCTGCATCGCTGCGCGGGTGCTGGGCGACGCAGATGCTCCGCAGACTCCCGCCACCGGCAGCGTCGTGGTGGCGCGCTCCGACTGGATCTACGACGAGCGCCTGGTCGAGGCACTCGTCGGTGCCGAGGACGACGTGCTGCTGGTCGCGCCGGAAGACCGAGTGCCGGTCGCAGCACGTGTCTCGGCCGAGCGCGCCGCGTCGACGCTGGCCGCATTGCGCACGGGGCGGGGCGACCTCGACCTGCCCACTCGGGTGCCGGTGGAACTCGCTCCGTCCTACACAGCAAAGCTCCGGAAGACCGAGCCGCCCTATCTAGTGGCGGCCCGCCCAGAGACGCTGCATGAGATCGAGGCACTCACGTTCGCCGCGTCCTATAAGGGCGCCACCGACCTGGTGACCAAGTGGGTCTTGCCGCGCCCGGCACGCGCCGTGACGCGCCGGCTCGCCGCTTCCCACGTACACCCCAACACGGTGACCCTGGCAAGCTGGGTCCTGGCCATCGCGGCCTTCGCGCTCTTCTGGTCGGGGAGCTTCGGCCCCGGACTCATCGCCGCGTGGGGAATGACCTTCCTCGATACTGTCGATGGAAAGCTGGCGCGCGTGACACTGACCTCGAGCCGGCTCGGTGACTTTCTAGACCACGGGCTCGACCTGGTGCACCCGCCCTTCTGGTGGTGGGCCTGGGGCGCCGGCATCGGATGGGCCTGGCACCCGGAGACGCTAGTCGTCGTGGCCGGATACTTCGTCGGACGCTTGATCGAGGGCGTATTCCTCGCGACATTCGGCTTCGAGACCCACAGTTGGCGTCCCATCGACACGCTCTTCCGCACGATCACGGCGCGGCGCAACCCGAACCTCATCCTCTTCAGCGTCGGGACAGCCGCCGGGCGCCCGGACCTCGGCATGACGCTCGTGGCGCTCTGGACCGCCGCATCCCTGGCCTTCCACACGCTGCGCCTGCTTCAGGCCTTTGCGGCACGGCTGCGGGGAGAGAACGTGACGCCGTGGAACCGAGACCTCGCCGGCAAAGCGGCCGGCTGAAGGTCCGGCGTCCGTTCGGGAAACGAATCACCACCGATCACCCGCGGGGTACGGAGTTGCTTGCCGTTTGCACCCCAAGTGGTGTACTTCTCTGCGCGTCACCGGAAAAGGAACCGGCCGGCCCCCACATGAGGTGAAGTAGACGCCACATCGGACCGATCCTAGAGCCGGTCCGAAACCCCCTTTGGGAGAGATCCCTCACTCCCCGGCGTCCCTAACCACTGATCCTCCCGGTAGGAGTCGAATGTGCAGATCGGCCTGATCAACAATCTCCGTGCGGGACGCAGCGATCGCCTGGTGTCGAGGATGCTGGGTGTGCTGCGCGACTACCCGGAGGTGCACCACGTCGAGACGAATCGGGCGGGGGCGCTGCCCTACGCCATCACCGACCTGGCTCGCCGCGGCATCGACCTGCTCCTGGTCAACGGTGGGGACGGCACGCTCCAGCACACCCTGACCGAGATCCTCCGCAACGAGAGCTTCGACCGCATCCCGCTCGTCGCCCCGCTCCGCGGCGGCCGCACCAACATGACCGCCAAGGACCTGGGGGCCACGCGCAATCCCTTGCACGGGATGCGCGCGGTGGTGGATGCGGCGCGCAGCGGCCGGCTACACGAGCGCTTCGTGCACCGTCCCGTCATGCGCGTGTCCTTCGACCGGGGCCAACGCTCGGAGTACGGGATGTTCTTCGGCATCGGCATGATTCCGCGGGCCATCTCGCTGGTCCACGAGGTCTTCCCGCCGGGACGCACCCAGGGCTCCCTGGGCGCGGGCCTCGTCACCATGGCGTTGGTGGCCAAGACGGCTCTGCGTCCGCGGGCGGGCATCCTGGTGCCGGACAAGGTCGACGTACAACTCGACGGCGAGGCGCTCGATCGCGCCGAATTTCGCCTCGGCATCTCGACGACGCTGCAAAAGCTCTTTTGGGGCCTCGATCCGTTCTGGGGCCAGGAGCGCGGCGACCTGCGCATGACGTTCATCGCCAGCGACGGCCAGCGCTTCGCTGCAGCTGCACCCGGCGTCCTGTGGGGTCGCCCGCCGGCTTTCACCACGCCCGAGAACGGCTACGTGAGCCGCAACGTAGACCGCGCACAGCTGCGACTGTCCTGCGGCTTCACCATCGATGGCGAGATCTACGGACCGCGAACCGACGAGGTGGTAACACTCACCACCGACCGGCGCGTGACCTTCGTCCGCGCCTGATCTCACCGTGAGCGCCGGAGACGAAGCGCTGGTCCGCCTGGCGCGAGAGGAACTGGCGCGCCCGGCACCCGACGCGGCACGCCGTGTCGCTGCGGCGATCTGCACGCGCACTGGCAACGCCACGTTGGGAGTCGTGTTCTACGGCTCGTGCCTGCGCAGAGACAGCGCCGAAGGCGTCTTGGACTTCTACGTCATCGTCGATGATTACGCCGGTGCGCTCGGCCCCGGCTGGCTCGCGCGCGTGAGTGATTGGCTCCCACCGAGCGTCTTCTACATCGAGTGTCCGGCCTCTGACGGGAGTGTCCTGCGCGCGAAGTACGCCCTGCTGACGCTCGAGGACTTCGCCCGGGGAGCCGTGTCGGGCGGGTTCCGCAGCGGGATCTGGGCGCGCTTCTGTCAACCCGCGCTCGCCCCCTGGGTGCGCGACGAGGCAGCGCTCGAATCGATCGCCGGCGTCTGCGCGCAATCGGTGCGAACGGCGGTCGAGACCGTGACGCCGCTGCTCGAGGGTCCATCGGATGCGGAGGAGTTCTGGCAGACCGTCTTCGCCGAAACCTACAGGCGCGAACTGCGCTCCGAGAGCGTCTCGACGATCCGCTCACTCCACGCCGCGGCGCCAGAACGCTACGAGCGGGCACTCCGCGCTGGCCTCGCCGCGTGCGAGCAGGAGCGCCTGTTCGCAGTCGAGTGGAGCGGCCCTCGCTTCGCCCTCGAATGGCCCGCGGGCCGGCGCGAGAAGCTGCACCGCAGATTCCGGCGCCGGATCGCATGGGCGAAGTGCGCCTACGTGGCGCAGTTGCTCAAGACTGCCTTCACGTTCGGCGACTGGCTGCCGTACGCCTTGTGGAAGGTCGAACGACACACGGGAGCCGAGATCCCGTACACCGAACGCCAGCGCCGCCACCCGCTCATCTTCGGCTGGCCACTGCTCTTCCGCGTCCTGCACAATCGCGAGTTGCGTTAGCCCGCCGGGCGATGGCCAGACATCGTCCCCACACGGTGTCTGGGCGCTCGTCGGGTCGGGTCTCGTCAGGAGACTCCAGACCCGGGGACTAGGCGGCCGACTGCGCCAGGACGCTGCTCATGTAACGCGTGATGCCGGTGACATCGGCTCGCTGCGTCCGGCCCGCAAGGCCCATCATGCGCTCGGCGAGCACTGCCTCGGCGCGGGCCACAGCGGCGATGCCCGCGTCCGTGGCGCGAAGCTCGATGCCCCGGCGATCCGTCGGCACCGGCACGCGTTGGAGCAAGCCCGCCGTTTCGAGCCCGTCGACCAGGGACGTCAGCGTGGGGCGACTGACCGCGAGCCGGGTAGCCAGCGCGCTGGCTCGGCTCGGACTTCCCGCCACTTCGGCGAGCAGACGGTACTGGGGCAGGCTGATGCCGGTCGCCTGGCACGCCTGCTCGGCGATGCGGGCCAACTTCGCCAGCAGGCGAATTCCAAGCCGCATGTCCTCGTCGATCTCATTGGTGGGCAGTAGCACGTTGGGGGCGCTCATTTCGTTCGGTCTCCTGAATATGGGACTTACATTCTACCTGCACGCAGGTAGAATTCCACCCCCCCTGTACCCAGCAGCCTGGAAACAACCGGGAACCGGCATGCTCAGCGGGCCTGGCCTACGAGTACGTCATCCCCCAGGGGGACATGATCTCCGATGCCGAGACCCAGCTGAGCCAGGCGCCCGCCGGCCACCTCGATGGCAAAGCGCACGGGCGCGGAGCTCGTGTAGACGGTGAGGCGCCGCTCGTAGTCGCCCCGGCTCTCCCCGGGCCGCCGCCGCGGCTCTATCGGCATCTGGTGGACAGTGACCACCCTTCCCGTGTCGTCCAGGAACGCGACGTCGATCGGAACCTTGCAATCGCGCATCACCATGCTGCGCTGGCCAACACTCGGGTACACGAAGAGCATGCCCGCGTTTTGCCCGATCCGCGTGCGGCCGGAAAGCCCACGCGACCGCGTGCCCTGATCCGTGGCCAACTCGAGCGCGAAGATCTCGCCGCCCAGCGTCACCCGCACGACCGGAAGGGACGGCGTGCCCGAGTCGTCGGCAAACGTTCCCAAATTGGCAGACACCACCAGCGCAGCGGCCACCAAGGCGAACGGGACACCGCGGCGAGGCATCACGAGGTGTTAGCATCGCAGCCCGCATGAAGCCCTCGGTCCTGATCACGGGTGCATCCAGCGGCATCGGAGCCGCTGCAGCGCGCCTGCTCGCGGACCGCGGTTTTCGCGTCTTCGGAACCAGCCGCAGGCCCAAAGACACGGCAGCCCAGGCCCCGCATGTCGAGTGGATCACCATGGACGTGTGCGACGACACATCCGTCGAGCACGGCGTCCGTTCCGCCCAGTCGGGTGCGGGCCATCTCGACGGGCTCGTCTGCAATGCGGGTTACGGGATCTTCGGCAGCGTTGAGGAGGTGCCCCTCGAGCAGGCGCGCGCCCAATTCGAAACCAATTTCTTCGGCGTGCTCCGCACACTGCGTGCGGCGCTCCCCGCCATGCGCGAGTCGCGCCGCGGCCGCATCGTATTGGTGGGTTCCCTGGCCGGCCGCGCGCCGATCCCGTTCCAGGCGCACTACTCGGCGAGCAAGGCGGCCGTCGAAGCACTCGCCCTGGCGCTGCGCAACGAACTCCACGCTTTCCGGATCGGGGTCTCGCTGGTCGAGCCGGGCGACATCCACACAGAATTCAACTCGGCGATGGAATGGGGCGACCCGGGAGCGTCCGCCTATGCCGCTCAGGCGCTCCGCACCGAGCGGATCATCCGCGAATCCCTGCCCCGGGCCCCAGAACCCGAGGAAGTCGCCCACGCCATCCACCGCGCGCTCACGGCCCGGCGCCCCCGGGTTCGGTACGCCGTCGGTGCCGAATCGACGTTGGTCCCGCTGGCGCGACGTCTGCTCCCGGACTGGCTCTCACTCAAGCTCATCCGAAACCACTTCGGCCTCTGAACCCCACCCCTCGGGGAACGTCCAGATACCCCGTCCGCTACCCTGCGCGGTTCTCGACTCAACTCCCCACTCGAAGCACGCTCGGGACCCGCTGGGCCCGAAGCGACGGAAAGGATCGCAGTCCAATGGGCAACAAGGTCTACGTGGTCGGCGTCGGCATGACCAAGTTCGAAAAGCCGGGCTCGAAGGAATGGGACTACCCGGACATGGCCGAGCAGGCCGGAACCCGCGCCCTCGAGGACGCCGGCATCGCCTACGACCTCGTGGAGCAGGCCGCCGTCGGCTACTGCTACGGCGACTCCACCTGCGGCCAGCGCGCCGTCTACACCCTCGGGCTCACCGGAATTCCGATCTACAACGTGAACAACAACTGCGCGACCGGCTCGACTGCGCTCTTCATGGGCAAGCAATTCGTCGAGGCGGGCATCGCGGACTGCGTGTTGGCACTCGGTTTCGAGAAGATGGAGAAGGGTTCGCTCGGCACGCATTTCACCGACCGCACCAACCCGATGGACAAACACGCCAAGGCGATGATCGAAAAGCGCGGCTTCGAAAAGGCACCGCCGGCCCCGCAGTTCTTCGGAAACGCGGGCCGCGAGCACATGGAAAAATACGGAACCAAGCCGGAGCACTTCGCCAAGATCGGCTGGAAGAACCACAAGCACTCGGTGAACAACCCGTACTCCCAGTTCCAGGACGAGTACTCGCTCGAAGACATCCAGAACGCCCCGACCGTGTACGAGCCGCTCACCAAGCTCCAGTGCTGCCCCACCTCGGACGGTGCCGGCGCGGCGGTCCTGGCCAGCGAGGCGTTCGTCCGTCAGCACGGACTCCAGGCCAAGGCGGTGGAGATCGCCGGCATGACGATGGCCACCGACACGCTCAGTTCGTTCGACGACAAGAGCGACATGAAACTCGTCGGATACGACATGACTCGCGACGCGGCGCGCAAGGTCTACGAGCAGAGCGGCAAGGGGCCCGAGGACGTCGACGTGGTCGAGCTGCACGACTGCTTCTCGGCCAACGAGCTCATCACCTACGAAGCGCTGGGTCTCTGCCCCGAGGGCAAGGCCGGCGACTTCATCGATTCGGGCGCCCAGACCTACGGCGGCCAGGTCGTGGTCAACCCCTCGGGCGGGCTCATCTCGAAAGGCCACCCACTCGGCGCAACCGGCCTCGCCCAATGCGCGGAGCTCAACTGGCAGATCCGCGGCGAGGCAGATGCGCGCCAGGTGGACGGCGTGAAGATCGCCCTCCAGCACAACCTGGGCCTCGGCGGCGCCGCCGTCGTCGCGCTCTACCGCAAGGGCGAACTCAGTTAACCGGGGATTCCGGTTGCTTGGCGCGCGGCGGACTGCAATTCTAGCGCCGCCGCGCATCCCGCAGCCGGGACTTCCTTGAGCCAATCCACTTCTCAAAACGCGTCCCCCGAGGCGGCCGTCCCGGGCGAAGACCCGCGGCTGACTCCCGTTCGCATGACGGGCTACGCGGCGGGCGACGTCACCGTGAACACGGTGCTCGTCTCGCTCAACATGGTCTGGGTGACGTACTTCCTGACGCAGGTGGCGGGCCTGCGTCCAGAACTCGCCGGGCTGGTTCAGCTGATCGGGAGAGCCGTCGACGCGTTCACGGACCCGGCGATGGGCCGCCTCTCGGACCTGTGCCGCTGGAAGTGGGGGCGGCGGCGGCCGTTCTTCGTGTTGGGGGCGCTTCCCCTGGGAATCTCGTTCGCGCTGCTCTGGATGATCCCGACCGATTCCCAGCTGGGAATGTTCGCGTACTACACGGGTCTCTATGTGTTGCTCAGCGTGTCGCTGACGATGCTTTCCGTTCCGTACCTGGCGCTGCTGCCCGAAATGGCGCTCGGCTACGACGCCCGCACCCGGCTCAACATGTTTCGGAATGTGGGATCGATCGTCGGGATCGCCGTGGCCATCGCGATCCGCCAGGTGGCGAGGGGCTTCGGAGGCGGCCCGGAGGGGTACGTGACCGCCGGTCTCCTGTACGGGCTGCTGATCGCCCTGCCGTGGCTCATCGTCTATGCAACATCCTGGGAGCGGCCGGATTTCCAGTCGCGCGGCAGCACGATGAGCCTGGCCGATGGGGTGCGCCTGCTCCTTCGGCACCAGAACTTCCGCAAGCTCACCGGTCTCTTCATCTGCAGCCGGATCAGCATGGATCTCGTCGGTGCCATGCTGATCCTCTACTTCACCTTCGTGATGGGGCGCAGCAGCGACTTCGAGTGGGCGATGGGGCTCTTCCTCGGAGCCGTACTGCTCTCGCTGCCAATCTGGGGGCGCATCGCGACGCGCTTCGACAAGTCGACGCTCTTCGTGGCCGGTGCGATCTGGTGGATGGTCTCGTTCCTTCCGTTTCTCTTCGCGGAGGCCACCTGGCCACGCTGGCTGATATTCGTCTTCCCACCGCTGGCAGGCGTCGGCTTCGCAGTGGTCGACCTGATGGCGTGGTCGATGCTCGGAGACGTGGTCGACGAGGACGACCTCATCACCGGCGAGCGGCGTGAGGGCATCTACAGCGGCGCCTTCATGTTCGTGAGAAAGCTCGCTGGGAGCCTCGCCGTCTTCGTCGCCTTCTGGATCCTGGCCGCCGTCGGCTACCACAAGGATCTGGAGCAGAGCCAGGCCGTGACCGACGCGATCCGGGAGATCACGGCCCTGGGTCCGGCTCTCTTCCTCGCGCTCTCGATCTGGATCGCACGGGGCTATCTCCTGACACGCACGCGGCATGCGGAGATCCGGAGCGAGTTGGAAAGGCGCGCCCTTTGACCCAGGCGATACCCTTTCACGGCTGGCGCATGGTTGGCGTCGCCTTCGCCGTCGACTTCATCGCCGTCGGCTTCTTCTTCTACTCGTTCGGCGTCTTCTATCCAGCGATGGACGCAGATTTCGAGGGCGCGAGCTTCTGGGTCGCGGTGGGAATCTCTGTGTCGACGCTGGGAAGCGGCCTGCTCGGACCGGTCATCGGGAGATGGCTCGACCGGTACCCACTGCGGCGCATCATGCTGCTCGGTGCACTCATCACGAGTGCGGGCTTCGCTGCACTCTCGCAGACGCATGAAATCTGGCAGTACTACCTGGTGCTCGGCACGTTCTTCGCGTTCGGACTGGGCATGATGGGCGGAATGGCCTCGGCGAAGCTCGTGGCCAACTGGTTTTCCGCGAATCGCGGCACGGCACTGGGAATCGCCACCGTGGGCGTATCGATCTCCGGCCTGGCGATGCCGACGGTGGCGCACTGGCTCATCGAACAGGTCGGCTGGCGCAACGGCTTCCTCCTCTACGCTTTCGGAATCCTGGTGATCGCAATTCCGCTCGTGGCCTCTTTCGTCGTGACCCGGCCGGAAGACGTGGGCCAACGGCCGGACGGCGTGGCACCCGAAACCGCCGTGCAGGAAAACCCCGCCGACGTCTGGTGGACGCGCGGCGAGATCCTGCGCACGCGAAACTTCTGGATCATCTCGCTTCCCTTCGCGATGGCCTTTGCCGTGCTCTCCGCCGTGCTGATCCACCTGGTCTCCCATGCCAGGGACCTGGGAATCGACGGCTACCGCGCCACCCATGCGGTCTCGCTGGCCGCGGGCGCCGGTGCGATCGGCAAGGTGTTCTTCGGACGTCTGGTCGACCGCGTCGACCCGCGCATCGCCATATGGACCTCCTTCGCGGTGCAGATCGCCGGCCTGCTGGTCCTGATGGCCGCCGACGCCTACGCCTCGCTCGTCGCCGGTGGACTGATCTACGGCTTCGGCATGGGCGGCATCGTCCCGCTCCAGGGCGCCGTCACCGGGCGAGCGTTCGGACGGTTTTCCTTCGGCGAGGTGGCGGGCCTCATGCGGCCCGTCCAGGTGCCGCTCAACATGATCGGCATACCGCTCGCCGCGTGGATCCACGATGCGACGGGCAGCTTCGAAGGGGCCTTCGGGATCTTCCTGGGCGTCTACGTCGTGAGCGCGACGATCATCTCCCTGCTCCGGGTGCCGCCGGTCCCGGGAGCTCCGATCGTCTCAGGCGACGAGCCCGGACTCGTGTAGCGCGTCGTCGATCAGCCGATTGACAGCGCGGTGGGCGCGGAACGTCACATGACTCCCTTGGTACCAGACGATCCGCGGCTCCTCCCAATGACGCCAGAGGTCGCGCACCTGGTCCGCGGGCACGATCCGGTCGGCGATGCCCCCGAAGAGATAGCGGCGCTCCCGCGGCAGCTTCGGATCCAGCTCGAGTGGCGAAATGACGCGCGTGAGTTCGCGCATGCGTTCTTCCGAGAGCCCCACGTCGTGCAGGATGCGGAGGTTGCGCGGCGGGCCGTGCCGAAACAGGATGCGCGTAAAGTCCGCGACCGGAACACCGGCGATCGCGCACGCGAGATCCGGGTCGAGGCAGGCGAGCAGCGCGGCGTTGTAGCCCCCGAGCGAGAGCCCATAGACGCCCACCGGAGCGCTCGTCTGCCGGCGCACCCAGTCGAGGCAGCGACGCATATCCCACATGGCCTGGGCCTCGGCATGGATCATGTCGAGAACGTCGGCGCGGAAGAAACCCTCGCCACTCCGGCGCCCGATGCTGCGCCGCCCGTGGAGGGGAAGCGTCGGCAGGATCATGTTCATTCCGAGTTTTTCGTGGAAGTAGCCCGGGCGAAAGACAGCGAGGTCCACGAGTGGCGTGCCCATCACGTAGCCGTGCACGCACAAGAGCCAAGGCCGGTCGGCACCCACGTGCCGCACGACCCACGCGTGGGCGGTGCGATTTGCGCGGTAGGAGAGCCAGCGTTCGCGTCCGGGCTCGTCCGGGTGGGGCTCGTAGCCGCTGTCGAAGTGCAGGTGCTCGTAGTCCAGTCCGCGCATGCGCCGGCGGTCGATGCGCGGCTCTACGAGAGGCGGGGGGGCGCGATGGTAACGCTCCGGCTTCTCGAGCCAGCCTTCGGCAGCAAACCGGTCGCGAGCGGAGGACACCTCGCGTTCGACGCGCGCGTGATCGTCGCGCGTCGGGGGGCGAATCGCCATCACCATCTCGGCCAGGAGCATCTCGTCGGCAGCCACCTGGGCCGCCAGTCTGAGGGATGCAATTGGCTCGGGAACGCCATCGTGGGGCGGCTGGTCCCGGAGCGAATGGACACCCGCCGCCAGAAAGGCCGCGGCGGAGACCCCTGCCAGCACGAGGCCAGCCCCGACACCCACCACGAATACGGCCGGAAGCGCGAACCCCACGCCGAGCGCCGCACCCGCGGCCGCGAACTGGGCGATGCGCCGGTCCCCGGGCATCAGGAGCATCGAAACGCCCGAGCCGAGCAGGAGACAGCCGGGCACGACCGCGAGGAGCAAACCGATGAGCCCCTGCCCCGGCGCCTCCCACAGCCAGGCGAGGCCCGCGAGAAGCGGGACCCATGCCTCGGCGGGCCAGCGATGGACGTCGCGCACGGTCTCTCCCTTCACGGTCCGAGACGATACCCTGGGTCCTTCTCAGGCCAATGAGGACAAGATGCGAACCGTCCCCGCACTCCTCGCACTCGCCTGGCTCGCGGCACCACCCACCGCATTCGGCCAGGAAGACCAGGAGACCCTGCGCCGCGACCTCGACACCCGGGCCGCGGCGATGGAGGCGCGGGTGCTCGCACTGCGCCGCGATATCCACCGGCACCCGGAACTTTCCAACCGAGAGATCCGCACCGCCCAGCTCGTCGCGCAGGAACTCGAGCAGCTCGGCCTGGAGGTGCGCAGCGGTGTGGCCCACACGGGAGTGGTGGGCGTGCTGCGGGGCGGCCTGCCCGGTCCAGTGGTGGCGCTGCGCGCCGACATGGACGCGCTTCCCGTGACCGAGGAAACCGGGCTGCCGTTCGCATCGATGCAGCGCGCGGAATGGCTGGGACGCGACGTCGGAGTGATGCACGCCTGCGGCCACGACGCACACACGGCAATGCTGCTCGGGGCGGCCCATGTGCTCGCCGCTGTGCGCGACCAACTTCCCGGCACCGTGGTCTTCGTCTTCCAGCCCGCCGAGGAGCGTCCGCCTCCGGGAGAAGACGGCGGCGCCCAGCTGCTGCTTCGCGAGGGTGGCCTCGACGCGCCGCGGCCGGACGCCATCTTCGCGCTCCACGTCGTTCCCGAGTATCCGGTGGGCACGCTGGCCTGGCGCGCCGGGGGCGCCATGGCGAGTTCGGACCGCATGCGCATCGTGGTGCACGGCCGGCAGACCCACGCCGCCAAGCCCTGGGAGGGCATCGATCCCATCGCCGCCGCCTCGCGTATCGTGCTGGGGCTCCAGGCAATTCCCGGGCGCCAGACCGACGCGCGAAAGCCCGCTGTCGTCTCCATCGGCGCGATCCACGGCGGCGTGCGAAACAACATCATTCCCGACCAGGTCGAGTTGCTGGGAACCATCCGTTCGCTCGACCCGGAACAACGGCTCGAACTCCACGAACGGGTGCGGCGCACCGCGACGGCGCTGGCGGAGAGTTCAGGCGCCCGCGCCGAGGTGGAAATCGACGTCGCGCGCGGCTACCCGGTGACATGGAACGACCCGGAGCTGGCGCGCCGCATGCTCCCGACGCTCGAACGCGTCGCCCCGGTCGTCGTGGAGGCTCCGCCGCGCACCGGCGCCGAGGATTTCGCCTTCTACGCGCAGCAGATCCCGGGCCTTTACCTCTGGCTCGGCGTGCGATCTCCGGACCTCGACGCCGCCGACGCCGCACCCAACCATTCGCCGCGCTTCCTCGTCGATGAGGACGCCCTGCCGCTCGGCGTGCGCACGCTCTCCCACCTCGCCCTCGACTACCTGACCACGGCGCCCTGAGAACGACCTGCACGGTGTAGAATCGCGGGCAATGGCGCCCGCCGCCGGCCTCCGGCCCACGCTCCGGAACGAGCCCCGCCGGCCCGGCGTCATCAACTGAACCAAGACCGGGAGAACTCGATGCTTCGTATCTCTGGAATCCTGATCCTCCTGGCCGGGGCAGTGCTCGTGGTTCTGCACTTCGCGGGACGCGGCTTCGGCACGGAGGATCAACACGCCGGCACCCCGGCGGCACGCGCCGTCGACCCGGCGGTTACTGCAAAACGCACGCAACGCATCGAGGAGGCGGGCCAGGAGATCGGCGTGTCGAAGCCGAAACAGATCCTGTTTGGCGATCTCCACGTTCACACCACGTTCTCTTTTGACGCGTTCCAGATGAGCCTTCCCATGGCCGGCGGCGACGGTGCCCACCCGGTAGCCGATGCCTGCGACTACGCGCGTCATTGTGCGGCGCTCGACTTCTGGTCGATCAACGACCACGCCCTTTCCATTACTCCCCGGCGTTGGGAGGAGACCATCGAGTCGATCCGTCAGTGCAACGCGATCGCCGGAGACGACGCTGCGCCAGACCTGGTGAGCTTCCTGGGCTGGGAGTGGACACAGGTCGGCACCACCCCGGAAAACCACTGGGGCCATAAAAACGTCGTGGTACGAGGCCTCGCAGACGACGAAATTCCGGCGCGCCCCATCAGTGCGGGAACGCCACCGGGCATGCCCTCCATTCCGGATGCCGCGCCTCCCGCTGTCGCGATGGGCCTGCTCGCACTGCTCGACCTGGACGGCGGCGGCCCGGAACTCGCCCGCTACATGACCGAGATGACCGCAGCGCCGGATTGTCCCAGCGACGTTCCCGTACGTGACCTGCCGCTCGACTGCCGAGAAGTCGCCCCGTCGCCGGCAGAACTCTTCGAGAAACTCGACGAATGGGACCTGGAAACCATCGTCATTCCCCATGGAACCGCGTGGGGCTTCTACACGCCACTCGGTTCCTCGTGGGACAAGCAGTTGACGCCGGAGCAACACGACCCGAACCGGCAGACTCTCGTCGAGGTTTTCTCCGGTCACGGAAACTCCGAGGAATACCGGCCGTTCCGCGAGGTGATCCTCGCCGAAGACGGGTCGCGGACCTGTCCCGAGCCCAACGAGGGCTACCTCCCCTCGTGCTGGCGTTCGGGCGAGATCATCGAGGCCCGCTGTCTGAATGAAGGTGACTCGGCGAATACGTGCAGCGAGCGCGCGGCCAAGGCGAGACAGGACTTTGTCGACGCCGGCTTCAATGGCGGGGCCGCCACGATTTCGGGCTGGACCCCGGCAGACTGGCAACAGGCCGGCCAATGCGAAGACTGCTTTCAGCCCGCGTTCAACTACCGGCCCCGGAGTTCCGTGCAGTACATGATGGCACTCGGCCGCGGAGAACCCGGCGATCCGGAGCGCTTCCGCTTCGGCTTCATCGCATCGAGCGACAACCACTCGGCGCGTCCGGGTACGGGCTACAAGGAAGTGGCCCGCATGGAGTTCACC
Organism: Deltaproteobacteria bacterium; assembly: GCA_002729515.1. Lineage (GTDB taxonomy): Bacteria > Myxococcota_A > UBA9160 > UBA9160 > SMWR01. The sequence goes on from PBYF01000010.1 coordinate 13,897, forward strand.
GAGCAGCGCTTCGTGCGATTCCTCGACACGCCCCTGGGCAGCCGGCCCGACCCGGAAGCCCGCGCCGAATCCGAGCGCGTCGACGGCACCAACATCAGCGTTCCGTTCTCGGCCTTCGAAACCGAACGCGGGGCTTCCTTTTTCATGAACGGTGGCCTCGCGGCGGTCCACGCCGAGAGCCGCGACCGCAACGCGATCTGGGATGCCATGCAGCGACGCGAGGTCTACGGAACCAGCGGACCGCGCATCCTGCTCTGGTTCGACCTGCTCAACGCGCCGGGCGGACGTCCGGTGCCGATGGGAAGTGAGGTGAGCATCGACGGGGCGCCCATCTTCCAGGCGCGCGCCGTCGGGTCCTTTGAGCAGGAACCGGGATGCCCTGCCGACGCAACCGATGCACTGACGCCGGAGCAACTCGCGCGGCTATGCCAGGGAGAATGCTACGCACCCTCGGACCAGCGCCGGGAAATCGAGCGTATCGAAATCATTCGAATCCGCCCCCAGACTTCGCCCGACGAAGACATCACGGCGCTCGTCGAGGATCCCTGGCGTATATTCCCGTGCCCGCGAAACCCGGCCGGGTGCCAGGTCGCGTTCTCAGACCCCGAGTTCGCGGGATCCGGACGCGACACGCTCTACTACGCGCGGGCCATTGAAGCGCCGAGTCAGGCCGTCGCCGCGGATCCGCTCGGGTGCAAGTACGACGCGAACGGGCGCTGCGTGTCCACCGACCCGTGCTCCCAGCGACCGGACTCCGACGACTGTCTCGCCGAGACTCGGGAGAGAGCCTGGTCGTCGCCGATCTTCGTGAACCCGGTGCAATAGGAATCCAGCCATGCCGGACGATCCGCTTCAGCGTCTCCGGGACGGAACCGCCTGGGACGAGTTCTGCGAACGACTCAAGGCCGCCGGGCACCAGGTGCTCGACGCGGCGCCCGACGATCCGCTGGACCGGGCGGAGGGCCTGCGCTACGTCAGCCGACTCGCGCGACACTTCCTCAGGGCCACGATCGAGGACGCGGATCCGGCAGCAGCCGTGATGTCGACCGAGACACCCAAGATCGGACTCGACAATCCCGACTACGTCTACTACGGGGCGCGGCTTTCCGCCAGTTTCGAGTACCGGCTGAGCGGCTCGATGGGTGACGCTCACCTGGTGGGATTCGGGACGTTCTCCGGAGGTCTCGGCACGAAGGAAGGGCTCGTACGCAACGGCTACCTCACCAGCGAGGAACTCGAGTTCGATTCCGACGGTCGCTTCACGATTTCGCTTTCCCGGGAGCGGCGCCCCGGAAACTGGCTGCCGATGCTCTCCGAAACGAACTCTCTACAGATCCGACAGACGCTCCTCGACCGGCGGAACCAACAGCCCGCTCCGATGGAACTTGCGCGCGTCGACGAGGGCACCGGACCGTCGCCTCTCGATCCGGCGCGCTTCTCCCGAGGGCTCGACCGCGTGGGGCTGATGGTGAGCGGCGTCGTGGGCCAGTTCCTCGGCTGGACGAATAGCTTCCGCTCACACACGCACGAAATCCGCACGCTCGACCCCAGCCTGCTGGCCGTCGCCCAGGGTGACCCCAACACCAGCTACAACTACAGCTATTGGGATCTCGATGAAGACGAGGCTTTCGTCATCGAGTTCACGCCCCCGGAGTGTGAGTACTGGAACCTCCAGATCGGAAACCACTGGCTGGAATCGCTCGACTTCCGGCATTACACGACGCACGTGAACCACGAGACGGCCGTACGCGAAAACGACGGCTCGGTGCGCATCGTGATTGCGCACCGCGATCCAGGTGTCCCGAACTGGCTCGACACCGCGGGACACGCCCGCGGCGGGCTGGCGCTGCGCTGGGTCGGTGCCGAGCACCCCCCGAGCCCCTCGACCCGCGTGGCGGAAATCGACTCCCTGCAATGACCGGCTTCCTTGCCTCTGAGGAGGCATTGCACGCCGAGGCGCGTGACGCGTGCGGTCTCGAAGACTTCGGAGATCCGGAATATCTCGAAGGCCTGCGCGCGCTGCTCGAGTCCCTCGATCTCGACGCCGCGCTAAACCCCATGGGCGAACTGGCGATTCGCGGCTCAATCGTCGAGGCGCTGGCAGGCCGGCTCCTCTCCGAACGCGGCTGGGCATCGTATCCGGAGTGCGCGAAAGCATCCGTCGAGCAACCCCTCGTCATCATCGGGCTGCCGCGCACCGGAACCAGCGCGCTGCACCAGTTCCTGTCCCAGGACCCCGCACTTCAGGGACTTGCCTTCTGGCTCTCGGTCACACCGAAACCGCGGCCGCCCCGGGCGAGTTGGCGCGAAGACCCCGAGTTCGTTGCCTGCGACGAGCGCCTGCGACTCATGTTCGAGCGAAGCCCGGACATGAAGGCGATCCACTTCATGCAGGCGGACCTCGTCGATGAGTGTTGGCGGCTCTTGTCCCAGAGCTTTGCCCACTCGAGCTGGCATGCCTGGGCCGACGTCGCGCGCTACGACAGCTGGTGGGCGCAGCACGACATGCGGCCCGCCTACGCGAGGCACCGACGCAACCTCCAACTGATCGGACACCGCGAGCCTGAGAAACGCTGGCTGCTCAAGGACTCGACGCACCTCTTCGACCTCGGGGCCTTTCTCGACGTCTACCCCGATGCGCGGGTGGTCCAGACGCATCGGGATCCCGTGAAGTCGGTCGCATCGGTCTGCAGCCTTTGCTGGGCGGCGCGACGCCCGCTCAGCGCGCATCCGGACCCGGCGAGCTTCGGAAGGGCGACGCTCGAGCTGTGGCTGCGCGGCGTGCTCGACGCCGCGCAAGCGCGCCGGGAACGCGACCCGCAGCAATTCTTCGACCTCCCGTTCGGAACCTTCCAGGCGGATCCTCTGGCTGCGATCCAGTCGATCTACGCACACTTCGGAATGGAGTACACCGAGGCGGCCGACGCGGGGATCCGCCGCTTCCGAGCGGACAACCCCCAGGGCAAGCACGGCACCCACAGCTACGACCTCGACACCTGGCACCTCGACCCGGACGAGATTCGCGAGCGCTTCCGGCCTTACGTCGAGACCTTCGACGTGCCTGCCGAACCGGCCTAGACCGGAGCGCAACGCCCCAAAAGATCGTCTCTCGCGCGCAAGCATCCCGCCGTTCAGCGTGTGAAGTAGCGATGTGCCAAGATGTCCGGTTCTGGAGGGAACCCCCGTGGACTTCGATTACAGCGAAAAGACCCGCTTCTTGCTCTCGCGCCTCGAAACGTTCATGAACGAGCACATCTACCCGAACGAGGAGGCCTACTACCGACAGCACGCGGAACTGCCGGACCCCTGGCAGCCGCCGCCGATGCTCGAGGAGTTGAAGGACCACGCCCGGGAAGCCGGGCTCTGGAACCTTTTTCTACCGGGCCACGAGCAGGGCCTCACCAACCTCGAGTACGCGCCGCTGTGCGAGGTGATGGGCCGGGTCGGCTTCTCCGCGGAGGTCTTCAACTGCGCGGCACCGGACACCGGCAACATGGAGGTGCTGGAGCGCTACGGGAGCGAAGAGCAGAAGAAGGAATGGCTCGAACCGCTGCTCCAGGGAAGGATCCGATCCGCATTCGCCATGACCGAGCCCGAGGTCGCCTCGTCGGACGCCACGAACATCCGCACAGAGATCCGCCGAGAGGGCGACGAATACGTCATCAACGGGCGCAAGTGGTGGACATCCGGGGCCCCCGACGTCCGGTGCCGCATCCTGATCGTCATGGGAAAGTCGAACTTCGACGGACCGCTCCACCAGCAGCAGAGCATGATCCTGGTGCCGCGGGACGCACCCGGCGTCACGGTGCTGCGCAACCTTCCGGTCTTCGGCTATAACGACGCGCCGCACGGACACGCCGAGATGCTGTTCGAGAACGTGCGGGTTCCCGCCAGCAACATGCTGCTCGGCGAGGGGCGTGGCTTCGAGATCGCCCAGGGCCGACTCGGGCCCGGCCGCATCCACCACTGCATGCGTGTCATCGGGATCGCCGAGCGGGCGCTCGAGAAAATGTGCCAGCGACTCATGAGCCGCGAGGCCTTCGGCAAGAAGATCTACGAGCATTCGCTCTGGGAGGAGCGCATCGCAGACGCACGCATCGAGATCGAGTGCTCGCGGCTGCTCACACTCAAGGCCGCCCACATGATGGACACCGTGGGAAACAAAGTGGCCCGCGGCGAAATCGCGATGATCAAGGTGAAGGCACCGATCATGGCACTGACCATCATCGACGATGCGATCCAGGCCCACGGAGGAGGCGGGGTGACCAGCGACTTTGGCCTGGCCAGCACGTGGGCGCACGTCCGCACCCTGCGCCTGGCGGATGGGCCCGACGAGGTACACCGCCGGTCGATTGCGCGGATCGAGCTGAAGCGCCAGGCCGAGCGCGCCGGAATGGAGAAGCCGGGAGCCCGGCGCTAGCGGAGCGCGTTGACGAAGATCGGCGACGACCAGGCCCGCTCGCGGGCCGGCGCCAGACAGTCGTCGGAGACATCCGTGCGGTAGTCGCCGTAGCAGGGATCGGTCGACACGGCGTTTCCGTCCGCATCGAACTCGGTCCGCAGCAGGTCCCCGTTGATCGCCGGTGTCGCATCCTGGACGGCGCGGGCGTAGTAGAGGACGTCGCGCCCGGAGCTCGGGAACTCCGGGTCGACGAACTGCACCACGCATCCCGCCGGATCCGGCGCACACTCGAAGCGCCTCCAGGGATCCTCGATCAGCTCACTCGGGTCCTCGTCGGACCCGACGCGCGGCCGGATGCGGATGATTTCAATCGCCTCGATCGGATGCCGCACCTCGCCCGGGTTGTCGCACTCGCCAGCACAGAGCGCCTCGAGACGGTCCGCTGAAAGCCCGTCGACTGTGGTCTCCGGACACCCGGGCTTCTGCACGAAGGCCCCCGCTGCCCGTACCTCGAAGCGCGGCACCTGCTCCATTTCGACCTCGGAGCCCATCGGCGCGCTGCCGCCCGGTCCGTTCAGGAGGTCGAACCACAGCAGGAGTTTCGGCCCGCTCGTGCCGTAGACCTCGCGGCGCTTCAGCGCGTCCCACACGCCTTCGCGGGTCCGGCTCGGCGAGTGAACGGCAACGATGCCACCCGGGTAGGTGAAGCTCGTGAGGCGTTCGGAGTCGATGACCCGGGCGGCCACGTCGACGGGAACGGGGCGCTGCGGATCCTCGACTTCGCCGAGCTGCGCACGCGCATCGATGAAGTCGGTCTGCAGGCCCGGGGAAAAGGACATCTTCTTGCGCGCGTACTGTTTGTAACCGGTCGCCGGACGCGAGGTGTGGTCATCCGTCGACGCGATGAACCCGAAACGGAAGCGCAGCGGCCGTCCGTCCGGACCCACCTCGTCCGGATTCGCCAGCGACATCGCGTACTGCACCGACTCGAGCGGGCGCATGTTGAAGGAGGGCTTGAAGCAATCCCGGCACTGGTCGCAATCGAGCCAGTCCTCGGCGCTGCTGTCGGGAAAAACGTAGGCCGGGCCCACGTTCGCCTGCATCGCGAGCTGCTTGGCCTCCTCGACCCGGCGCTCGCACTCCGCTTCCGGGAGGTCTCCGCACCGCTCGCGCATGATCTCCCCGGCACGCCAACAACACGGCAGGAAATCGGGACTCGGCTCCGGGCATACGAAGGCGCCGTCCTGCTCCGTGAAATTCCTCCAGTCGCGGTACTCCTCGCTGTTGCCGTGGCCCGACATGATCTCGACGAGCCGTACCTTTTCGGGGTCGTGGTAACGGCGCGTGAGCGCCTTGTCCCAGGATGCGAGCGGCGGCGTGTAGTAGCCCCATGCCGTGCCGTGGGGAATCACCAGGTTGTCGAAGCCCCATTCGTCCAGTTTTCGGTAGAGCACGTCCGGCGTCGGCGCGTTCTCGTGGCAATCTGCATCGAGTTCGCGTGTATCGACATCGCGCGGACACTCGGGCCAGGCCTCCAGGCGATCGATGAGCCACTCGAGGTCGTCGTACATGCCCCAGTTCGCGGGGTCCACCCAGCGCGCCTGGGCCGCCGCCCGCACCGTCTTGAACAGGCCGATGTCACCGGCGTACGGGCGGGAATCGATCGGGCGGTCCGGGAGTTCATCCTCCTCCTGGCCGAGGAAGATCACGTTCTTGTGGCCCCAATGCGCCTCGGGCGTCAACCCGACCTGTGTCCACTCCCAGCCGGCGAAGACCATCAGGTCCTGGCTCGCCGGGTCACCAGCGCTGGTGTTGCACGCGCGCACCGCCTGCTTCGTAGCCGCCCAGTGCTCGGGAATCAGAGCCTCCGCGTGGTCGTTGTAGCTGAAGAAGTCGACCTCGGCGCAGTAGCGCGCGAAGTCGCAGGCATCGGATAGGGTGTGCGTGCCCTGCCCCCCCATGATCGGTAGCGCCAGGGTAAACGCGTCCGGAGAGTAGGTCGTGTGCACATGGAGATCGCCGAAGAGGATCTGCTTGGCATCGAGTGCACGGGGAACGCCGGACCGGCCGGCGAGCGCACGCTCGGCCGCTGCCTGGCGCTCGCCGCGGGCCTTCAGCGTATCGGGAGTGTGGGCCCGCCCTTCGATGGCGTTGTTGGGGCGATCCGAACCGCTGCAGGCCAGAGCCAGCAGCACAACCCACGCGATCCATCGGGACATGGCGAATTCAGACGTTCGCATTCAGCTTCTCGAGCCGTCCGGATGCCTCGACGTATTGCTCGACGAGCTCGTAGATCACATCGCGGCAGGACTTCACCTCGCTCATCTGTCCCACCACCTGCCCTACGGGGTTGAAGGCCACCCTCTGCGACTTGTCGCCGTAGCGGTGCACGCGCTGTACCGCGTCGGCGGTGACCATGCCCTGAAGCGGCATGCCGAGGGGATCGGGGGTGCCGTCGCGTTCCCACGCCTCGGTCCACTCGTTGCGCAGCATGCGGCAGGGCTTGCCCGTGTACGAGCGCGAGCGCACCGTGTCCTGGCTCGTCGCCTGGAGGTAGCTCTCGACCTGCGGCGGCTCACAGCCCGACTCGGCGGTGGTCAGCCAGGCGGAGCCGAGCCACGCGCCCTCGGCGCCCATGGCCAACGCCGCCGCCACCTGGCGTCCGTTCCCGATGCCGCCGGCGGCGAGCACCGGCATCGGTGCCACGGCATCGATGATCTGCGGCCAGAGCACCACACTGCCGATTTCTCCCGTGTGCCCTCCCCCCTCGTATCCCTGGGCAATGATGAAGTCGAGGCCCGCGTCCCGGTGACGCACCGCCTGGTGAATCTTTCCGCACAGCGCGCCCATCAGGCGGCCGCTCTCCTGGACCCGCTTCACGATTCCGGCAGGTGGGGTTCCCAAGGCGTTCGCGATCACCCTCACCTTGTCGTGAGACAGGGCCACGTCGAGTTGCGGGGTCGCCGTGGACTCGGTCCACCCCAGGAGTTCCTGGAGGTGTGCCTCGCCCTCGGGAATCTCCGGAACGCCCGCATCGCTCAGCAGCTTTGCGGCAAACGCGCGATGCTCGGCCGGGATCATGCCGTCGAGCTTCGCCTCGAGTTCCTTGGGGTCGATCTTTCCGGCGTCCATCCCCTCGTATTTCTGGGGAATTACCAGGTCGATGCCGTAGGGCTTGTCCCCGATGTGATCGTCGATCCACCGGCACTCCTGCTCGATCTGCTCCGGCGAAAAACCCACCACGCCGAGGACTCCGAGCCCCCCGGCCTGGCTCACGGCAGTGACGACATCGCGGCAGTGCGTGAAGGCAAAGATCGGGAACTCGATGCCGAGGCGGTTGCAGATCTCGGTGCGCATGGGGGACCTCCAAAATTGGGATGGGCAGGGTATCAGGTCAGCTTGCGGTGGTCCCAACTGAAGATCTTCTCCGGCCGGACCACGACCCCGGTGCGCTTGCGCGCCAGGCCACGGGCGGCCTCGCCCACCTCAGACTCCGGCGTTTCCGGGTAGTTGCGCCGGACCACGTGCTGGGCGAGATCGGCGACCCGCTCGAAGTCGTCGATCAGCGTCACCGCGCCGTTCATGGACACCCCGCGCAGCTCCCCATAGAGCTCTCCATCTTCCCAGAGCAGCGCGATGCGCGCATCGCGGCGGAGGTTCACGATCTTCTGGGACTTCGTGTAGGTCTCGAAAAGGATCTGGCGGCCGACGATCGCAAACCAGTTCGTGGTCAGATGCGGACTGCCATCCCGGTTGAGCGTCGCGGTCTGCATGGCCTTCCGCGAGGCGATGAAGTCCCAGGCATCTTCGTCGGTCATGCGGATCCGGTCGCGCAGCTTGGACACGGGCTCTCCCTCCGGCGGCACCATGAGGGCGATCCGCGGGCCGGTCAAGTGGTAGGATCGCTCCATGAACGCCCCGTCACGGTCCGGCGCCCTCGACGGCATCCGCGTCCTCGATCTCACCACGCGGCTCGCCGAGGCGACGGGTCGCGTGCTCGCGGACTTCGGCGCCGAAGTGATCAAGATCGAGCCGCCGGGCGGCTGCGACGCCCGTTTCACACCGCCCTTCGCCGAGGGACGGGAAGGCGATCCCGACGGCTCGCTCTACTGGCAGTCGTGGGGCATGGGAAAACGCAGCGTCGTACTCGACCTCGAAGACCCCGGCGAGCGCGAGCAGTTGCGCGCCCTGGCCAGCGGGGCCGACATGCTGCTCGAGTCCTTCGCGCCGGGACACCTCGAAGCGCTCGGGCTCGGTGCCGACGAACTCTGCGCGGCCAACGAAGCGCTGCTCTTCGTCTCGGTCACTCCCTATGGACACGGAACACCCGACGCGCACACACCCGCCACCGACCTCACCCTCGCCGCAGCCGGGGGGCTACTCGCGATGCAGGGCGACGCGGATCGACCGCCGGTCCCCGTGGGCTTTCCCGAGACTTCGCTCCACGGTGCGGTGCAGGCCGCCGCCGACGCGACCCTCGCGCTCTACGAACGCAACCGCACGGGCCGCGGCCAGCACCTCGACACGTCCATGCAACAATGCGTCCTCTGGTCCCTGCTCTTCGTGAGCGGATACACCGCCCAGGGAATCGACCCGCCGGGATTCGGCGAAGACCGAGGCGAACTCGGCCTGCGCGAGGTGCTCCCCGGCGTGCGTCTGCCCGTGGTCGAAGCCTGCAAGGACGGCCACGTGGGCACCACGTTCGTGATCGGTGCCCAGGGAAACCACGGCTTTGGCGAAGCGATGCGGTGGGCAGCCGAAGAAGGTGCCATCGACTCCGATATCAAGGACCGCGACTGGAGTGCCTGGCTCACCGACGTCGGGGAAAAAACCCTCTCGATCGAAGATGCAAAACGCGGCCTGAGCCAGCTCCTCACCTTTCTCAAAACAAAGCCGAAGGCCGAGATCCACGCCCGGGCCGTAGCGAATAAGATGCTGATCGCCCCCGCCTACACCCCGGCGGACCTGCTGGCCGATCCACAGCTATCCGCACGCGATTTCTGGACGGAAGTTGCCGGAACACTGCACGCGGGTCCCTTCGCGCGCCTGTCGGGCACACCGATCGCCTACCGCCGTCGCGCTCCGACTCTCGGCCAGGATCAGGCCCTCGCGGAAACGCGGGCCCGCCGTCCGCTGGTCCCCCCGTTCCGGGTGCGCAGCGAACGGACCTCGCTCTTCGACGGCCTCAAAGTGGCCGACGTCGGCTGGATCGCCGCCGGGCCGCTGACTGCATCCGCTCTCGCCAACCTCGGTGCCACCGTGATCCGCGGCGAATCCGAGGCCCGGCTCGACACCCTGCGCCTGATCCCGCCGTTCCTCAAGCCGGACGACCCGATCAACACGGGGCACCCGATGGCGAATATGAACCAGTCGAAGCTCGGCTTCGCCTGCAACTATTCGCTCGACGCGGCCCGAGAGATCGTGAACCGCATCATCGACTGGGCCGACGTCATCATCGAAAACTACACGCCGGGAACCGCCGCACGCCTCGGCTTCGGCTGGGAGCAGGTGCGCGCCCGGCGACCCGACGTGGTGATGCTCTCGACCTGTATGCGGGGACAGACGGGACCGGAAGCCCAGCACACCGGGTTCGGACTCCACGGTGCGTGCCTCGCGGGCCTCACCGCGATCACGGGTTGGCCCGACCGTTCCCCCCAGATCCCCTGGGGTGCCTACACGGACTTCATCTCGCCGCGCTTTGCCCTGGCGGCGCTCGGCGCTGCACTGCACCACCGCGACCGCACCGGCGAAGGCCAGTACATCGATGTCTCGCAGGTCGAGGCGTCGATCCACTTCATCTCCCCGGCGGTGCTCGACTACGTGGTGAACGGTCGCGTGCTCGACCGAGCCGGCTTGAACTCGGAGCGCGCCTGCCCACACGGTGTATTCGAAAGCAGCGGAAAGGCCCGCTTCGTCGCAATCGCTGCGGAATCCGAAGAACACTGGGAGGCACTTCGAAGCGCGGTACCCGGCCTCGCGGAACTCGGTGCGCTCACGCTTTCGGAACGGCTGGCGCGCAAGCCCGAACTCGAAGCGCCCCTGGCGGCCTGGTGCTCCCAACGAGACGCCTTTGCAGCGGCCGAGCAGCTGCGCAGCGCGGGCGTACCGGCCTACGCCGTGCTCCGAGCGAGCGACCTTGCAACCGACCCGCAACTCGCGGCGCGCAACCACTTCATCGAACTCGAGCACGGCGCCATCGGCCGCACGCTATTCGACGGTCCACCGACCCGGTTTTCGGCGACGCCGGCACACCCCACGCACGCGGGTCCGCTGGTCGGCCAGCACACGATGGAAGTGATGCGCGACCTCCTCGGCTACACCGAGGACGAAATCGCCGACCTCGCCGCCACGGGGGCGATCAGCTAGACGGATCGACCTCGCGCGGCACCTCGAGAGTGCCGGCCTTCACCAGTTCCTCGATCTCTGCGTCCTGAAGCTCGAGCAGTTCCCGGCAGATGGCACGAGAGTGCTCTCCGAGCAGTGGTGCCTGGCGCGTCACGATGTCGGACATCCCGCTCGCGCAAAACGCGGGGCCCTCCATGCCGATCCAACCCAGTTCCTGTTGTTCGATCCAGCGCGGGAAGCCGCGCGCCTGAAAGTGCGGATCCTTCGCCTGCTCCGAACCCGTGAGCATCGGCGCCGCCGGAACCCCGAACATCTGGAGCGCACTCGTCACCAAAACCTTGCTCTGGGCAGCGGTCCACTCGGCGAGGTGCGCGTCGATCTCATCGTGGGCTGCGCGGCGGCCTTCGAGCGTCTCGAACTCCGGTGCCACCGACCACTCCGGGCTGCCGAGCGCGAGCCGAAGCTTCTGCCAGTCCTCGTCGCTGCGGCAGGTAATGGCGACCCACTGCTCGCTCCCCTGGCAGGGGTAAGTGCCCCAGGGCGCACCCCGCTCGCTGCGATTGCCCCGAGGCTGCACGCTCCCGGGCGCGAGGCCCGTCGCGAGGAGCAAGTCTCCGATCATATTGGTCACCACCTCGGCCTGCGCCACCTCGCCGTGTCCACCCACCCCGGTTCGCTCCCGGCGGTAGAGCACCGCCAGTGCGGCGATGGCGGAAACACGCCCCGCCAGGTGATCTGGAAAGATCGATGTCGAGCCCGCGGGCTCGTCCTGATCCGCATAGTTCCAGAGATGCACGAGGCCACCGATGGGCTGGGTGCTCGGGCCGTAGCCGATCCAGTTGGCCCAGGCGCCGCGGGAACCCAACAGCTGACTGCTCGTCATCGCGATTCCCGGGTTCTGCTGCTTCAACGACGCGTAACCGAGCCCGATGTCATCCATCGTGCCGGTCGAATTGTTCTCGATCACCACGTCGGATTGTTCGACCAGCTTGCGAACGAGCGCGAGACCCTTTTCGTGCTTCAGGTTCACTCCGAAGCCCCGCTTCGAGCGACTCGACGAGGCGAACGACGCGCTCATCTCGCTCGACATCACGATGCGCATGAAGTCGAAGTAGCTCCGGCTCTCGATCTTCAGGACATCGGCGCCGTAATCGGCGAAAAGCCGCCCGGCCTCGACGCCGACCCCGCCAATACCGAAGTCGAGGACGCGCAGTCCCTCGAGCGGAGGCGATGGGGCAGGCACCGGTCCCGACGGCGACGGACGCGGCTCCAGCCAGACGCCGGCGGCGACCTCTGCGTCGTGCTCGCCCACTTCCGGGGCCCGGTGCCGGTAGCCCTGCCGCTCGGCGTCGATCTCGAAGAAGCCCGCTGCGACGGGCCCGGTCTCTCCGGGCGTGTACTCCACGTCGGCAAAGGTGCCGCGCGACACGAAGTGCTCGTTCGCCAGCACCTCCTCGGGCCGCAGCACGGGCGTGCAGACGATGCCGCGCCGCTGCGCCTCGGCGGCAACCTGTTCGTGGGGCAGCGTCGCGAAGAGGTCACCGATCGTCACGGCGAGCGCATCGGCGATCTGCAGACGCCCGAGGAAGGAGTTGTACATGGGGTCCCGCAGGTATTCGGGATCCCCGAGCCACTCGCGCATGGCGTGCCACTGCCTCGGAGAAAGAATGACGAGACGCACGTAACCGCTCTTGCAGGCGTAGATCCGGTACATGGGTCCGGACCCCGCGCGCATTTCCGCGGGCTCCTGCCCGTTGGCGAGCGTCTGGGTCCCGTTCGAGAACGACCAGTCGCATTGTTGAGACGTCGCCTCGAGCACGGAGAGATCGAGCGTCTGTCCGTGACCGGTGCGCTGCCGCTGGAGCAGCGCCGTCAGCACGGCGAAGCATCCCATCACGCCGGCTACGTCGTAGGCAATGGCGCCGGGGGGCAACAGCGGCGGCTTCCCGGGAAGGCCCGCCTTGAACTGCATGCCGCCGATGGCCTCCAGCGTGGCGTCGGTGGCGACCCATTCCCGGTAGGGACCCGTCTGGCCGAAGTCCGTGATCGAGAGTGCAACCAGGTGGGGATGACGCTCGACCAGGCTCGCGGGCGCGAGATCCATTTTCGCAAGCGTCCCCGGCGCAAACGACTCGATGAAGACATCGGTCCGCCCGGCGAGGTCGGCGAGTTGGTCCCGACCCCCCTGCTGTTCCAGGTCCAGCGCGATGCCCCGCTTGTTCGAGTTGCGGTGGGCAAAGTACAGGCTCGTGCCGTCGTGAAAGGGTGGAAGGCCGCGCGACTTCGCACCTTCCGGCGGCTCGACGCGGATCACATCGGCGCCGAGATCGGCGAGCAGACGGCCGGCGAGTTCTCCCTTTTCGTCGGCGAGGTCGAGAACGCGCAGTCCTTCGAGGGGGGGGATCGACAAGAAAAATTCCTTTCAGCCCGGCTCGACAACCGGCAGTGGGCTCACCGAATCGGTGCTCCCGGCGTACGGGTAGAGGTCGACCGGATGTCGGCGGCGGCGGGCATGCGACACTTCCATGGGCCGTGAAGCGACCCAGTGTGCGCCGTGGGACCGCCCGATTCAAGCGGCGAACAGATCAAACACCGCGCGCAGGGTCCCGGGAACGGCATCCCACAGGACGTAGAGCAGTACAAGCGGCACTGCGAAACGCAGCAACGCCCTCCACAGGGAAAACCCGCGCCCGCCCCTTGCGCCCACACGAGCCTCCCCCACCGGGTCCTGCATGCGCCAGCCCACGAAGAGCGAGAGCGCCAGGCCCCCGCCGAGCAGGAAGACGTTGTTGGCCACCTGGTCCATCACGTCGAGCACGCCGAGGCTCCAGGCGGCGGGTGCACCGAGCAAGGTGATCGCCCCACCCGACAGGAGCGCCGCACGGCGGCGCCCCCAGCCCAAGCCATCGATCGCGGCGGAGACGACCACCTCGAGCAGCGAGATCGCCGACGTCAGCGCCCCGACGACCAGTGCGGCGAAGAACACCAGTCCCACCACGCGTCCCACGCCACCCATTCCGGCAAACGCCTCAGGTAGCGTGATGAAGAGAGCGCCTAGCGTGCTCCCCCCCACTTTTTCCGAAAGGCCGAGGGCAAAGATCATCGGGAACACCGCGAGCCCCGCCAGAAATGCAATCCCCATATCCGCACCCGCGATTACCACCGAACCGTTCGGAAGATTCGCATCGCGTCCGAGGTAGCTCGCGTAGGTCATCATCGCGCCCATGCCGAGACTCAGGCTGAAGAAAGCCTGGCCCGCAGCCTGGGTGAGCACCTCGCGAGAAAGGATCCCGGAGAAATCGGTGTCGAGATAGTAGGCATAGCCCTCCTCGGCACCGGGAAGCATCGCCGCGTAGACGGCAAGCCCCGCCACCATCAGGAAGAGCAGCGGCATCAGCACCGTGGCGGCGCGTTCGATTCCAGCCTTCACACCACCCGCGACGATCGCGATGGTGATGGCCATGAACGCCAGATGGAACGAAAAGGCATCCGGACCCTGGGCGATGTCCTCGAAGCGTTCGGAGACGCCGGAAAATCCGCCGAAGAACGCCATCAACCCGTAGCGGAGCGTCCAACCGGCGATCACACCGTAGTAGGCGAGGATCAGGAAGCCGGCCGCCACGAAGACCATGCCCAGGGGCGTCCATGCGCGGCCTCCGTAGTGCTGGAGTGCCGCCACCGGGCTCCGCTGGGAGCCGCGTCCGACCGTGAGTTCGGCCAACAAGACGGGCAGGCCAATCAACAGCGTGACGCCGAGGTAGAGAATCACGAACGCAGCACCGCCGTTCTCGGCGGTGAGGTACGAGAAGCGCCACATGTTTCCGAGGCCCACAGCCGAGCCCACGGCGGCCAAGACGAAGCCCGCCCGGCTCGACCACTGCTCGCGAGGTGCGTTCGCCACGCATCTCCCCCCTGGTTCGGCGGTGGGGGAAGCCGCACGCGCGGAGCATAACCCGGCGCCGGCGATCCGAGAAGTGTTAGGATCCCCGCCCTGCATGGGTGACGTCTCTCACGTCCGGTTCGATCCGCTCCTCCCCGCAGACGAGGCCAAAACAACGCTTCGCCTCTGCGAGCGCTTCGGTCGCTGCGGCACCGACGCGGCCGAAGACATGGAGCAAGACTTCGGCGAGAGCATCGGCCAGCACCACGACGCCGCAGCCCACTTCGCGCAAACGGGCGGACGCCTGGGGCGCCGGGAGTCCGGGCAGCGCCTCATCGCGCGCACCCACTACCGCCGCGGAAGACCTGCTGCTACCGGGACGAAGTGGAATACGCCCGGGTGGCGGAGCACCCAGAAAATATTGCCCGCAACCAGACAATCGAAACCTTGGTGACCGGCCTCCGCGCACGCGGTCGAATCGGAGTGCGGCCCGACGACACGGCTCTGGGCCTGTCGCGCATCGACGAGTACATCCAATTCCCGCCGCCGGCACTGAAAAGTCCGAACTGAGCCACCCCTCTTGCCCAGCAAGCGGCGCAGCCGCAAGCCCGCCTATCGCCTGGCCGCCGACGTGCGCCCCGACGAAGTCGACCTGCACGTCGAGGTCGATCCCAGCCGCAGCGGCAGCTTTCGCGGCGAGGTAACCCACGGGATCACACTGTCTCGCGACAAACGGGCGATCCGGATCCACGCCTGCGAACTGCGGGTCTCGGGAGCTCGAATCGAATGGGACGGCGGAAACGCCCGCGGGAAGCTCGAACCGCTCCCCGAAGTCGAAATGGTCGAGATCCGCTTCCCGAGGCCCGTGCCCGCTGGGCGCGCCCGGCTGCGGCTCGCGTTCCGGGGCCGCCTGCGCAAGGACCTGTGCGGCTTCTACGGCGCCTCGGTCGGCGGACGGCGCTACGCCTTCACGCAGCTCGAGGCGACGGACGCGCGAAAGTTCTTCCCCTGTTTCGACGAGCCGGCGATGAAGGCGCGCTTTCGCGTATCCGTCACCACCGGATCGAAAAATGCCGTGGTGTCCAACGCGCCGATCGCCTCGACCCGACAAGAACCGAACGGGCACAAGACGGTCCGCTTTCGGCAGACGCCCCCGCTCTCGACCTATCTGGTGGCACTCGCCGTCGGTGAACTCCATCGCTCGAGACCCGTGCATCTGGGAAAGACAGCGATCCGGACCTGGCACACGCCGGGCAAGGAGCGACTCACCCGCATCGGGCTCGAGACAGCGCGCGAGACCCTGGCGCGGCTCGAACGCTATTTCGGCCTGCCCTATCCGTACGAGAAGCTCGACCTGATCGCGGTGCCGGATTTCGAGTTCGGTGCCATGGAAAACGCGGGCGCCGTCTTCTTCCGGGAGACACTGCTGCTGCTCGACCCCGCCACCGCGACGACGAACGAGAAGAAGCGCGCCGCCGAGGTGATCGCGCACGAACTCGCACATATGTGGTACGGCGACCTCGTCACCATGGCCTGGTGGGACGACCTCTGGCTGAACGAAGCGTTTGCCACCTGGATGGCCTACTTGGTCGTCGACGACTGGAAGCCCGAGTGGCATATGTGGCACGACTTCCAGCACGGACGCGCGGCGGCGCTCGAGCTCGACTCCCTGCGCCACACCCACCCGATCTACGCCCGGGTGCGAACAGCGGCGGAGGCGAACGAGAACTTCGACCTCATCACCTACGAGAAGGGCGCCTCCATCGTCCGCATGCTGGAACGCTACCTCGGCGCCGCGGCGTTTCGACGCGGTGTGCGCCGCTACATCCGCCGTCATCGAGAGGGAAACACCGTGGCGGCGGACCTCTGGCGCGCACTGGGCGAGGCGTCCGGAGAACCCGTCGAAGAACTGGCCCACGCCTGGCTCGAGCAGGAGGGGTACCCCGTAGTCCGGGCGAGCGTGCGAAGCACGGGAACCCGGACGCGTCTGGTCCTCTCCCAGGAGCGCTTCACGGAGCAGCCGCGGCCCCGGACGGATGCCGCGCCCCGCTGGCCCGTGCCTATCGTCGCGCGGGTCGTGGGTCCCCACGGCGGACGCGGCCGACTCGAGCGGCACCTCCTGACCGGAGCCCGCGGCGCACTCGAACTCGGCCGCGGGGCACCGCGACTCGTCTACGCAAACGCCGAGGAGGCGGGCTTCTTCCGGCCCCAGCACGGCAAACGCGAACTCGAGGCGATCCTGGCGACACCCCAGAAGCTCGTTCCGATCGAGCGCATGGGAATCGCCGACCACGAGTGGGCCCTGGTGCGCGCCGGACGCGCACCGGTGTCGGGTTTCCTGGCACTGGTCACTGCCTTCGCCCAGGACCGCGACCCGGATGTGTTGACTGCGCTGCACGGCCCACTCGCCTTCCTGGCGCACGACCTGGTTCCCGACGCCGCGCCGGACTGCGCCGAACCGCTCTCCCGTTTCATCGAGGCGCGGTTCGGCTCTGCATTCTCCGCGTTGGGATGGAAACCACGCCGGGGAGAGGACGAGCCGACCGGTCTCGCGCGTGCCGCGTTGCTCTCGATCCTGGGATCGGCGGCAGGAAGCCCCGCTGTGCTCGAGGCGGCTGACCGCCAATGCGATCTCTACCTGCGCAGCCGCCGCGCCGTCCCCGCGGATCTCGCGGACTCGATCGTGGGACTCGCCGCCCGCGTGGGCGACGCCATGCGTTACCGCGCTTTCCTCGAAGCCATGGAGTCGGCGAATACACCCCAGGACCAGCGGCGCTTCCTGCTCGCTCTGGGTGGATTCCGGGACCCGGCGCTAATACAGCGCACGCTCCGCCTGTCGCTCACCCCGGCGGTGCCCACCCAGGACGTGGTGTTCCTGCTCGGGCGCATGTTCGCAAACCCGGCGGCGCGCGACGCAACGTGGGACTTCGTGCGCGCCCGCTGGCCCAGGCTCGAAAAACGCATGGGGTCGATTCTCGTCGGACGAATGATCGAAACCACGGTCCACCTGCGCGCACCCGCACGGCGCCGCGAAGTGGCGCGCTTCTTCCGCGAGAACCCGGTCCCGAGTGCGAAGCGCGTACTGCGACAGACACTCGAGCGCTTCGACTGGTACCGGGGGTTCCGCGCAAAGGCGGCCCGCGAACTGCGTGAGGCGCTGGATTAGCCCCCCGCGAAACGGTCTAGGAGCCGCGGGACGAAGATCAGCAGACCCGCGGCGGCGGCCCCGATCGACGCCAACAGCACCGCACCGGCGGCTACGTCCTTGGCCCGCCCGACGAGCGGATTCGGATCCGCCGACACTGCGTCACCCAGTGCCTCGAGCGCGGTATTCACCCCCTCGGCCAGCCAGACCAACCCGATCGCAAGCACGAGCACCGCCCACTCCACCCGGGTGCAACCCAGCCAGAACCCGACGGCCAGGACCGCGAGCGTCGCCACGGCGTGAATTCGCGCGTTGTGCTGCGTCGCCAGGAGGACAGCCACCCCGCGGAAGGCGTCCCGGAAGCTGTGCGCCCGGGCCGCCGCACTGAATCGCTCGCCTTGGCTCACATCGAACCCTCGGAGTTGACCAGCGTGACCTGGTCGTTGAGCGTCCAGAAATCGTAGAGCACGCCGATCAGGAAGAAGCCACCGGTGAAGAGATAGAGAATGCCGGTGATCCACTTTCCCAGGTACATGCGGTGCACACCGAACGCACCGAGGAACGTAAGGAGAATCCAGGCGACGGTATAGTCGATTTTCCCCGCTCGGAACCGCAGCTCCGCCTGCTGCTCGAGACTCGGCATCAGGAAGAAGTCGACGATCCAGCCGACGAGAAACAACCCGAAGGTGAGGAACCAGATCGTTCCCGAGATGGGTTTCCCGAAATAGAAGCGGTGCGATCCGGTGAAACCGAAGATCCACAGGATGTAGCCGACCGATGTCAGATGCGTATCTTCGCGTTCGTTCGTCACCGCGAAACCTCCCGAACCGTTTCTCCCGTTCTCAACCGAAGACCTCGATTTATCCGAACTCGTAGTCCGACCGACCGAACACGCCGCCCCGGGCCGCTCAGTCTAACGGGAGCGGCTTCCCGTTGAGATCCCAGTCGGACTTCTGGTAACGGACCTTCCAGCTACCATCGGCTAGACCGGCAGCGACAGCGGGATCTTCGACGTGCAGCGCCACATAGGCCGGTACGGAACCCGCGGCGGCAGCAAAGTCCTCGGCGTACCAGTCGAAGATCTCGGAGAGGTATGCGACACGCTCGACCGGGTCGTAGCGGTTCTTCGCGGGGTCGTTCACGAAGGCGAACGTCGCAGACTCGAGCTGTGCATCGAGCGTGCGCGGCAGGTAGGCCTGAGACGAAAGTGACGGACAAGAGACCGCCGCACACACCAGCGCGAAATGGGTGCGCGGGTCGCCAATCGGTCGGATCCTCCGGTATTGGAGGTCCCAGAGCGTGATCGAATCGCCGCCCACGTCGTGACGGGCGCGCCGAAGGAACTCGTTGCGCCCGAGAATCGTCGCCGGCGACTGCCCGTCGAGGATGCCGGCGATGGCAGAGGCGTTGTAGGCATTGATCCAGAAGGCCAACCGTTCGTCGGCGCTGGTGTCGAGTGTGAAGCGCGCACGGCGCAGGGCGGTCAGGAAGACCGGAAACCCGGCGTCGTTCGCAACGGCCGGATAATCGACTGCACCCCGGAGCACGTGGGCGCGCAACAGCCCATTCCAATCGGCGTAGTCCAGGCGCTCGACGGGCTGTGTCTCGGGCAGCCAATACGACTGGGACGGCGCCACACAGCCCGCACCCAGCAGCGCGAGGCCCAGAAGCAACACACCGCGCTTGACCCGAGAGGGACTTTCGTTATTTTTTCGCTTACGAAAGAACACCGTGCCCCGCTCTGCCCTCAGCCGCCAGCCCACCGCCAACCCCTCGAATCGATTCGAGAAAATCATCTACGACTCCAGTGCGGAGTTCGCCCAGCCGAGCGCCGAAGACGAGCCGCCTCGGCCCCCTACCGAGTTCTACCGCGATCCGTGCCGTCGCGCCCTCGCCTGGAACGAAAGCCCCGACCTGCCCTTCCACGCGAGCCTCAACCCCTACCGCGGCTGCATGCACGCCTGCGCCTATTGCTACGCGCGTCCCAGCCACGAGTACCTGGGCTTTTCCGCCGGACTCGACTTCGAGACGAAAATCCTGGTGAAAGAGGACCTCCCGGCGGTGCTTCGGGCAGAACTCTCCGCTCCGCGCTGGGAGCCCCAGGTGGTGGCGATCGGCGGCGTCACGGACCCATACCAGCCGATCGAACGCAGGACACGCCTGACGCGCCGCTGCCTCGAGGTCTTCCTGGAGCTTCGCAACCCAGTGACTCTCGTGACGAAGAGCACCCTGGTGCGGCGCGATCTCGATCTGCTCGTGGAGTTCGCGCGCCTCGACCTCGCCCAGATCTACGTCTCGATCACGACGCTCGACCGCGAACTCCAGCGCGGCCTCGAGCCGCTCGCAGCGGCGCCCTCGCAGCGAATCGCAGCAATCGAGACGCTGGCGGGCGCGGCAATTCCGGTGGGGGTGCTCGTCGCCCCGGTGATCCCAGGCCTCACCGACCACGAAGCTCCCGCCATCGTCGAGGCGGCAGCCCGCGCCGGTGCCCGCAGCGCGCGCCACGTGATGCTCAAGCTCCCGCACGCCGTGAAGCAGCTCTTCGAGACCTGGCTCGAGCGCCACCATCCCGGCCGGCGCGCGAAGGTGATGAACCGCGTGCGCGCCATGCGCGGCGGGCGCCTGAACGACCCGCGCTTCCACCTGCGACAGCAGGGAATGGGCTTGTTCGCGGACCAGACCCGCACGCTGTTCGCGGTGGCCTGCCGCCGCGCCGGCCTGGCCCAGGAGATGCCGCCGCTCTCGACGGCCCACTTCCGGTACCCGGGCGGCGAGCAGCTGCCGCTCCTGTAGCCTACCGGGCCATGGGCAATGGCCTCGACGACCTCCGCGCGGCCCTCCACCGCATCGACGGACGCGGCTACAAGGCTTACCGGGACGTGCGGGGACGCTGGGAGCGACCCGATCTCGTCCTCTGCATCGATCGCGTGCAGGGCGATCCGTTCGCGGCCCCGTCGAAGCTCCGCCTGCGCGTTCCCCAGGAGGCGGCGGAGCTTCCCGCGCGCCTCTTCTCGAACCCGGTTCGACGCACAGCCCTGGCCGATTTCCTGACGCGCCGCGCGGCACGGGCGGTGCGCGGCGGACAGCGCCGCGGCAGCGGCAAGAGCGGCCTCGTCGAGGTCGATGCGGGCGGACAGCGCCGCGGCAGCGGCAAGAGCGGCCTCGTCGAGGTCGATGCGGGCGGACAGCAGGTGCTCGAACGAACGGCGTGCGTCATCACCGACGCCTGGGTGGAGCTGAGGGTCCAGGCCGGGCTCCCGGCTGCGGGGCGGCGCGTGCTTGGGCGCGAGGCCGAGGAACTCCTCTGCGACGAGTTGCCGGAACTCGCGGCGGCCGCGCTTTGTTGGGAACGGCTGCCCCAGGAGGAGGCGGCGCGCTTCGTCGACTGCATCGAGAACCAGGAGCACCTGCGCAGCCAGCTCGATGGGCGAGGACTCGTGGCCTTCGTGGCCGACGGCGCGCTGCTGCCGCGCCAGAGCGGAGCCAGCGATCGCCCGCTCGCACCCGATGAGGCCGTATTGTTCGAGGCGCCCGAAGCACTGCGCGTCGAGCTCTCTCTGCTTCACCCCGTTGAGGGCCCCAACGGGCCCCGCGATCGGCTCCGCGGTCTCGGCGTTCCGCGCGGAGTGACACTCGTCGTGGGCGGCGGCTACCACGGAAAGTCGACGCTCCTGCGCGCGCTCGAGAGTGCCGTCTACCCGCACGTGCCCGGGGACGGGCGCGAGTGGGTGGTGAGCGCCCCCGGCCTCGCAAAGATCCGCGCCGAAGACGGCCGCCGGGTAGAGCAGGTCGACATCAGCGCCTTCGTCTCCGACCTGCCCCAGGGCCGGAGCACGGCGCGGTTTTCGAGCGACGACGCCTCGGGCAGCACGAGCCAGGCCGCCAACATCGTCGAGGCGATCGAGGCGGGCGCCACGGGGCTGCTGCTCGACGAGGACACCTCGGCCACCAACTTCATGGTGCGCGACGCGCGTATGCAGGCACTCGTGGCCAAGGAGCACGAACCCATCACTCCGTTCCTCGAGCGGGTGCGCGAGATCCACGATCACCTCGGAATTTCGACCGTGCTGGTGATGGGCGGCTGCGGCGATTACTTCGAAGTAGCCGACACGGTGATCGCAATGCGCGCGTTCCGTCCCGAGGACGCGACCCGCGAGGCGCGTGCCATCGCGGATGCGTCGCCTTCGGAACGGCGCAACGAAGCGCTGGTGCCCTTCGAGGCGGTAACGCAGCGCGTGCCGGAAGCCTCGAGTTTCGATCCGTCCCGGGGTCGACGCGACGTGAAGATCGCCGCCAAAGCCCGGGACCTCGTGCTCTTCGGAACCGACGCCATCGACCTGCGCTGCGTCGAGCAGCTCGTCGATCTCTCCCAGACCCGCGCCGTGGGCCACGCCGTCCACCTCGCCGCCACCCGGTTCGTCGACGGCGAGGCGACGCTGCGCGAGGTGGTGGATCGTCTGGAGGCCTTCTTCGACGCCCAGGGTCTCGACGCCCTAGACCCCCACCACCGCGACGAGCACCACCCGGGCGACTTCGCGCGCCCGCGCGGCCTCGAGATCGCTGCCGCAATCAACCGCCTCCGAACCCTGCGAATGCGCCAGAAACCCCGGCAGGCGACTGAAAAACACGAGGCCCGAGACGACGGAGTTCCGGCGAAGTAAAGCGCAGGGCCGAGCGCCCCATTGTCCCGTCGATATCGCAGCCGGCCTCGAGCCGGACGTGCCCGTGCTTGCGCTAGACGCTCCAGTCCCTCATGCGGGCGACACCTCGACGGGAATTCCGTTCACCACCGCATTTCCCGAGATCGGGTCGACCAGTTCTCCCGGGGCCAGCGTGTTGTTGCAGACCCCGGCGTGGGCGGATGCCACGCCGAGCTTGGTGCCCGGCTTGTCGTGCCCCCAGCCGTGGGGCAGGCTGACGACGCCCGGCATCATTTCGTCCGACACCTCCACCGCGACCGTGACGCTCCCCGCTTCCGAGCTGACGCGAGCCCGCTTGCCGTCCTCGAGTCCGAGTTCGCCGGCATCGCGTGGATTCACGAGCAGGGTACAGCGGTCGCGCCCAGTCATGAGGGCGGGGACGTTGTGCATCCAGGAGTTGTTGGACCGCAGGTGGCGGCGGCTCACCAGGACGATGCAGTCGTCGCGCCGCGAGAGACGATGCGCAAGCCGAGGGATGTCATCGACGATGTAGTCGGGCGCCAGCTCGATCCGGCCGGAAGGCGTCTCGAGCACCTCGTCGAGACGCGGCACCACGGCCCCGAAGTCGACGCCGTTGGGCTCCGCCGCGAGCTTCTCGAGTGTGAGCCCCTCGGGCTTTTCACCGTAGGCATCACCCCAGGGTCCCGTGCGGATCGCGAAGTCGAGCAGCCGCTCGGGCCCGGGCCCGCCCGCCTGCTCCACGATCTCGGCGGGGGCGCGCCCGTGGACGGCCGAGCCCTCGATCCCAGTCAGCATCGCCACGACACCGGCGAAGAAGAGCTGATCGAGAGCACCGGTGTCGACTTCGCCTGGGGCCTGGCCCTGCACCATCGCCGCGAGCGTCAGCAGGATCTCCCATTCCTCCGGGCGCCCCGGTTCCGGATCGAAAAGACGCGGTGAGAACTTTCCGGCGCTGCGAAGCGCCCAGGACCAGATCAGCTCGTCGTAGTGCTGCTGCTCGAGCGGCGAGAGGCCCGGCAGGATGACGTGGGCGTGGCGCGTCGTTTCGTTCAGGTAGTTGTCGACGGAGATCATGCAGTCGAGCCTGGGAAGTGCCGCATCGAGCTTGGAAGCGTCGGGGGAGGAGAGAACGGGGTTGCCGGCCAATGTGATCAGCGCCTTGATCTGGCCATCCCCGGGCGTGGCGATCTCCTCGGCCATGCAAGACATGGGAACCTGGCCCAGCACCTCGGGTGCTCCGCGCACGCGGCTCTTCCAGCGACCGAACTCGAAACCGTCCGCGAAGTCCGGCGGACGAAGCGCGGTGAGCGACCAGGCGATCGGCTTGCCGAACATCGCACCACCCGGCCTGTCGAGATTCCCCGTGAGCACATTCACGACATCGACGAGCCACGACGCCAACGTCCCGAATTCCTGGTTGCACAGGCCGATGCGTCCGTAGACCGAGGCCTTCTCCGCCTCGGCGAACTCCCGGGCGATGCGCCGAATCGTATCGGCGGGGATGCCGCAGGTCTCGGCGACCACCTCGGGCGTGAACTCGCGACAGGCGTCGCGCACACGGTCGACGCCCTCGACGCGACCTTCGAGGTGGCCGAGGTCGACGAGCCCCTCGTCGAAGAGCACCTGGACCCACGCCAATAGCAGTGCCGCGTCGGCTCCGGGTCGAATCGCAACCCACTCATCGGCGCGCTCCGCGGTGCCGGTGCGGCGCGGATCGACGACGATCACCTTGCCTCCGCGCTTTCGGATCGCGTCCAGCTTTCCCAGCACGTCTGGCGCGGCGAGCAGGCTCCCCTGCGAGGCCTGCGGGTTCGCGCCCATCACGATCAGGAAATCCGTGCGATCCAGATCGGGCGCCGGGAAGGTCCACATTCCGCCGTAGAGCAGTGCCGACGACACGTTCTTCGGCCACTGGTCGACCGTGCCCGCCGAATAGAGCCTCGGTATGCCCGACATCGATATAAACGCGGCGACATAACGAGACAGCGAAAAGTTGTGTGCGGCCGGGTTCCCGATATAGGCGGTGACGGCGTCGATTCCGTTCTCCTCGAGTACCGGTCGCAGGCGGCGTGCCGCCTGCTCGAACGCCTCGTCCCACGACACTTCGCGGAAACCGTCGCCATCACGCACCAGAGGGCGGCGCAGGCGGTCTGGGTCCTCGTGGAGCTGTCCGAGAACGGTGCCCTTGGGGCAGATGTAACCCGCGCTCCACACATCGTCGGCGTTGGGGCGGATCTGGGTGACCCGGCCTTCCTCGACCGTGAGGCGCAGACCACACATGGCCTCACAGAGATGACAGGTGCGGATGTGTTCGAAGCTTTCGGCCATGGGAACCTCGCGTGCCGGGCTCCCGATTGTACCTCGCCGCCCCGGCGAGGGGGGAGCGAGCCAAACTAGAGGTAGCCGTTCAGCAGTTCCGCGAGCTCCCGGGGGTGGGAGATCATCACGTCGTGACAGGCGTCGAGAGTCCGCACCTCGGCATCACCCAGCCGGGCGATCACGGCGTCCTGCAGCTCCTGCGAGAGCGTCGCGTCGCGCAGCAGCTTCACGTAGGTCCGCGGAACCGGCTGCGCGAGCCCCGCGAGGCGCATGGGCTCGGACAACGGACCCGGCGCCTCCGGGCACAGGTTGTCGAGGACAAAGCGCGTCTGTACCGCGTCCATGCCGTTGCAGAACATCCCCATCGCCTGCTCGTCCGTCAGGCCGAATTGCTCGGCCCCGGCGGCATTGGCCGCTGCCGCAATCTCGGCCACGTCGGGATCGAGCTCACCGAGAATGGAGCCGCCCTCGGGCGGCGTCGTGCAGGCGACGAAGACGAGCCGGGCGAGCCGCTCGGGAATCCGCTCGACAACCCGCGGCAGCGTGAGCCCCGCCATCGAGTGCCCAACGAGGATCACGTCCGAGAGGCCCGCCTTCTCGATATCCGCGGCAGCCGAATCGGCCCAGACGTCGCAGGTGATGCTCTCGAGGTCCGCGGGGTGCCGGCCGCGGCCCGGGAGGTCGAGGGCCAGTGCCGGCGCGGCCAGGTACGGCATCAGCGGCCCCCAGCACCACGCGCCGTGGCCACCGCCGTGAATCAGGACGAAGCTCGCCACGGCGCGGCTCAGGACTCCGGGAGCAGGTCCGGCGCCGCGCGCCCCGCGTACATCGGCAGGTCCAGATACGTGCGGATTCCCGGTGCGGCTTCGCACACGGCGGGAATCGCGCTGACGCAGTGCATGGCCGTGGCCACGACTCCCGCGTTGCGCTGCACGCCGGCTTCGAGGCTCTCCGGATGCAGGCCTTCGAACGTGAGGCGCACAGGCGGATCTCCAGTCACCTCCACCTCGAAGCGCTCGCCGTCGAGCCTCCAGGCGGGGTCGAGGTTCTCCTCGCCCATGAGCCAGTTGACCCGGACCGTGATCACCGGCTCGCCGCGCACGGTTCCCTGCCAGGTAAAGCGCTGAGCGGCGACCGTGCCGGGCTCGATCGCTCCCCAGGGCGTATCGATCGGTGCGGTGGCTACTGCCATTTCCTGAGTTGCGAGCTTCTCGGAGTCGAGTCTCATGCCGAGCGCATGCGCCACCATGTCGATCGACTGCTGGAAGCCGCTGCCCAGCATGCGAAGCATCGGGCTCTGGCGCGCCTCCTCCGGCGATTTTCCAAAGAGCATCAATTCCCGCACCACGAACTCGGCGTCGTAGGTGCGAATGTCCGAGAACTCCTCGGCCCGGACGTGGCGGATCTCCCGCGACAGGCCCGAGACCACCAGCGGGAAGCGCTCGGTGATGCCACCCGGGTGAATGCCGGTGCCGTGGAGCGTCACGCCCCCCTCGCGACAGGCCTCCTCGACCTCCGTCACGTCGCTCATGCGGAAGGGAAAGAACCAGCCGAGGGGTGTCACGACGTTCTTCCCGGATGCGAGGATCCGGATCACCTCGGGCGTCTGGGCCATGATCGGGCTGTAGAGGACGCAGTCCGCGTCGGTCGCGAGCAGGGCGTCGACGTCGTTGGTGGCGCACACCCCGATGGGTCCGACGCCGCAGATCTCCCCCACGTCCCGGCCCACCTTCGCCTCGCTGTGGACCCAGGCCCCGACGAGTTCGAGCTCCGGGTGAGAGAGAATGCCCTCGATCGCAGCCCGGCCCACGTTGCCGGTCGCCCACTGGATCACCCTATACGCCACGCCGCTCCCCCTTCAGCCACACCGGGCGGCAGCATTGTACCCCCTTCGGCAGGCAGGTCGGCCACGGACCTGACCGAGTTTCCCGGCCTCGCCGTCGTCACGCACGGCTGAATCAGTCGAGAAAGCGATCGGCGAAGCGTCGCAGGGCCTCGACGGCCTCACGCGAACGAGTCCACGGCGAAACGACCAGGCGATCGACACCGGCCTCTTCCCACCGCGCGAGGTCCCCGGAGTCGTGCGGCACGGCCCCGACCGTCACCTCGAAGGGCTCGGCGTCACGGCCCGCGGCGCGACGCATTTCGCGCAGGCGCGCCAGCGCGCCTGCCACACCCTCCGGCGTCGCCTGGAGGCCGTACCAACCGTCGTGGCGTGCGGCCCGGCGCAGGGCAGCGTCCGAGTCTCCACCCACGTGGATCGGCGGGTGCGGCTTCTGCACCGGCTTGGGCTCGAACATCACCGGGCCGAACTCAAAGAACTCGCCGTGGTGCTCGATCACCTCCTCGGTCCACAAGCGGCGGCACACCGCCAGCGCCTCGTCGAGCCGGCGACCGCGCGTCGCCGGATCGAGCCCCGCGGCCATCCACTCCTGGCGCAGCCAGCCCGCGCCCACGCCGAGCAGGCTGCGACCATTCGAAACCTGGTCGAGCGTCTGCACGGCACGAGCGGCGGCAAACGGGTGGCGCAGGCCCAGCAGGTAGACGTTGGTCCCGAGCCGCACGCGCTCGGTCTTCGCCGCCAAGTGCGCCAGCCAGGCGAAGGCGTCGAAGACCGGCGTGGAGGGCGGCACCGGCGGAAGGTCTTCCCCGGGATGCGGCGATCCCGACATGTCGACGGGAAACACGAGGTGCTCCGCCATCCACACCGACTCGTAGCCGAGCTCGTCGGCCGCGACGGCGACATCGAGGTGGAGAGCCGGGTGGCAGCCCGAGAGCGCGACGCCAAACTTCACGGTCGCGCTCCGCGCGACGCCACGGCGGGTGCTACCAGCCGGCGAGCTGCGCTGCGCGCTCGCGGTGTACCGACGGCTGCCCGAGGAAGGCGCGGTCGAACATCGCGCGCTTGAACCACATCTGGACGTCGCACTCCCAGGTGAAACCGATGCCCCCGTGGGCCTCCACGGCATCGCGAGCCACCTGCATGGTGCCGTCGGTGATGTGGGCCTTGGCGATCGCCGCCGTCCGCTCCGCTTCTCCCGGAATGTGATCGAATGCGTGCGCCGCGTACCAGAACAGGCCGCGCGCCGGCTCGACCTCGAGCGCCATATTCGAGAGTTGATGCTTCAGCGCCTGAAAGTGGCCGATGGTGACGCCGAACTGCTCGCGCTGCTTTGCGTACTCGACACACATGTCGAGCAAACGCCGGGCCGTCCCGAAGGCATCGGCCGCCAGCAGCACGAGACCCGCATCGCGAAGCCGCAAAGCGGCCTCGCCACCGCCTGGCAATATTTCGCAAGCGGCATCCTGGAGCTTCAACGTGGCGAGAGGCCGGACGCGGTCCACGCCGTCGAACGCCTCGATCTCGACACACGGGGATTCGCGCTCGACCAGGACGAGGCCCGGACCCGCCGTTCCGACGACGATGACGTCCGCACGCTCCGCGTGGGGCACGTGGGTCTTCGTACCCGAGAGACTGGAGCCCGCCTCGAGCTTCCACTGGTCGGGCTGCCACGCGCCGCCCTCTTCGCCGAGAGCGACACTGCCGAGCGCCTCGCCCGTCGCGAGGCGCGGCAGCCACTTCTTCTGCTGCTCGGGACTGCCGGCCAGTGCCAGCGCGAGGCACGCCAGCGAGTGTCCGAAGAACGGGCCGGGAGCGCCCGCGTACGCCAGCGACTCGGCCGCAAGCGCCAGGTCGAGCAGTTCGAGCCCGGCGCCTCCGTGCTCCTCGGCAACGATGAGCCCGGCGACACCCATCTCGACCAACCCCTTCCAGAACGTCGGCTCCCAGCCCTCGCCGCTGTCGAAGAGCTCCCGGATGCGCGTCGGCGGGCATTCGTTTTCCGCGTACTGGCGAATCGTCGCCTGCAGGAGTTCCTGCTCTTCCGAGATGTCGAAGTTCACTTTCCGGAGCTCCTGTTGGCGTAGTAGTCACGGGGAAGCCCGAGTCCGCGCTCACCGATCACGTTGCGCTGGATATTCGCCGTTCCACCCGCCGTCGAAATGCCCAGCGAATACATGTACTGGCTAATCCACATCTTGCTGCCGCTGGGGACCGCGAACGCATCGCGCGCCAGCGGATCTTCGAGACCAGTATCTCCCATGATGTCGAGTGCAATCTTCGCGACCATGCTCCCGAGGTTGGTCGAGTTCAGCTTGTTCATCAGAGTGATGAGCCCCGGGTCCTCGCCTTTCGCGTTCTTGGTGAACTGGCGCAATCCCGAGTACTCATGGGCACGCACATAACCCTCGAGCTGCCCGATCTTGTCGCGGATCAGGGGGTCTTCGATGGCCGGTCGGCCGTTGCGCTTCTGCTGCTTTGCAAACTCGACGAGTCCCTGCAGCATCATGACGCTCTGTGCCGCGGCGCCGATCGAGTTTCGTTCGTGCTTGAGGGTCGTCCGCGACACGAGCCAGCCCTCACCGCGCTTGCCCACGATGTGGTCGGCTGGAGTCTTCACGTCCGTGAAGAAGACCTGGTTGAAGTCCGCGCTCCCATTCATCGTCTTGAGCGGGCTCACCTCGATACCCGGCTGTTTCATCGGAATCAGCAGATAGGAGATTCCGGCATGCTTCTGCGCTTCGGGCTCGGTGCGGCAGAGGCAGAACATCCAATCCGCGTTCTGCGCGTTCGTCGTCCAGATCTTCTGGCCGTTGATCACCCAATCGTTGCCAACGATTTCAGCGCGGGTCTGTAGCGAGGCGAGGTCGCTGCCCGACCCGGGCTCGCTATAGCCCTGGCACCAGACGATCTCGCCCCGCACCGTGGGGGCGACGAACTTCTCCTTCTGCCACTCCTCGGCCCGCTCCAGGAGGGTCGGCACCAGCATCATCATGCCGATGCCGTGGATCTCCATCGGTGCGCGAACGCGGGAGAACTCCTCGCGGAGGATCTGCGCCTCGACAGCATCCGGCTCCTGCTCCGAGCCGCCGTATCTCGAGGGGATATTGCGGTAGAGATAGCCGGCTTCGATCGCCTGCTGGCGGAAGCGGTGGGTTCCTTCGGCCCGGTCGGCCTCTCCCTCGTCGGGAGGCCAGTGGGCCGCCAGAAAATCGCGCACCTGGGTACGGAACTCCTCGTATTCCTTGCCATAGCTCAGATCCATGGACACTCTCCGGTGGCTGGGATTGACTCGCGGCTCGGCAAGATAGCAGCCGCGGAGATGCCCGGTCGATCGGCCCGGCGCGGGGAAACACATGAATACGGGTGGACGATTCCGGCGTTCCTTTTTCGCGCGGCCGTGCCTCGCGGTGGCGCCGGAACTCCTGGGCGCCTACCTGGTGCACCAATTCGACGACGGCACCCTGCTCGCCGGGCGAATCGTCGAGGTCGAGGCCTACCTGGGCGAAGGGAGCGACCCCGGCTCCCACTGCTACCGGGGAAAGACGCCCCGGAACAGCGCGATGTTCGGACCGCCGGGGCACCTCTACGTCTACCGCAGCTACGGCGTACACGCGTGTGCCAACGCGGTGTGCGAGCCCGAGGGCCGCGGCGCCGCGGTATTGCTGCGCGCCCTCGAACCCGTCGCAGGCAGCGTCCGCATGCACGACGCCCGCGGCCTGCTCCGGGACGCGCCCCCACGCAACATCGCAAATGGACCCGGGAAGCTCTGCCAGGCCCTCGGCATCACCCTCGACCACTGCGGAACCAGCCTGCTCGACGGGCCCCTCGCGCTGCGCCGGCGGCGCGCATCGGACCCGGTCCCGCGTGTCGCGCGCAGTCGACGCATCGGACTCAGCCGGGGCCGCGAACACCTCTACCGCTTCTACATCGACGGCAGCCCCTTCGTGAGCCGCGCCCGCCCAGGCTGACGGCTACCCGGGAACGGCCATTCCACGCCGCACGGCGGGCCGCTCGGCGACGCGCTCGAACCAGGCGAGTACGCGTTCACGTCCCATGAGCGGCGGCGCTTTGAGGGCGTGCACGGGAGCGAGCCACGGAAAGTGCATGATGTCCCCGATCGAGTACTCACCCGCCAGGAAGGGGCGGCCATCCGCCAGGATCCGGTCGATCACGCCGAGCAACCGGTCCACCTCCTGGCTGAAGATCTGCACCATCTCGACGTTCCGCTCGGCTTCCGGCCGGCGCAGCCGAGCACCGAGCCGGCCCAGGTTCGGTCCCCACCCCCCGGTCTGGAAGAAGGCGTACTGGATGGCATGGGCCGGGCCGGCCGGCAGCAGCCTGCCGTGCTTGTCCGCAAGGTGTAGGAGAATGGCCCCCGACTCCCAGAGCACGAGGCCATCATCGTCGATGATGGGGATCTTCTAGGTGGGATTGAGCCGCAGCATCGCGTCCGTCGGATGCTCCGGGGCCTGGAGATCGACCGTGACTACTTCGTAGGCAAGGGCGAGTTCCTCGAGGGCGATCGACACCTTCCGGCCGTTGGGGGCAGCAGCTGTGTATAGCTTGAGCACTAAAATCTCCTGAGGGGCGCGCTTTCAGACTAACAGAAGTAGACTTGCTCCGTGCTCCGGCTATTGCGCCCGAAACAGTGGACCAAGAATCTCCTGATCTTCGCGGCCCCACTTTTCGCCGAGCGGCTCTTCGACCCCGCCGATTTCGTCACGGCGTGCCTGGCCTTCGTGGCCTTCTGCCTCGCATCCTCGTCCTGCTACATCGTGAACGACCTGGTGGACGTGGAGCGCGACCGTCGCCACCCGGAAAAACGCCGCCGGCCGATTGCCTCGGGACGAGTCTCCCGCGGCGCAGCGCGGGTCATGGCCACGGTGTTGACGGCCGGCGCGCTGGTCCTCGCCTGCTGGATTGATCTCAACTTCGGCATGGCGGTTCTGATCTACATCGCCTTCACCCACTTCTACTCCTTCGCCGGAAAGAACATCGCCGTACTCGAGATCGTCCTGGTGGCGGTCGGCTTCGTACTGCGCGCGGTGGGCGGAGCGCTCGCAATCGAGGTGCCCTACTCGGACTGGTTCGTGCTGTGCACGTTCTTCGTCGCCCTATTCATCGCGGTCTCGAAGCGAACGGCCGAGTACCGCACCGCGGGGGTGCAGAGCGAAACCCGCCCCGTACTGGTCGCCTACGGCGAAGGTGCACTGCGCGCCTTTACCATCACCGCGATGGCTGCGGCGGTAATCAGCTACTCGCTGTGGGTCCAGGACCAGCTCGCGGAGACCGGCGATGGGGCGCGCCTGCTGCTGCTCACGGTGCCCTTCGTGGTCGTCGCAATATTCCGCTACCACCTCCTGGTGGAGCGCGGTGAGGCAGGAGAAAAGCCCGAGGAGACGCTCCTCACCGACCGCAGCCTCCAGCTCTCGATCCTCGGCTTCCTGCTCGTCGCCCTGGCCGCCTTCTACGGACGCTGAGCGGTGGGCCTCAGGCGGGGCCGAGCAGCTCCTCAACCAGGAGATCCGGCTCTTCCATCAGGACCAGATGACCCGCGTCCAGCGCTCGCACGGACCCATTGGACATCGGACGCACAAACTCCTCGAAGTGCTCGCGCGAAAAGTTTCCGTCATGCGCCCACAACACCACGACGGAGGCACGGAGACGGTGGGCGTGGAGCATCGGATCGACGCTCGACGCGTTCTCGAAGATGCTGGCCTCGACTTCGGGGGGGCACTTGAGCGTCACACTGCCATCAGCGCGCTCCTCGAGACCCTCGGCCGCGTAGAGATCGAGAGCCCGCTGCGTCCAGGCGGCGAAAGCCGGGCGCTCGGCCCAGCGCGTTCGCGCCGCCGCACGGCTCTCCCATTCCCAGCGCCGCCGCCGCGCCCCCTCGGCCATCGGGTTCGCGCCTCCGAAGGTGCTGCGCATTTCCGGATCCGCGGGAAGAACGACCGGATCGACGAGCACGAGGCGCTCGAACAGCCCCGGCCGCGCCGCCTCCGCCAACGTCAACGCAGTGCCGCCGAACGAATGCCCTACGCCGAGCGCCAGCGGTCCGTGCGCGTCCGTGAGCTGCGATGCCACCGCCTCGACGTCACGGCCGAAGGCGTCCCAGCGATAGGCTTCCGGAGGCGGAGGTTTGCCCGAATCTCCGTGACCGCGCGCGTCCATGGCGAAGACCCGAAAGCGTTCCGTCAGTCGTTCGGCCACCGGCGCCCAGAGCGCGGCGCAAAAGCCCGTCGCGTGGTGCAACAGCGCCGCCGGTCCACACCCGCCGAAATCGAGCACGGCGATTTCCACACCGGGATCTCCCCCGCGCAGCCGGATGCGGTGCAACTCGTCGAGCATCGGGCCGTGATTCTCGCCGCGGCCCGGTCCGGTGTCCACTCGACGGCAGTACAGGCGGGTTCGGTATCGTGGCGCCGTGCCCACCGCCCCCTACCGCTTCGACGCCGCGCTGCGAGATCGAATCGCCGGCCACCTCGAGGGCTTCCCGCGCCGGCCCCACCCTCCGGACTCCCTGCGCCCGGCGGCCGTGGCACTCACCTTGGTAACAGATGAGCTGGATCGCGCGTGCTTCCTGCTGACGCGGCGAACCGAAGGTCTGCGTGCCCACGGCGGACAATGGGCTCTCCCGGGAGGCCGGCTCGACGCGGGTGAGACTTCCAGCGAGGCGGCCCTGCGCGAACTGGACGAAGAACTCGGACTGCGGCTCGGACCGGAGAGCCTGCTCGGCGAACTCGACGACTACCCGACGCGCTCGGGCTTCCGGATCACGCCGGTTGTGGCGTGGGCCAGCGGCGACCAGGCCCTTGCACCGAATCCGCAGGAGGTCGCCGCCGTACACCGCGTCCCGCTCTCCGAACTCGACCGGTCCGACGTGCCGCGCCTGCGACACATCCCCGAAAGCGAGAGGCCCGTGATCTCGGTGCCGCTGCTCGGCACCCACATCCACGCGCCCACCGCGGCGATCCTCTACCAGTTGCGCGAGGTGGCACTCTGGGGGCGCGAAGTGCGGGTTGCCGAGTTCGAGCAGCCGGTCTTCGCATGGCGCTGAAATGAGGGATACACCCGAAATTCCCCAGGCCTACGAACGCGCGCTCGCAGGTGTGGGCGCCGCCACGCTCGCGGGCCTTCACGCGCTCGAGACCGGGTTCCGACGCCTCCATCCGCCGCAGGTTCTGGCACTGCGCGAGAAACTGGCGCCGGTGCAGGAGCAGCTGGTCCGCGATCTCGAGACCTTCCATTCCAGCGCGCCGCCGCCCGAGGAACTCGAAGCTTTCCACGAAGCACTCGCGGCTGCAGCTGGCACCGCGCTCGGCGCGCTCGAGCGCTTCTGCGAGGACGTGCCCGGCGCCCATCCCGCCGCCGGTGTGCTCGCAAGCATGGAGGGACACGCGCGCGCGCAGGAACTCCTCTATCCGCTCCGCCTCGCGCTGCCGCCGCTCGGGCGCTATTTCGTCGAGCCGGTCTTCCACGACCGCCTCGAGGAACTCGACCCACCGGAGCCAGACGGTGCAGGGGTGGGTCTGCACCGGACCAACAAAGACGAAGAGGACACCCGCGGTGGCTTTTCGCTCTACGTGCCCGAGCGTTTCCGCGCCGATACGGCCTGGCCCCTGGTAGTGGCGCTCCACGGCGGATACGGAAACGGTCGGAGCTTCCTCTGGACCTGGCTGCGCGAGGCGCGCGGCCGCGGCTTCCTGCTGCTGGCGCCCACCTCGCGCGGTGGCACCTGGGCATTCCAGCGCTCGGCAGAAGAGGCGACGGCGCTCACGGCAATGCTCGACTTCGTGTGCGAACGCTGGAACGTCGACCGGGAGCGCGTGCTCCTCACCGGCCTCTCCGACGGCGCGACCTTCAGCCTGCTCGCCGGTCTCGCAGAAGCGGCGCCCTACACCGCGCTGGCCCCCGTCTCCGGCGTACTCCACCCGGAGAACCTTCGGCTGGGAAACATCGCGCGGGCCCGGGGCCGCCGCATCTACCTGACGCACGGAGCACTCGACTGGGTGTTCCCGATCAGTGCAGCGCACAGGACACGGGACACCCTGGCCGAGGCCGGGGCGGATCTCACCTTCCGCGAAATCGCGGATCTCTCCCATACCTATCCACGCGAGGAAAACGCCCGCATTCTGCGCTGGTTCGACCCAGGGCTGGCACTCCCCGGCGACGCGGACTGAGGCGTTCAGGCGAGATCGCGAATCAAGGAGGCAACGAGACGGCCGCGCGCCACTTCGGCAACCGGCCCATCGAGCGTCACCTCGAACCCCGGACCCACCGCCACCCGCAGCAGACCGCCCGGCGCGCGCACGCGCACGGGACTCTTCAGCAGTCCGCGGCGCACGGCGGCGCAGGCCGCCGCACAGGCCGAGGTTCCCGAAGCCGCCGTTTCCCCGGCGCCGCGTTCCCAGACCAGGATTTCGAGGGCGCCCGGCCCGGCCACCCGTGCGAGTTGCACGTTCGTGCGCCGGGGAAATACGCGATGACGCTCGAGCGCAGGTCCCAGTTCCAGAAGATCTTCGCGCCGCCACTTCCGGCGACCCGCGGCGAAAACGACACAATGCGGGTTTCCGACACTCACCCCCGTGAAACGGAGTTTGTGACGGGCAGCTGTGAGCGGGATATCGACGAGTTCCGTGCGGCGCAGCGTACACGGCAAGGCGCGCGGTGCGAAGCTCGCACTTCCCATTTCGACCGTCGCTCGCGAGGCTTCACCGCGGCGGTCGAGGTGCAGGGAAATCGCGACCGGCCCGGCGCGGG
Organism: Deltaproteobacteria bacterium; assembly: GCA_002729515.1. GTDB lineage: Bacteria > Myxococcota_A > UBA9160 > UBA9160 > SMWR01. The sequence continues at coordinate 49,255 of PBYF01000010.1, forward strand.
TCGCCACCCGAAAGCGCGTGCGCCGCGTGCGGCCGGTGGCGAAGAGGTAGCGGCCAAAGATTCTCAGTCCGTTTCCCGAGCGCTCCGCCTCGCTTCCATCCGGGTTGTAGACGCGCAGGCCGAAGTCCGCTCCCCGTGACGGTGCGAGCGCCAGCACGCCATCGGCACCCACACCACGGTGACGATCACAGAGCCCACGCACCGCCTTCGGCGTCAACTCGAAGTCGAGCTCTTCGGGATCCACCACCAGGTAGTCGTTTCCCAGCCCGTGCCCCTTGAAGAAACCATTTCTCATGACTCAGAGCCGGCGGAGACGCGTCGCAACGCCGTCGAATGCAACGAACAGAGACCCATTCCCTGCCCGGACGCACGCCCATGCTATCACTACCAGGTGCCGGAACCCTTCGACATCGGCTTCGCAGAAATCCGCAGCGGTGTTCGGACCGTGCGGGCAATGCTCTCGGATAGTGAATCCGAGGCGTTCCGGATCACCTAGTGGCCGAAACTTCCCCGCCCACCCGAGGCGCGCGTTCCGTGTTTCGCAACCTGCGCCAGCGCGACCATACGCGCGGCAGCCTGCTCGTGTCTCTCTTTGCGCTGGCGCTTCCCATGATGGCAACCAGTGGTCTCTTCCTGGTCTTCCAGGTGGCGGACCTCGCCTTCATCTCGCGTCTGGGCGACGCACCGATGGCATCGGTCATCATCGTGAACCAGGTGCTGCGCCAAATCGTGATGATGATGGTGATGGGCATGGGTTTTGGAAGCCAGGCGCTCATCGCCCGCGCAATCGGTGAGGGGCGCGTCGACCATGCAGAGCTCCTCGCAGGGCAGGTGGTCCTTCTCGGTGCGGTCTTCTCCGCACTCGTTGCCATCGTCGGTTTCACCGTTCCGGACTTTCTCTTTTCGCTCGCGGGCGCCAACCCGGATTTTGCCGTCTACGGAGTGCCCTACCTGAGACTCATCTACGCCTTCACCTTCGGCATGGCGGGCATGCAGCTCTTCGCCGCGATCCTCGGCGGCGCTGGCGACACGACGACGCCCCTTCTCGTGATCACGCTCCAGGTCACGGTCGCAATCGCAGCGGAATGGGCGCTCATTTTCGGACACCTCGGCGCGCCCGCTCTGGGTGTCCAGGGCGTGGCGCTCGGAATCGCCGCGGGAAACGTACTCGCCATGATCGTCGGGATGAGTGTGCTGTTTCGCGGGCGGTCTCGTGTCCACCTGCGCCGGCGCCACCTCCGACCCAACGGAGCCGCGATCCGTTCGATCCTGAACCTTTCCTGGCCACCCGCCATACAGATGGGAGGCCAGTCCCTGACAGTCGCGATTTTTCTCCGTCTAGCCGACGAGTTCGGAGAGAGCGTGCAGACGGCCTACGCCATCGGCCTGCGCCTCGGCATGATCGTTCCAATGGTCTGCTTTCCACTCGCCGGCGCGTGTGCAACGCTGGTCGGTCAAGCGCTCGGCTCGGGCAACGTGCCGCGAGCCTGGCGGGCTCTGCGCATCGGACTCCAGGTGCATTGCTCCATCATGTGGACCCTCGCCCTGATACTCTTCTATTTCCGCACCGAGCTGATGGGCCTCTTGAGCAACGACCCGGCGGTGATCGAGATCGGCTCGCAATACGTGCTCTACCTGTCGGGTGCAGCTTTCTTCTGGGGCTTCTACTTCGTTTTCTTCCGCTCGCTCCAAGGTGCCGGGGACATGCGAGTTCCCATGCTGATCTCCGTCGGCTCGACGCTCCTGGTCTCACTTCCCCTGGCCTACGTGCTGACGCAGTACACCGACCTGGGCCAACAGGGGCTCTGGATCGCCATCCTCGTGAGCACCGCGGTCACGACGATGGGCACCGGTGCGCGGATTGCCAGCGGCCGCTGGACGCGGCGCGCCGACACCGTTCTTGGGAAGTCCGAAGCATGAGCATACGCCTGCTGGCACTCGATCTCGACGGCACGCTCCTCGATCCCTACGGAAAACTCCCGGGCACGGCGCGCGCTGCAGTAGCCGACGCGCAACGTGCGGGGCTCGCAGTGATCGTCTGTACCGGACGCCGCTTCCGGACGGCGTTGCCGCTGCTGCGCGAACTTGAGCTCGAGGGTCCGGCGGTCGTGAACAACGGGGCCGTCGTCAAGGACCTGGCGACCGCACGCACGCTGCACCACGCGTACCTGGCGGACGAGGTGTACCCCGAGGCGCTCGAGGTCATGCGTTCGGCCGGGGCGCCGCTCGTCTACGTAGACGAGTACGAAGCAGACACGGACATCCTGGTCGAGCGCGGTGGACGCACCCATCCATTCCAGGTGAAGTATCTCGCGGACCACGGTGAGCACTGCCGCTTCGTGGACGATCTCGGCGCCCCGCGTCAGCATGACGTGATCATGCTCAGCATGATGGCGGACGAGGCGACGCTCGAGCCGCTGCGCGAACGTGCGGCCCGAACACTCGGGAACCGCATCGAAACCCACGTGATCTGGAACAAGAACTACGAAGGCCAGATCCTGGAGTTCTTCTCACCCAGCTCGGGCAAGTGGCGCGCGCTCGAGCGAGTCGCCTCAGACGCGGGTATCGCACCGGAAGAAATCGCAGCCGTGGGTGACGACAGCAACGATGCCTCGATGCTCCGGGGAGCGGGGCTCGGCATCGCCATGGGAAATGCCGTCGACGAGGCCAAGCGGGCCGCAGACATCGTCGTGCGGAGCAATGCCGAGGGGGGTGTGGTGGAGGCCATCCGACGCGTGCTGCTCACGGCATGACCGGGCTCACCCACGCCCAGATCCGGATCTGGACCGACAGCGCCACTGGAGTCTTCCCATGCCGGGTCCGCTGACGGGTGTACGCATCGTCGACTGCACGAATATGATCTCGGGACCCATGGCCACGATGATCCTCGGCGACCAGGGCGCAGACGTGCTGAAGATCGAGGCGCCCGGAACTGGAGACCTCGTGCGGCACATGGGGTCGGGGCGCCGCGGCATGGCGCCGACCTTCGCGACGGTGAACCGCAACAAGCGTTCGGTGGTACTGAATCTTCGCGAGCCCCGCGGGCTCGAACTGCTCGAACGACTCGTGTCGGGGGCCGACGTCTTCGTGCAGAACTTTCGTCCCGGGACGGCGGAGCGCATGGGGATCGGTGAGGAAGTGCTGCGCCGCGTGCAGCCAGACCTGGTCTATGTGTCGATCTCCGGTTTCGGCGAGACGGGACCCTACGCTAAAAAGCGGGTCTACGACCCGATCGTCCAGGCGCTTTCCGGACTCGCTTCGATCCAGGCCGATCGCACCACCGGGCGCCCGCATATGCTGCGGCTCATCGTGCCGGACAAGCTGACCGCCCTCACCGCGGCCCAGGCCATCACGGCGGCCCTCTTCGCCCGCGCGCGCACCGGGACCGGGCAACACGTGCGGCTCTCGATGCTCGACGCCACGGTCTCCTTCCTCTGGCATGAAGCCATGGCGGGCTACACTTGGGTGGGCGACGAGACGGAGCGCGCGCGCCCGCAACTCGCACAGGACCTGGTCTTCAAAACGACCGACGGCTTCATGACGGCGGGCACCGTCGCCGACGCTGAATGGCAGGGCTTCTGCAGGGCGGCCAACCGGCCCGAATGGCGGGACGATCCGCGCTTTGCCACCACCGGCGCCCGGGTCCTACACGTCGAGGAACGGCTCGCGCGAATGCAGGAGGTGCTCGCCGGCGCCACCACGGACGAATGGCTCGAGCGGCTCGACGCCGAAGGGGTCCCATGCGCGCCGATCCTGAGCCGCTCGGAACTCTTGAGCCACCCGCAGCTCGCCGCCAACGAGCTCGTGGTGGAGGGAACTCATCCTCACGCCGGCCCGATGCGCCAACCCCGCCACGCCGCCCGCTTCGATGCGACGCCGGCAGAACTGCGTCTACCCGCCCCGCTCCTCGGCGAACACACCGATGAGGTTCTGGCAGAACTGGGACTCGACGCCGAACAGGTCACGACGTTGCGTCGCGACGGCATTCTCGACTGAACCCCAGGAACGTTCGAGTCAGATCCGCTCGAGCACGGTGGCGATCCCCATTCCGCCGCCGATGCACATCGTCACCAGACCCGTCGTCTCGTCCCGGCGCTCGAGTTCGTCGAGGAGCGTGCCGATCAGCATCCCGCCGGTGGCACCGAGCGGGTGGCCCAGGGCGATGGCGCCGCCGTTCACGTTGACCTTCTCGGGATCGAGGCCCAGGTTGCGCATGGTCTGGAGCGGGACGGCGGCAAAAGCCTCGTTGATCTCGGTGAGGTCGATGTCCGAAACCGCCAGGCCCGCCTTCTTCAGACACTTTTCACTGGCCGGGGTCGGCGCCGTCAGCATGATGATGGGCTCGCTTCCGGCGGTGGCTGTGGCGACGAAGCGCGCGCGGGGCTTCATGCCGTGGGCCTTCGCGTATTCTGGAGAGGCGACAAGCACGGCGCTCGCACCATCCACGATACCTGAAGAATTCCCCGGATGATGAACGTGCTCGATTCCCGAAAGCTCCGTGTAACGCGCCAGAGCGCGCTCGTCGAAACTCGCGCTACCGCCCTTCGGTACATGGGCGCCAAGCTTCGCGAAAGACGGCTCCAGCTTCGCGAGCCCGTCGACGGCAGTCCCGGCCCGGGGATGCTCGTCTCGGTCGATCGCGAGATTGCCTTCGCGGTCGTGTACGGGGATCAAGCTTGCGTCGAAGCGGCCTTCCTTCTGGGCGAGTTCGCAACGCCGCTGGCTCTGCGCCGCGAAGGAGTCGACGTCTTCACGCGAGAAGCCCTCCAGCGTAGCGATCAGGTCCGCCGAGATGCCCTGAGGCACCATCGGATGCAACTCGGCGAGGTGAGGGTTGTGCCCATCGAGCCCGGACTTGGTCGAGCCCATCGGCCAGCGCGACATGCTCTCGACGCCGCCTCCGATCACCAGGTCTTGCTGACCCGCCATCACCCCCTGGGCAGCGAAGTTCACCGCTTGCTGTCCGGAACCGCAGAACCGGTTCAGCGTGACGCCGCTCGCCCCCTCGGCGGGCCAACCCGCATTGAGGACAGCCATGCGCGCGATATCTGCGCCCTGTTCACCGACGTCGGACACGCAGCCTGCGATCAGATCCTCGACATCCGCAGGGTCGAAGCCGTTGCGATCCTTCAGCGCGTTCAGGCACGTCGAGAGCAGATCCTGCGGGTGAATTCCCGAGAGTGCACCGACCTCGGCCTTGCCCTTGCCCCGAGGCGTGCGGACTGCGTCGATGATCCAGGCTTCACCCATCTCGAACCTCCTGCGCGTGTGGATTGGCGGACGGACTCTACCAGAACGCGGCGACGCTCCCGGAAGGCGGCTGTTCCGCGCCCTGCTGCCGGCTCTGATCAGGTGAGATGCACGGGCCAGAACGCGTCGATGAGCAGGCCCACGACCAGCAACAGGCCGGCGAGACGCGTCACGAGGAAGACCCAGGCCACGTACCAGAGCGGCCAGAGCGGGTAGCCGGCCGGCGGTGCGTCGGGCTTGGGCTCGTTGAGAACGCGGAGCACCTTGATGAGCTTGGGCGCCGCCCCGAAGACGAGAAGCGTCCATACACCCAGAGTTCCCGTCAGCACCAGGCAGAACACCAGCACAAAGAACGAGACCAGCAGTTCCTGAGCCAGGAAGAGCGCGCGGTCACGGCCCAAGACGACCGGAAGCGTGCGGATTCCCTTCTCCGAATCGGCCTCGAACTTGTCCACGTGCTTTCCGATCAGCACGCACATCACCAGGAGCGCGTAGGGAAGGCTCGCGACCAGGACCCAGGCCGGGAGGGTCGCCGTGGTGACGTAGTAGGTGCCACCGATCATCAGCGGACCCCACACCAGGAAGACGCCCGGCTCGCCCAGTCCGCGGTGCTTCAGCTTGAGCGGTGGCGCCACGTAGAAGACGCTGATGAACAGGCCGAGCAACGCGAAGAATGCGACCGGCCAGCCGCGCAGTTCCGTGAGGCTGACGAGAATGGCCAGATCGAGGAGGTTCACCAAGGCGATGGCGAGCAACAGGCCGGACTTCGACACCAGCCCCGACAGCACCGGGTGCGGGGCGTACTGTCCGCGCACGTAGCCCTCGGTATCGACACCGGCTTCGAGATCGAAGTAGTCGTTGATCATGTTGTTGGCGGCGTGGGCGAGCACGAGCCCCAGGAAGGCGAGGGCGAAGCCCGCCCAGCTCTTCTCACCCGGCGCGGCCGCAGCGAGCAGACCCCCGATCGCCGCCGACGTGATCGTCATCGGAAAGACGCTGGCGCGCGTGATGAGAAGCCAACGCGAAACGACATCCATGTCGTCTTGTGAGCCGAGGTTCTGGGTGCGCAGGATCTCGCCCCAGTTCTGGATCACACTCGCCACGAAGACCTCCGCCCGATGCTCTCAGGATAGCGATTCACCGACATCGACGGAAAGCTCCCCGCCTAGCGAATGAACGACTCAGAGAACTGCTCCAGAGCGGCACGCTTCTCGTCAACGCTGGTCCCCGGACCAAGCGAGAAGAAGAGCGGATAATTGACGAGCGCCGTTACCCCCTGGTCTTCGGCACGCTGAAAGGCATCGCGACTCGGGGGCGTAGCCAATGCCATAATGATCTCGTAATCGCCGCTGGCCCCGGCATCCTTTCGGTGACCGCGAAGCGTCTCGACGATTCCCGGGATGTCCTCGGGCGCGTTCCCGGCGCTGAGCCAGCCGTCGAAGCGCGCCGCCCGGCGCATCGCTGGAGGGCTCGCGCCGCCGATGTAGATCGGAATCGGCGCCGGCGGCACCGGAGACATCTGCAGCCGACCGAAATCGAATAACTCTCCGTGGTGTTCCACCATCCCACCCCGCCAGAGGTCGCGCACCACCTCGAGTGTCTCATCGAGCTGCCGGCCGCGTTTGCTGAAGTCCATGCCGAGGTCATCGTGCTCCTCTCGCACCCAGCCAGCACCGGCACCGAGTGCCACGCGTCCGTTCGAAAGCACCGCGGCCGTAGCTACCGACTTGGCCACCAGCAGGGGGTGACGCAGGGTCGGCAAGTAGACGGAGGTCGTAAACTGCAGTCGCGAGGTCACCACTGCCATAGCGGAGATCGCGGCCCAGGATTCGGGAAACTCCGTATCGGCCTCGAATGGTGGAGTGCCGTCCGAAGCGTAGGGGTACTTCGATTCGAGCTTCTCGGAAATGGCGACGTGGTCCGAGACGAAGGCCCCGTGGAAGCCCACGTCTTCGCAGATCTTCGCCAACTCGACGAGTTGGTCCGTCTCTGTGAAAGAAAGAGCCTGCCAGTACTTCATGGCATCAACTGACCGGAATTCACGAAGAGCGTCTGACCGGTCACGAACTTCGCCCGGTCGGAGCAGAGGAAGATCGCCGATTCAGCCACGTCCTCATCCGCGGGAATTTCGGGGATCGCCATGTCGGAAACGATCTCTGAAATGACCTCATCGGTCGAGACGCCCCGCTGCTTCGCAACTCCCCCGACGTATCTCTCGACCGGCGGCCCCCACATCCACGTGGGCACCACGTGGTTTACGCGGATGCGGTGCTGACCCAGCTCGCTGGCCATGAAATACATCGCGGTGTGCAGAGCACCCTTGGAGCTGGCGTAGGCAATCTGCGAAATGATTTTCTTGAAGCTCGACTGTGAGCCGATCAAGACGACAGAGCCGCCCCCGGTCTGTTTCATCTTCTCGGCTGCGGCCTTCACGATTTGCGTCGTTCCGATGACGTTGACCTCGAAGGCCCGCCGAAAATCCTCGCTCGTCACATCGTCGAGGCCGCCGAAGAGCGCGTCGAGCGCAGCGACCTGCACGAGACCATCGATGCGACCGAAACGCTCGACGGTGGCGGCGGCAAGCAACTCGCACTGCTCCGCGTCGGTAATGTCTCCAGGGTTCCACGCCATACGCGCCCCAGCGGGATCGATATCCTTCGCGATCGCCTGGAGAGACGCTTCGCGCCGCGCCGCAATCATGACGTTGGCGCCATCGCGATGGGCGAGACGCGCCACCTCGCCGCCGAGTCCCTCGCCGACCCCCGTCACCAGGATCGTCTTCCCTTCGAGAATCACCTCGCACCCTCCCTGGTAGAATCTCTGCGGACCGCCATCCTACCCCAAACGCGAATCTCCGGAGACCCAATGAACGAAATCGAACGGCTCCTCGCTCGGGACGAGATCCGGCAGCTCGCGCACCGCTACGCGCTCGCTGTCGATGGGCGTGATCTCGACGCGCTCGTCGCCCTTTTCGTCCCCGACGTGCGCGTGGGACGCGACGCGTCTGGACACGTCGCGCTGCGCGAGGATTTCGACCAGCAGCTTCGGGGGATCGGCGTCTCCATCCTCTTCGTGGGCAACCATGTCATCGATTTCGACGACGACGCGCATGCCCATGGTGTCGTGTATTGCAAAGCCGAGGTCCAGGAAGGCGCAAACTGGAGTCACCAGGCGATTCAGTACCAGGACACGTATGAGAAACGAGACGGCCGTTGGTACTTCGTGCGACGCAAGCACCTCCTCTGGTACGCCGCACATCAGGAGAAAAGCCCGCTGGACCAACCGCCGGTCGACTGGCCCCACGGCACCACGGGGCGAGGCACGATCCCCGAAAGCCTCTCGAGTTGGCAACGCTTCTGGAGCGAAGAGGGGAATCAATAGTCCGCATCGCGGAGTTCTCGCGTGATGCGGTCATACCATTTCCGCTGGCGCTCGGGCTCTTCGCCATGAGACGTTTCCTCGTCGAACGCGGCGTTGCGCTCGAGCACGGCGCGCAAGGCGTGGCGGAGCCGGTTTTCCAATGCTTCCTGAGACGCGGCGGCTGCCTCCTCTGCGGTGTCGCCAACCGTGATGGCGGCTTCTGCAATCTCACCCGAGCGTGCGTCGAGCCGACGCGCCTCGATTTCGAAAAGAGCGAAGTGGATCTGCTCGTGTTCGAGCACGTATTCCCTGGCGAGAACGCTCTGGCTCGCATTCCACCACGAACACGCCCGGTCCATTCGAGCGTAGAAGGCCAGACCCGAGGGAACCGCCTGGTACACGAGTGCATCGCCGTCGTTCACGCGCCTCGTTTCTAAGCGAGCTTCCGGCGCCAACGGGATGTAGGCGCAGGTGGCGGCGCCCAGGCGATCGCGCACTCGGGCGAACTGGGGCGGCGGCGCAACGCCTCGGAAATCGGAGCGCGTCAGGGTGCGGTAGGGAATCGGATCGGCCCCAGCCGGAAGCCCTCCCCTGGAGAGGCTTCCGGCTGGAGCCAACCCTTTCGGTTGCGCGGAGACGTCTCCCACAAGAAAACACGCGATCCCCAGCGCGAGTGTGGCGGAGCTTCGCGCTTCCAGCACGTGCCGAAAACAGATGCCGAGAATCTTCACGACCACACTCGCGAGCGTATCATCGCGCGCCCGGGAAGGGACGACGCTGGACGGGATTCCCCCGGCTCGGGCTTCTAGCCTCACCGGTGCCACCGAGCGTCTGGAATCGAACGACTTCGGCGGTGCGTCGTTCCACTAGCCGCTCGGGCGGCCGTGCGCGACTCTCGAAAAGGAGGGTACATTCTGCCCTGATGAAGATCGGCATGAATCTTCCCGTGATGGTGGGCGGCCTCGACCGCGACGTGATCCTCGAATGGTCGCGGCGCATCGATGCAGGCCCTTTCTCGAGCCTCGCAGCGGGCGAACGGATCACCTTCCCGAACCCGGAAGTCATGGTGACGCTCTCTGCGGCGGCCGCAGTCACCGAGCGCGTCCGCATCGTCTTCTCCGTACTGGTGCTTCCCATGCACAACCCTGTCCGCATCGCAAAACAGATCGCGACGCTCGACGTTCTCTCGCAAGGACGCGTCTCGCTCGGGCTCGGCGTCGGCGGACGCGAGGAGGATTACGCCGCGGTGGGCGCCGAGTACGACAAGGGGCTGTGGCGAAGGTTGGGTGAGCACGTCGAACTGATGCGACGCGCCTGGCGCGGCGAGAACGTGGTGCAGGGCGCGCTGCGCTCCGTCGAACCGCTGCCGATCCAGCCGGGGGGCCCAGAGCTTCTCGCGGGCTCGATGTACCCTCGGTCGATCCGCCGCGCGGCCGGCTGGGCCGACGGCATCTCGGGCTTCAGCTTCGGACCCGAAGCATCCGAGATCGCAAACCAGTTCGAGTTGACCCGCAGCGCCTGGAAGAAAGAGGGGCGCGAAACGCCCCCGCGCCTGGTCACGAGCTTCTGGTTCGCCCTGGGGCCCCGGGCGCGCGACCAACTCGACGCCTACCTGCACCGCTACCTCGAGTTCATGGGGGAGGGGGCGGCCCGCAAGCTCGCACCGACCGTCACGACCACATCACCTCGGGCGCTCCAAGACGCCACCCGCATGGTGGCCGACCTCGGCTGCGACGAGCTGATCCTGGTTCCCACCACCGCGGACCCGGACGAACTCGACCGGGTGGCGGACGCACTCGGCTGAGCCGCGCCGGGTCCCGAAGGACCCGCGATACCGGGGCTTCACGGGGGGGTCTGCTCCCCATCTAGGGGCCGACACGCTAGTCGTCGGGGGAATGCGAGAACCCGGCACGCTCAGCCCCGTGAGAAGATCATTCGGGGTGCTCCCGACGCAGCAGAAAAAGTGACGTGAAGACCAGCGCGTTCATCCCCACGAACACCTCGAAGGCGATTTCGTAACTTCCGAAACGGTCGAAGCACCAGTGCGCAAACGCCGGGCCCACGCTCGCGGGCAGGAGCACCGTCATGAGGTTCCCGTAGATGGGGGCCAGGTTCCGCACCCCGAAGCACTCCGCAATCATCAACGGGTAGACCACGTCGCGGGCCGCGTACGAGAAGCCGAACACGACCGCGAAGACCGGGAGGACGACCGGCGCAGGCAGCGCCAGCAGGATCAGCGACGAGAGCGCCAACAGCCCGAAGGCCAGGATGAATGCAACCCGCGCCGCCATGCGGTCGGCAAATAAGCCCATCATCACCTTGCTCAGAAGACCCATCAGAATGGCAAAGCTGAAATAAGCCGTAGCCGTCTGGCGGTCGATCCCGGCGTCAGTGAGAAAGACGACGAGGAGGTCGAGAATCGCGAGGGCATAGAAGAAGAAGGAGAAGAGCGCGACGAAAAGGACCCAGAAGGAGCGCGTGCGCAGGGCGTCCCGCGACGTCATGTGCGGCCCGTCGGCAGCGAGCACACCCCGCGGCGTCGGCGCCGGTGCCGGCTTCGGATCCCCGGGCCGCCAATCGCGGACCACGCCTGCCGCGAAGGGCAGGATCAAGGCGGCACCACCGAGACCGATGGTGAGCAACGCCGTCCGCCACGACTGTTGAACCGCGAGCCAGGTCGCCACCTGTACGAAGACGACGGCGGCCAGGTTCGAGCCGGTGTAGACGATGCCGAGGGCGAGGCCCCGCCCGCGGACCACCCACTGAGACACCACGGCCCCGATCGTCACATCGCCGAGACCCGCGGTCAGAAGCCCGAGAAGCGCGTAACCCACGTAGAGGTCGGTGAGACTCGACGCGCGGCTCAGCCCCACGTAGGTGACGACGATCAAGAGCACGGCCGCGACGAGCACCGGCCGCGCGCCCACCCGCACCACCAGCCAACCGACGACCGGGCTCGCGAGTGCCATGGCAACGGTAGTGGCAACCCGTGCGGACCCGTAGGCGGAGCGCGTCAGGTCCAGATCCGCCGTGATATCCGCGAGCAGCGGCCCGAAGACGTAGCCGTAGCCGAGGGCCAGCTGGCAGATGAAGCATCCGAAGACGACCCAGCGCGCCCTCCCGGTCAAGCTGCGGTCCTAGGCCTTCGTTCCGTGGATCTCTTCGAGCCTCGCCACGATCCCGTCGGCGAGCTGCTCGGCGGCCGGCAGCATGGCCGGCTTCATCAGTGCGTTCAGCATCGGCGCCATCGGACCGCCGGGATTGACCTCGAGCCGGAAGCTGAGTTCTGCCGCGCCCTCGCCGGGCCGGGCCTCGGCACCCGCAGCCCGCCGAGGCGTGCTCCCGCCGACGAACCGCAGCAAGCAGCGCGCAATCGCCTCGAACAAGCGCAGGATCGGACTCGTCCCGGGTGCCGAGCCGGCGGGCACCACGCCCTCGCTCTCGCAGGCCCGCATCTCGAAGCTGCCGCCGCCCTCGAGCGGCTCGTTCAGACCCTTCAGATCGAAGGCGACTCGCGAAGGACCTTTCCAATCGGTGATCTGAACCCGGAACTGGACCACCCGGGCGAGCGCGCCGACGTCGCCCTTGAGGGTCCACAGCGAGTCCGTCTCGCTCTGCTTCTCGTGGGCTTGATAACCCGTCACGAACGGGGCCCAGTTGTCCATCTCCTTCACGAAGTCCCAGATCGCAGCGACCGGAAGCTTCGCAGTGGTCGTGTACACGGCCCGGGCCAGGGTTCAGCCCTTCCCCATGGCATGGCGGCCCGCGATATAGCCCCAGGTGAGCCCGCGCATGTTGGAACAGCCGCTCTGGTAGCCGGCCCCCAGGTCGAGCAGCGCCGCCGAATTCCCGACGGCGTAGAGCCCCGGAATGGCGTGGCCACGCACATGCACCACCCGGCCTTCGAGATCGGTCTCGAGGCCGTGGGAGTTCACCCCGACGGAGACCGGGACCAGGTTGATGCCGTAGTACGGCGGCTTGTCGAGTGGCGCCACGTTCGGGTTCGGGTAGTCGAAGTCCCCAACCAGACGGTTCGACCACGCGTAGGAGCCGCGGTCGAAGTCGGGATCCTCACCCTTGCGGGCGCAGTCGTTGAAACGCGCGATCGTCCGCTCGAGCCCCTCGGGATCGACACCGAGCTTCTCTCCCAGCGCGCGGGGCGTGTCGGCCGTATGGGCCAGCCCTTCGGGCAGCTCCTGGCCGGGCATGTAGGAGCCGACCGGGTAGCGATCGCGGTAATTCTGATCAAAGACCAGGGCCGGCGGGATGTTGGGCATCGTCTGGGTTCTCCCGTCCCAGTGGCGCAGCCGTGGCTGGTAGTCCTTGTAGGTCGACTCGTCGCAGAAGCGCTCGCCCTTCTTGTTGACCCAGATGGCGTGGGGTACGCCGCTCTCCCAGCCGGTGCGAAAGAGCGGCGCGCCCTCTGCTTCCTCACCGGGGATGTGATAGCCGTAAAACATCGCCAGGTTGTTCGTCGGCACCGCGGTGATCGAGGCGCCGACCTCGGTACCCATCACGATGTTGTCTCCCTCGATGCCGGGCGGGATCGAGGTATTCCAGTCGGGCATCGATTCGAAGGCACACGCCATCTTCTTGTTGTGGTCATAGCCGCCGGCCGCGATCACCACACCGCGGGCCGCCCTCACGAAGAAGTCAGAGCCCTCCTTCTCGGCGCGCACCCCGATCACTGCGCCCGAAGCCTCGGTGACGAGTTCGCGGACCGGCGTCTCGACGTGCGCCGGAATCCCGCGATCTACCACGGCCGCCTTGATCAACCAGCCCATCATCCCGGCGCCCATGCTGCGCTGGTCGTCCTCGATGCGCTTCCCGATCAGCTCGTAGTCCCACTGCGTGACCGACGAGAGCCCGCCCCAGGCATACATCTCCCGGTGGAGCGCACCCGGCGGAATGTGGGGCGACATTGCGTAGGTCTCGAGCTGCCACTTCCCGAGTTGCTTCGCATCGAAGAGTTCGACCGAGAGGCACCGGCCGCCCGCATGCGAGCCCACCGCTTTCGGGTAGTAGTAATCGGGCAGGCCCTCGACGGAGAGCCATGGGACGCCGGCCGCGCGCCCAAAGTACTCGACCGCCTCCCCGATTGTCGTGTACAGCTTCTCGAAGTGCTCGGGCCGATTGAAGCCGGCGGCGACGAAGCCGAGATAGGCGCGCCCGTCTTCATCGCTGTCCTCGATGCCGAGTTCGCGCATCCAGCGATTGTTCGGCGCAAAGACCTCCCCACCACCGTAGCCCGAGAGGCCCCCCAACTTCGGAGCCTTCTCGAGGATCACAGTCCCGCCGCCCGCATCGTGGGCCGCGATGGCGGAGCAGACGCCGCCAAGGCCCGATCCAATCGAGATCCAGTCCACCTCGAGATCCCAATGTGCGGGTGCCTCGGCCATCGGGGCTGCTCCCCAAGTGAAAATGGAACAATAACGGAACGTATAGTATCGTATTCCCGACCCGCGGAGACAGCGGATCCCCTGGGACACGAGTCACCGGTTCGCAACACCGAATCCCAAATGCGACGGATCGGGAGACGCGCCCGAAGGGAAGGCCCCATGAAGCCTCGCAACGCAGAAGGTCGACGCGGGCCTGGGACTCTCCACTCCGATCGAGCCGCTGGGCCGAAGCCACCGTGGGTCTCGTGAACGACGGGCAACAGAGTGCCGGGCGCCCCCGCAGCGAGGAGGCGCACCAGGCAATCCTCGACGCGACGATCGAGTTGCTGGTCGAGGTGGGCTTCTCCTCCCTCACCGTGGAGGGTGTGGCCAGCCGTGCCGGCGTGGGCAAGGCGACGATCTACCGGCGCTGGCCGTCCAAGCTCCCGCTGGTCGTCGAGGCGTTCGGACAGCTCCCGGGCTTCGAGGAAGTCGACACGGGCAACGTCTCCGAAGACCTGAAACAGATGCTGCGCACCTACATCCATGCTTTCAACAGCACGCCCCTGGCCTCGGTCATGCCGAGCCTCGCGGGCGAGCGGGCCCACAACCCGGCGCTCTCGGAGTTCTACGACCCGGTCGCGAAGCAACGCCGCCAGCCGTTGATCCGAATCCTCCAACGCGGCGTCGAGCGGGGTGAGATCCCCGACGACGTCGATCTGGAGTTACTGGCGGATATTGTCGTGGGCCCGATCTCGGTCGCCGTCTTCTCGCGCGGCGGCCGGATCTCGCCGCGCATGGTGGGCCCCATGGTCGATCTCGCGCTGCGCGGCCTGCTCGAATCCACGTAGGCACGCAACGCCACCCGCGAGACTCGGGGGAGCGCGTCAAGGGATGCACCAGGTCGCCATGCCCGCTCCCATCCCGGTCCGCCAAGGCGCGATCCTGGCCCTGGCGCTCGGCCTGGCGTGCTCGGGCAGTTCCAGTGAGCGAGTCGTGCACCTGGGACACGGGCTCGACCCGAGCCACCCGGTGCACCGGGCGATGGAAGCGATGGCCGCGAGCGTGGACGAGCGCTCGGATGGCGCGCTGCGCATCGAGATCCACCCGAGCGAGCAGCTGGGAAGCGAACGCGAATGCCTCGAGTTGCTGCAGATCGGAAGCCTTGGCATGACCAAGGTGTCGGCCGCCGTACTCGAGGGCTTCGCCCCGGAATTCCGGGTCTTCAGCGTGCCCTATCTCTTTCGCGACGACGCGCACCGCTGGAACGCGCTCGACGGCTCCGTCGGCGGCGAGATCCTGCTCGCGGCCGAAGACGAACGCCTCCGCGGCCTCGCCTACTACGACGCCGGCACCCGGAACTTCTACACCCGCGATCGGCCGGTGCGAACCCCGTCGGACCTGCGCGGGCTCAAGATCCGGACCCAGGAGAGCCCGAGCGCGCTGGCGCTGGTGCGCGCCTTCGGCGCCGCTGCGACACCGTTGGCCTGGGGCGAACTCTACACCGCGCTCCAGCAGGGCGTCGTCGACGGCGCGGAGAACAACCCGCCGAGCTTCCACCTGTCCGGCCACTACGAGGTCGCGCGCCATTACACGCTGAATGCGCACACCGCCGTGCCCGACGTGCTGCTCGTGAGCACCGGGTTGTGGGCGCAGCTCTCGGAGCGCGAACGCGGCTGGCTCGAGGCGGCGGCACGGGAGTCGAGCGCGCTTCAGCGACGCTTGTGGCGGGATGCGAGCCTGGCGGCCCTGCGCGCAATGGCTGACGCGGGCGTCGAGATCCTGAGGCCGGACCCCCGGCCCTTCGCCTCCGCCACCTCAGGCCTGCGCGCCAAGGCCCGTGCCGACCCGGACCTGGGGCGCCTGGTCGAGCGGATCGAAGCGGCGGGCTCGTGAGCGTGCGAGCGGCCGTCGACCGGGTTCTCGGCACGCTGCTCGTCGTGCTGATGGCGGCATCGGTCGTCAACGTGCTGTGGCAGGTGCTCTCGCGCTATGTGCTCGGGAGTCCGAGCTCGTTCACCGACGAGCTCGCACGCTACCTGCTGGTGTGGGTGGGCCTGCTGGGGAGCGCCTACGCGGCGGGACAGCGCCTGCACGTGGCGGTGGACCTGCTCCCGGGGCGCACAGGGCGGCTGCGCGCGGCATCCACACTGCTCGCCCACGGCGTCGTGACGCTCTTCGCCCTCGCCGTCCTCGTCGTGGGCGGAGGCGGCCTGGTCCGCCTCGTGGCCGAGCTGGGACAACACTCGGCGGCCTTGGGTGTGCCGCTCGCTTGGGTCTACCTGGCCGCGCCCCTCGCCGGCGGGCTCGTCGTCTTCTACGCCTTGTCTGACGCCCATGCGGAGTGGCGGCGGATCTCGCGGCGCGGGGACACCCCGTGAACGAGACCCTGCTCCTCGGCGCTTCCTTCGCGCTCCTGCTCCTGGCCCGCGTCCCCGTCGCGTTCGCCATGGGCAGCGCGGCCGCCCTCGCGCTGTGCGCACAGATCCCGGCCGGACCCGCGCTCGTCACCTCGGCCCAGCGCATCGCGACGAGCCTCGACTCGTTTCCCTTGCTCGCCATCCCTCTGTTCATCCTGGCGGGCCAGCTTGCGAACCGCGGCGGCACAGCCGCGCGGCTCATCGAGCTCGCGCGGACGCTCGTCGGAAGCGCCCGCGGCGGTCTGGCCCACGTCCACGTGATCGCCTCGATGCTCTTCGGTGCCATCTCGGGCTCTGCGGTAGCGACGGCATCGGCCGTGGGTGCGGCCATGGGGCCGCGCATGGAGGCCGAGGGATACGACCGCGACTTCACCGCCTCCGTTAACATCGCATCCGCAACGACCGGACTCGTGATTCCCCCGAGCAACGTGCTGATCGTCTATTCGCTCGCGAGTGGCGGCACTTCGATTGCGGCGCTCTTCCTGGCGGGCTACCTGCCCGGACTGCTCGTGGGGCTCACGCTGATGGCCGCCGCGGCACTGGTGCTCCGCGGCCGCGACGCACTGGGCGACGGGGCCGCGCCGCGAGAGCGCCAAATCTCGCGGCATTTGCTCGCCGCGCTGCCGGGCCTCGGACTCCCGGTTCTCGTGATGGGCGGAATCATCGGAGGGCTTTTCACCGCCACCGAGGCATCGGGTGCCGCGGTGCTCTACGCGATGCTGCTCGGCCTCGTTTACGGAGAACTCGGCTGGCGCGACCTGCCCGAGATCCTGCTCGACGCTGCCACGACGACGGGCATCGTGATGCTGTTGATCGGCACCTCCGCCGGACTCTCCTGGGTACTGGCCTACGACCGCATTCCCGAGCAGGTGGCCGCCGCGGTGCTCGCCGTGAGCCAGGAGCCCGTCGCGGTGCTGCTGCTCGTGAACCTCACGCTCCTCGCGGTCGGAACGTTCATGGACATCACGCCCGCTGTCCTGATTTTCACGCCGATCTTCCTGCCGGTCGTGACCGCACTCGGCGTCGACCCGATCCACTTCGGCGTCGTCATGGTGATGAACCTGTGCATCGGACTCTGCACCCCGCCGGTCGGCACGGTCCTCTTCGTGGGCTGCGCCGTCGCCCGCACCGAGGTGGGCCGGGTGGTGCGCCCACTCGTCCCGATGGTGCTCGCAATGCTCGGGGCGCTCCTGGTCGTCACCTTCGTTCCGGAGATCAGCCTCTGGCTACCGGGGCTGGTGGGGCGCTAGCCGGCCGTCGGCCCGCTTCGTCCGGCCTCGGCGACTCGTTGAAAGCTGCGGGCGACGCCTCGGCAAAACGAGGCAGCCCCTCGACCCGGGTCGGGAAGGGTTTCGCGGCGAGCGGCACGCACCCGGGTTGCGCCGTGCTCTGACGTCTGCCAAGCCTATTCGACTACCGCGCGGAGCGCCCCGAGACGGTATCCTGCGCCTTCCCGTCAACAGGAGAACGCCAGCCATGACCCAGACTCAGCACGAAAGCCGCCTGCTCGTAGACGGCAAGCTCATAGAGGCCGAGGGGGGCCGCACCTACGTCAACGTAAACCCGGCCACCGAGGAGCCCATCGGCCCGGTTCCCGACGCGAGCCCGAGCGACATGGACGCCGCCATCGGGGCCGCGCGGCGCGCCTTCGACGAGTCCGGCTGGTCCACCGACCTCGACCTGCGCTCGCGCTGCCTGCGCCAGCTCCAGGCCGCTCTCGAAAAAAACCGGGAGCAGTTGCGACCGCTGATCGTCGCCGAGGCCGGCTGCCCCATCCAGCTCACCTACGCCGTCCAGCAGGACTCGTGCATCCAGGACATGCTCTGGGACATCGGGGTGGCCGAGAGCTACGAGTGGGAACGCGAACTCGGCGTGCACGATTTCTTCGGCATGAAGAGCCAGCGCATCGTCTACAAGGAGCCGATCGGCGTCGCAGCGCTCGTCACGCCCTGGAACTTTCCCTTCATGCTGAACCTGTCGAAGATCGTTCCCGCGCTGATGGCCGGAAACACCGCCGTGCTGAAGCCCGCACCCGATACGCCCTACTCTGCCACCCTGATCGCCGAGATCGTCGCCCAGGAGACCGACCTTCCCCCGGGCGTGCTCAACATCGTCACGGCAAGCGACCCCGCAGAGATAGGAGATGTGCTGACGGGCGACCCGCGGGTCGACCTGGTCAGCTTCACCGGCTCGACCGCGGTCGGCAAGCACATCATGCAGCGCTGCAGTGAGAACCTGAAGAAGGTCTTCCTCGAACTCGGCGGGAAGTCGGCGAACATCATTCTCGACGACGCGGCCTTCGAAGCCGTCGTACCCGCCGGTTCCATGACCTGCATGCACGGTGGACAGGGTTGCGCCATCACCACACGCATGCTGCTCCCGCGCTCGCGCTACGACGAGGGAGTCGAGTTGGTGAAGGCCGCCTTCGAGAACGTGAACTACGGCGACCCCATGGACATGTCGAACATCATGGGTCCGCTCGTGAGCGCACGGCAGCGCGACCGCGTGCTCGCCTACATCGAGAAGGGCAAAGCCGAGGGCGCCCGCTGTCTCGTGGGGGGCGGCCGCCCCGAGAAGTTCGACAAGGGGTACTTCGTCGAACCCACGCTCTTCGCCGACGTCGACCCGGACTCGACCATCGCCCAGGAGGAGATCTTCGGACCGGTGCTCGCAGTGATTCCCTACGAAGACGACGACGATGCCGTGCGGATTGCGAACAATTCGCGCTACGGGCTCTCGGGGGCGGTGTTCAGCGCCTCGCTCGAGCGCTCGCTAGCCGTGGCGAAGCGTATCCGCACCGGAACACTGGGCGTGAACGGCGGCATGTGGTTCGCGCCCGACTCTCCCTTCGGCGGCTACCGGGAGAGCGGCGTCGGCCGCGAGCACGGGGTCGAGGGCTTCGAGGAGTACCTGGAGACGAAAACCATCGGCATGCCGGCCTGAGACAGGGGAACGCACCATGCTCAGCAAGTTCGACGACTACATGATCCACCAGACGCCCGAGCCGATCGCGCACAAGGTTTCGAGCGAGCGGAATCTCTACGACCGCTACTGGTACAACGGCTACGACAGAGACGGCGAGTTCTACATCGGCATCGCCATGGCGCTGTACCCGAACCTGGGCATCCTGGACTGCGGGTTCAGCATCGTGCGAGACGGCGAGCAGCACGCGTTCCACGCGTCGCGCCGTGCATCCACCGAGCCGAGCGACACCACCGTGGGGCCCTTCCGGCTCGAGATCACCCGCCCGATGCTTTCGAGCCGGCTCGTGATCGAAAAGAACGAGACGGGCATCGAGTGCGACCTCACGTTCATCCCACGGACGGCCAACGTGGAGGAGGGCTACCAGAAGCTCCGCAGCGACCGCTCCGTCGTCATGGAATCGACGCGCTTCGCCCAGTACGGCACCTGGCAGGGCGTCGTGCGCTACGACGGCAAAGAGGTTCCGATCGATCCGTCGCGGGTCTACGCCACCAAGGACCGCTCCTGGGGCCAGCGCCCCGTGGGCGACCCGGCGCCTCCGGGCGCACCGGTCGTCGCGATGCACCAGGTCTTCTTCCTGTGGGCACCGCTCCAGTGGGAAGACCAGTGCACCCACTTCGGCGTATTCGA
Source organism: Deltaproteobacteria bacterium (assembly GCA_002729515.1). Lineage (GTDB taxonomy): Bacteria > Myxococcota_A > UBA9160 > UBA9160 > SMWR01. The sequence continues at coordinate 69,275 of PBYF01000010.1, forward strand.
GGACGAGAACGGTTTCCTGTGGCACGCGGACGCGCAGGTCGTACCCGCCTACGCGTCTCCCCATGCGATCCCCGGCGTCACCGACCCGGGCACCCAGATCTGGGGCGGGTGTGAACACCGCGTCGAATACGTGAAGGGAACGCGGGTTGCCTCGTCCGCCGAGATCGCGATGGTCTCGAAGACCGGTGAGCGCCTCGACATCGAACTCGAGCCCATGATCCTCTACCGCATGAAAGGCAGCGGCTATTCCCATCCCGAATGGGGGCACGGCAAGTGGAAGGGAGAACTCGCGATCGCCGGCGAGATGTGGAAGTGCGACGACGCAGAGCCCCTGGCCCTCGAGAATCAGCACATCCAGCAGGTCATGCGCGCGCGCTGCGGCGAACGCACGGGTGTCGGGGTCCTCGAGCAGATCTGCCTCGGCCCCCACGCCACGTACGGGTTCAAAGAGTTCCTCGACGGAGCGGCCTAGCGGGAGCTCGCCGGCAGCACGGAAGACGACGCGGCGGAGCTGGTCTAGGTGTGGGACCTAAACAGGTTGTACACCTAGGCCCGGCTCGCGGGCGGCCGCAGTGCATAGGTGCGCAGGACGCCCTGGTCGACCGGGTCGTCGAAGTCGCAGTACTCCACCTCGAGCACGAGCTCCAGGCTTGGATGGCGTTCACCGAGAAGGAGGGGGGCTTGAGGAAGACACCGGAGCCCCGCCCCAGACGCGTGTCGAAGCCGTGCAGCTTGTCGAGATTAGGGCGCGCTGCGGCCAAGTCCGTGGGTTGGTGCTCGGTCACGAGCACGAGAGGGTACTGCGAGAGCTTCGCGAGCACGCTGGCGACCTGTTCGTTCGAGAGGTGCTGGAATACCTGGCGAATCAGGCAGAGATCGCCTTCGGGCAACGGCTCGGCGATCGCGTCCAGGCATTCGAACTGGACTGCCGCGGCACCGAAGCGCTCGCGGTTGCGATCGATCAAGCGCGGCACGACGTCCAGTCCCCGGTACTCGATCCGATCGCCCACGCTCGCCAGCAAACGCTGGCCGACCATGAAGTCACCGCAACCGAGGTCGACCACCCGAGTGCGCGTCAGGCCGAGATCGTCGACGACCCCCGCGACGAGCCGAACATAGGGGTCGACGTACTTCTCGTTGATGGTCCCACCACCGGAGGAGAAATCATCGAGACTCTCGCCCCACAGCCCCCGCTCGTAGATGTCGGAGAAGACCTCGCGCGGTGAGCTTCCCCGGTAACGCCGCCTCTGGTTCCAGCGCCAGGTGCGGAGGTAGAGCCGCCGAACGACCCGCTCGATCGAGTCGCGTAATTCTGCACGCCTGATCATGAGTCTGACCCCACCATCGGCTGCGCGCCGGGCTCCGGCGTCGTACCGGGCGCCGAGTATAGGGCCCACCGCGCCTGTTGCACGGCACCCCGCGCGCTCCCATGCCGCCCGCATGGCGATCTCGCAGCCCCTCCGCACGCCCGCTGCACTGGTCTTCGGGGTCGCACCCGGCATGCGCATCCGGGTCGTCCTGCAATACAACGTGGCGTACCGCGACGACGCGTACATCAGGCTCCGAGNCACCCGAAATCTGGCCGAGCTGCCGCGCACCGCTTCGCTCGAGGTGGGCCAGCCCGAAGTCGTCGCGCTATTCGCCGAGGCGCCGAAGGCAGAACCTGCATGACGATGAACGAGGCAGATAGGAAGTTCAAGCTGCGTTTTCCTTGGGTCCGATAAGTAGGCATTCTGTCAAATAGAGGGGGCGAGGGGAAGAGGCCCCGGTACGGGGCGATTTCAACGGGTCGGCGGGGCTGGCGGCGGGTCCGGTGACCGAAATTCGGCCGGGTGCCGCCGGACTGCGGGTGCAGGGGTGGCTCGTGGGGTTGAGATCGCGTTGGGGTTTTTGCGTGTGGCCGCGGCAGCCCGGTGTTTTCGGTGTGGGTCGGGGCTATGCCGGGTCGTCGCCGTCGGGCGGGGTCTGATCGAACGTCCACGGCGGGTGCTCGGCCCAGACTTCGGAACCGTGCGCGGACCCTAGCGGCTCGCCCGAGGCGGGTTCTAGCGGCGGTGCTCGCGCGGGCAGATCGAGGCAGGCGAGGATCTTGCGGGCCACGGCGGGGTCTTCGATGGCCGAGACCACGCGCATGCGTGCGCCACAACGGGGACAGCGCAGCGCATCGACTTCGAAGACCCGCTGGAGAAGCTCGGCCCACGGGAGCCTGCGGCGGTGGGTAGCCCGCTGGGCCTCGCGGGCGCGGCGCGCGGCCCACGGATCGCTAGCCGATGTCGGTGCTCGCGTGGCGGAATCGAAATCACCGGAGCCTGTTTCGTTAGTGTGGCTGCTGGCCTTCTGGCCCCCATGGGCCATTTCCTCCGGCTCCAGGCTCGCCGCGAAGATTGGCTCGGCGGCCTGGGGTCCGGCGGGTTCCGGTGCCGGCCGCGGCCCGGGCACGATGCGCGCGCGGGCGCTGGCGCAGGGGGCGAGCACGCCGTGGTAGCGAACCTGGTGGGCCCGGGGCGGTGGGACGAGGGGGGTGAGCCGCTCCAGCAGTTCGTGGCGCTCCATCAGGATGTGCGTCGTGCCGTCGCGCCACCGGGTTTTGAGGCGCAGGGCGAGTCGAGTATCGGGCTTAACTTCGAGGCGCCCGTGCGCGAGTGGAGGCCGCGCGACGTAGCGGCAGAGCCGTTCGAGCCGGCGGCGGTCGCGTGCGGGAACGGCGACGTCGGCGTGAAGGCTCATGCCGTCGTGCTGCGGGACCCGCGGTGACGCTTCGGGGTCCGCGCCCGCGATCTGGGGCTCGACGGGGTCGCCGAGCCGTTGCCAGCGCTCGCCGGCGCGCTGGCCCGTTGCGACGCGGGTGCGCAGCGAAGCCGCAGCGAGCGTGGCCAGCAGAGGCTCGTCTCGGGCAAGGGTGTCGTCGTCGCCCTCTGCTCGCGATGCGAGCAGCCGTGCGAGGCGGCGCGCCGTGCCGGCGAGCACGCTGGAAATTTCGTCGCCACTGGGTGCCGGAAGTGGAAGGAAACGCATCGCCGTATCGAAGCCCCCGGTGTAGACCCCATCGAGCGCCAGGGTGTGGAAGTGGAGGTTCAGGTTGAGCGCCGAGCCGAAGCGCTGGATGAAGGTGACGGCGCCGCACTGGCTATGCGCTGTCTTCCAGCGGTGTCGCGCGCGCCGGCGCAGCCCGGCGAAGAGCGCGCGGAGGAAGGCGCGGAGCACCTGGCTGGTGAGCGTCGCGTCATAGGCGCAGCGGTAGCGAAGCGGGTAGGGCAGGGTGAGGACCCATTGGCGGACCGGCACTTCAGGCAGGACGCAGTCCACCAGGTGTGCCGCGGTGTCGGCCATGCGCCGGCCTCCGCAGGCGGGGCAGAAGCCCCGCCGCTTGCACGAAAAAGGGACGAGGCGATCGAGCCGGCATTCGTCGCAGTGGAGCCGCAAGAAGCCGTGGGCGAGGACCCCGCACGCGAGGTAGGCGCGGAACTCCCGCTCGATGAAGTGGGGCACGGGGCGATCGCGTTCGTGGGCGCGAGAGAGGAAGGATTCGAGCTGCTCGCGAACGACGGCGTGCAGCACGGTTTTTTCGGGGCGGCGTGTTTCGTAGCCGTGTGCGGGCGGCGCCGCGAAGAGTCCGGGGAGCGCGGGGTTGGCGGTGATTGTGGTCGTCACGCCCGGTGGGAGCTGCGAGAGTCGTGCCGGGCCGTGGGGCGCCCACGTTGGCTCGTGGGTCTTCGGTGCGAACCGCGGTTCACGCCCCGGGTCTTGTGGGCGGTTCACGCTCCGGTCTTGTGGGCGGTTCACGCTCCGGGTCTTGTGGGCGGTTCACGCTCCGGGTCTTGTGGGCGGTTTACGCCGTGCGCTTTGTGGGCATTGCGCCCGGGCCGGGTTTGCTAGTCGTAGATGGCGTCGATGTGCCAGGCGCGGCGTACGTGGTCGAAGCGCAGGCGCGAAAGGATTCCGTCGCTCGTGAGCACGTCGAAGTGGTCGTAGGCCCAGCGCGTTTCGGGCGACCACCAGCCGCCGGTGGTGCGCCAGGGCCCGGCCGCATGAACCACGGCGCCGTGGGCCAGCGCGCTTCGCACCTGTACGGGGTGGCTCCCCCGCAGCTGGACTTGTGCGGCGACCGGCGGGCGCAGCGCCCCGTACCGGGGCCTCTTCCCCTCGCCCCCTCTATTTGACAGAATGCCTACTTATCGGACCCAAGGAAAACGCAGCTTGAACTTCCTATC
>PBYF01000011.1 GCA_002729515.1 Deltaproteobacteria bacterium
CGAGCGGGTCGCCGCCCTGCGCCATGAAGCCTGGAATCACCCGGTGGAAGGGCAAACCGTCGTAGAAGCCGAGCCGCGTGAGGTAGAGCGTGCTCGACGCGTGCATGGGCGCCGTCTTCGGATCGAGCTTGATCTTGACGGCACCGACATTGGTGTCGAGATGCCAGTAATAGGTCTTGTCGTCATCGAAGCTCAGCTTGGGCGGCTTCGACAGCCGGGTCTTCCAGCTGGGTGAGGATTTGTCGATCTTCTGCTCCTCGATGAACGCGTCGATGGCTTCGATGGCCACGTCCTTCCCCTTGGTGGCCTGCGCGGAGGCCTTGTCGCTCCCGGCAGCCGGGGACGCGAACACCGCGATGGCGACCGCCAGGGAGAGCATGGATGTGTGCTTGCAAAAAGACATGAATTTCACCGTGTGAGAAAATGAGCCCGAGAGACTAATGCAGGCCGTCTACTTTGCCTATGGCTCGAACCTGCTCGCGAGCCGCATGCGGGGGCGCGTGCCCTCGGCCGAGCCGCGCGGGCCGGCGCGGCTGGCCGGCCACCGGCTCACCACCGACAAGCGCGGCCGGGACGGAACCGGCAAGGCGAATCTCCGGCCCGGACCGGGCGAGTGCGTGTGGGGCCTGGTCTGGTCCCTCGACGCCGGCGACTGGGAGCGACTCGACGCCATCGAAACCGACTACCGGCGCGTCGCAGTCGACCTCGTGGGGAGCGGGGGCGAACGGATCCGGGCGGAGACCTACCTCTCCGATCGGCTCACCGACGATCCCGCGCTCGACCCCGAGTACAAGCGCTGCCTCGTAGACGGCGCGCGCGCCCACGGCCTGCCGGACGACTGGGTGCGCCTGCTCGAGGCGCTGCCCGAACAGGCGGCCTGAGGCTCAGGCGGACAGGCGCCGCGCGAGAGCGGCGCTGGCGCGGGCCACGTCTTCGGGCGGGGCGGCGGTGAAGCACAGGCGCACCCACCCCTCGTAGTCCGCGCCGCAGGAGGGACCCGGCGCGAGCGCGACGCCGTCCTCGACGCAGTCGGCGAGAAAGCCCCAGATCCCCCGCGCGTCGAGTTGGGTGCGGACGTCGAGGAAGAGGAAGGTCCCGCCCTCGGGCGCCGGCGCGCCGAGGGCAGCGGCGGTGGCATCGCCCACCTCGCGGTACATCTCCCGCGCGCGGGCGACCCAGGCATCTCCATCGCGCAGGGCGCGCAGGGCGGCGAGCTGTCCGGCGGTGGGCGCGGTGTAGAAGGTGTGGGTCGAGACCTTGCGCGCACCCTCCACCGCGTCTCGGGGACCCACCAGGTAGCCAACCCGGTTGCCGGCCATCCCGTAGGCCTTCGAAAAGGAAAAGACCGTGAGCGACCGCTCCGGCGCGGCGGCGGCGATCGAGAAGTGCTCACCGCGGTAGACGGTTTCCTCGTAGACCTCGTCGGAGATGAGCCAGAGGTTCTCCCGCCGCGCCAGATCCGCCAACGCCTCGAGCCAGGCCCGCGGCAGCACACGCCCGGTCGGGTTCGACGGGCTCGAGACGTAGAGCGCCACGCTGCGCTCGGTGAGGCGCGCGCGCACCGCCTCGACGGCCGCCTCGGCGGAGTCCACCCGGTCGTAGAAGGGCACCTCGACGGGAGCCGCGCGGAACGCCTGCACGATGCCGCGAATCAGCGGCCAGAAGGGTGCGAGGATCAGCACCTCCTCGCCGGGCGAGGCCAGCATGCCGAGCGCGGACCCGAGCGCGCCCGTGGCTCCGGCGGCCACCAGCACCTGCTCGCGCTCGCATGCCAGGGCGTTATTTGCGCGCACCTTGTCGACGATCGCGTCGACGAGCGCCGACACGCCGCGGGTCTCGCTGTAACGGTGCATGCCCGGGTGCTCGGCCACGCGCAGGTCCTCCATGCGCGCGCCCTCGAAGGGCTCGAGCCAGGTGTCGCCGACGTGGAGCGGCACGATCCGCCTGTCCGGTGCGTCGAAAAGCTGCTGGACCGGTGAGAACACCGCGCCGGGCATGGCGGTCACGGCGGGAGCGCACGCGGGCGGGCGCGGCGGCGTCAAGCGTCCCCCCCGAGCAGGCTCCGGTAACCCTCGCGGAAAGTCGGGTGGCGGAAGCGGTAACCACTGGCCCGGAGCCGCGCGTTGCGGCAGCGCTTGTTGCCGCGGCGCGCAGGCGCGTCGCCGGCCGCCGCCCGTCGCGGCACGGGCGTCCCCAACGCGCCCGCCAGCCAGCTCTGGACGCTGTCGTCTGTGGCGGGCTCGGAGTCCACGGCGAGGTAGAGCTCTTCGGGGCTCTCCAGCGCGAGCAGGTGTGCGATCGTTCCGACGCAGTCGTCGCGGTGGATTCGGTTCGTGTAGTGGCCCGGACGGCAGCGCGCAGCCCCGGTGCGCACGCGCTCGACGAGTCCCGTGCGCCGCGGCCCGTAGATCCCCCCGAACCGCACTGCGGTGGTCGGAAAGGGCGATCCGGCCAGACACGCCTCCCCCTCGAGCAAGCGGCGCCCCGAGAAATGCGTCGGCTCGGTCGGTGACTCCTCGTCCACCCACTCCCCCCCGCCCTGCGCGTAGACGGCGGTGCTCGAGGCGAAGACGACGCGGCGCGGCCGCTCGCCGGCGGCCTCGAGCGCCGCCAGCAGGTTCGCCAGGTTTCCGACATAGGCCGTGCGGTAGAGCGCGTCGTCCGCGCCCTGCGCCGACACCAGGTAGACCACGAAATCGAGAGCGCCGGGCAGCCGCAGCAGATCCGAGGGCAGCCCGAGATCGGCTTCGATCGGCCGCACGCCCTGGGCGGGTTGGGAAAACTTCCGACACAGCCCCCAGACCTCGTGACCGTCGGCTGCGAGCCGCTCGCCCAGTGCGCTGCCGACGTAGCCGCATCCGGCGATGAGCGTCCGCAAGTCCCCCTCCCGTCGGCGAATGAGCCGGAGGTTATACTGCGGTGAATGCCGCCGCTCATCGGGATTCTCCCGTGCCTCGATGAGCGGGGCCGCTGGAAGCCGGGCCGCACCTACCAGTACGTCGATGTCGCCTACGCGGCCGCGCTGGCCGAGGCCGGCGCCGTTCCCGTCCACCTGGCGCTGGGCGCCGCCCCCGAGGCGCTGGTCTCGCGACTCGACGGACTGCTGGTTCCGGGCGGCGACGACTTCAGGCCGCCGCGCCCCTATCCGGCGTCGGTCCGGTTCGAGCCGGTACCGGCGGCACAGATCGAAGCCGACCACGGCGTTCTCGCCGCCGCGCTGGCGCGCGGGCTACCGGTGCTGGGCATCTGCTACGGGATGCAGCTTCTAGCACTCGCCCATGGCGGCTCGCTGCACTACCACCTCGAGACGGATCTCCCCGGCGCGCAGACCCACCACTTCGAGGATCCCGACGCGCGCCACGCCATCCGCGTCGCCCCGGGCACACGGCTTGCGGCTTGCCTCGGCCCGGGCACGGCCAGCGTGAACAGCCGCCACCACCAGGCGGTCGCCGAAACGGGAAGCCTGCGCGTCTGCGCCACCGCCGAAGACAGCGTCATCGAGGCTGTCGAAGCTCCGGAACGCTCCTTCTGCCTCGGTGTCCAGTGGCACCCCGAGAGCCTCGAGTCGGCCCACCGCGCGCGCCTCTTCGAAAGCTTCGTCACCGCCTGCTGCTAGCGCGCCGCAGAAGAACGATTCGGGGCGGGCCGAAGGCGGCGGGGTTCCGGCGGAGTAAAGCGCAGGACCGAGCGCAGGCGAGATGAAACGCCTTCTCCGACCCGGAAATACCGAGCGCGAGGCCGAGCCATCCGCCGGGGCCCCCCCGCCTTCGGCCGGGTCCCGCCTCACGCGCGCTGGTGCCAGAGATCCGGAGCCACCGCGCCGGCCATCGCCTCGGTGTCGAGCCCAACTCCGAGAAAGCCATCGAGCGACCGCGCCGCTCGCGACGGGTCCGCGAGGAGCCGGCCGTAATCGAGCTCGAGGACGCTGAAGCCGGGCCGACCGCCGAGCCAATGCTCGAGCTCGACGAGCTGGCGCGCGTAGATCTCGGCCAGGCGTTGCGCCGAGGGTCCCGGCGGAGCATGGCCCGCGAGCAGCGCGTCCTGGGACGCCACCACCTGCGCCAGCTCGCGGCGCACCAGCACGAGCCGGTAGTCGAAGCCTTCCGGCAACGCCGTCACCAGCGTGTGAACGACCTTCACGGCGCGACCGACCGCGCGGGGCAGCCAGTCCGCGTTCATCGCGAGCGCTTTGGCCGGCTCGAACTCGAAATAACCGCGCGGGTTGTGTGCATCCGGCGGGCGGGCGCCGTCGGTGAGCACCGGGAGCCCGCCGGCGGCGAGCATCTGCATGAGGAGCGAGGTGCCCGAGCGGGGCACACCGGAGACCACGGCGATGAAATCGCGCGAGACGACCATCGCTCGCGAGCTTATCCGATCCTCCTGCACGCGATCCGCCCGTTCGCTGCCGGTGCGACGCAGTCACCTCCCGCACCGCTTCCGACACTCACGAACGATGACCCAGCACGAGGCATTCGACTGGCTGCACGCGGTGCACGGCGAGCTCTATTGCAACAATCGCCACCCGAGCGGGCGCGACGCCTGGGTGGCGATCGTGCGCATGCCGCCTGTCGGCGCGCGCGGAGGCAAACTCATCGTGGCTCTGGGCGAGAGCATGCTGGCGGCCACCACGGCCGCGGCCCACCAGTGGCTGGCGCTCCGCAACGAATGCGGCCCGATCCACTAGGCCTCGCTACGCTCGGGCGGTGGCGCGCGCCCTGCCCCCCGGAAAACTCCCGGCGGCATTGCTCGCCGAGCTCCTCGGAGCGCTTCCGCCCGCACCCCCCGAATTGCGCCTGGGTCCGCATCCGGGAGAGGACGCCTGTGCCATCGACGTGCCGGCCGGAACGCTCGTCGTCGCAGCGGATCCCATCACGCTCACGGGACACGGCGTCGGTGCCCACGCCGTCGTCATCAATGCCAACGACGTCGCCGTCACCGGAACGCGACCGCGCTGGTTTCTCGCAACCGTGCTGCTGCCCGAGGGAACCCGCGAAGACGCGGTGCGCGCGCTCTTCGCCGAGATGCAGGTGGCGCTCGACGCCTGCGGCACGACGCTCGTCGGGGGACACACCGAGGTGACGGGCGCCGTGCGCCAGCCCGTGGTCGCGGGGCAAATGCTGGGACTCGCCGAACCGGACCGGATCGTGCGGACCGGCGGCGCGCGGACCGGCGACGTCGTGGTCCAGGCCGGACCCGCGCCCGTCGAGGGTGCCGCCGTGCTGGCCGCCGAAGCCGGAGAGCGTCTCACCGGCGTCGACCTGGCGAACCGCAAGCGAGCAGAGCGAGCACTCCGCGAGCCGGGGATCTCCGTCGTCGAGCCGGCACTGCGGGCCGCCGAGTTGGGCGCAACTGCACTCCACGACCCGACCGAGGGCGGGCTCGCGGCCGGACTCGGGGAGCTTGCCGCAGCGTCGAACGTGAAGCTGCGCATCGACGCGGACAACGTGCTCTGGTTCGACGCGGGCCTCGCCGTGTGCCGCGCGCTCGGTGCCGACCCCTGGGCCACACTGGCCTCGGGCTGCCTGCTTGCCGCCTTTCCCGAAGCGACCGCGCAGGCGGCCTGCGAGGCCCTCGCGCGGGGCGGCACCCCCGCGCGCGCAATCGGCCGCGCAGAGTCCGGCGCCGGCGTCTTCCGCCACGACGGGTCCGAAATCGCGGCGCCGGACCGCGACGAGGTGGCGCGCGTCCTGGCGTGATCAGTCCAGGAATCGCTCCCGCTCTTCGGGGCCCGGAACGCGACACGCGTCGCGCTTGCCGAAGACCCGGTAGCGCACGCGCGCGAAGAGGGCGTAGGCCGGGTCCGCCACCGACGTCGGCAGCACTGCGAGCGCACCCACCCAGCAGGGTGGCCGGGGCAGCGCGCGGCAGACCGCGACGATGGCCGCGCTGCGCAGCTGGATCCGTTCCCGGCCGTCGAGCAGCTCGACGTAGACGATGCTGTCGACGCCGGCCGGGATCTCCGGGTGACGCCCCCGCAGCCGGCGCGCGGTCTCGCCCTGGAGCGAAGCGAAACGAAGCCGGCCGCCCGGATCGCGCTCGAGCAGCCACTGCACGGCGGACTCGCAGAATCTGCACACACCGTCGAAGAGGACGAGTCTCTCGAAGCCCGCAGACACCGCGTTCGAGACCGGGGCCTCGCCCATGGGTCGAGTCTATCGCGGCGCGGAACGGCCGCCCTTTACCTCCGCCGCTGGGCGGCGCCACGCCAGGAGCGCGGGCAAAACGACCAGGTTCGCGAGCAGCACGAAGAACACGCCGATCAACAACAACGCGCCCAGCGTCGCGAAGCCCACGTGGCTCGCCAGGGCCAGGGTGCCAAAGCTCGCCATCGTCGTGAGCGCGCTGAAGAAGACGGCCTGAGCGGTGCTCGTCTCCAGCAGTTCGCGCTCCGGGGCCTCGGCGTGCCCGACCGTATCGACGGTCACCCGGTGGCGGTGGACCAGGTGGATGCCGCTGTCGACACCAATTCCGAGCAACAACGGAAGCACGATGATGTTGGCGAAGTTGAACGAGATGCCGACCACTGCCGCGGTGCCGGCGGTCAGCAAGAGCGCCAGCCCCAGCGGCACGAGAACGAGCGCCATGTCGTCGAGACGCCGCCAGAGCACCAGGAGCAGCAGAGCCACTGCCACCAGCGCCAAGACCAGGGCCTCCTGGAAGGAGCGCACCACGGCGCGGCCGAACTCGAGCACCGTGACGGCACTGCCCGTCGCCTGGGGAGCGTGCTCCTTCACCGTGTCGACGAAGCGCGCGTGGGCGGTGTTGTCCGAGAGGTCGCCGCTCGGCATCACCTCCACTCGAGCCCGGCCATCGGCGGAAAGCATCCGGCTCGACAACACCTCGGGCAACGAGTCGAGCGTCACCGTCTCCGGGGCCGTCGCAAGCCAGAGAGCCTCGAGTTGTCCCGGCAGCGAACCGGTCAGGCTGCGCTCGAAGGCCGCGACCTCGGCGCGCTGGCTCTCCTTTTCCTCGAGCCTCTCGAGCCGCGCCAGGAAGCGCGCCAGGTAACGCGCCGCACGCCTTGCGCTCTCGGCGCGGACCGGGTCCGACTCCGCCAGCCACGGCGCGCGCAGCGAGGTGAGGAGCGCGCGCAACGTGGCAATCTGGTTCGCCAGGGGGACCGGCGGCTGCTCCACGCGTGTCTTCGGCGGCTCCGGCACGAAATAGCCGAGGTCCTCGAGGATCTCGAGTTTCTCGTCCTGGCCCGTCGGCACATAGTCGGCGAGCGTCACGGCGCGATCGACCACGTCGAGGCGCCGCAGCGTCTCGGCGATCACCTGGGCCGCCTCGATGTCGTCGGCCATCACGTCCATGGTCCACGGCGTCGTATCGCTCTCTGCCAGGAGCGAGTTGAAGGTGCGCACGGACTCGGTGTTCGGGTCTCGCATCTCCGCCACGTTGTGGTTGAAGCGCAGCATCGGCAGAGTTCCGATGGCGACGAGGCCGAGAACCAGCGCCACCCAGCGCACGCTGCGCGGGTGGTGCGCCGCGGCCGTCACGACCAGGCGTTCGAACCACCGAACCCCCGGCCAGGCGCTCCCGGGATCGCGTCCCTTCCATACGGTGAGCAGCGCGGGCAGCACGGTCAACGTGCACAAGAGACTGATCAGCATCCCGGTGCCCGCGATCATGCCCAACTCGCCCACGGCCTTGTAGTCCGTCGGGACGAAGACGAAGAAGCTCATCGAGGTGGTGAGCGCACAGAGCACGAGAGAACCGCCGACGTCGCGCGAGGTCTCCGCCATCGCGTCACGGTGCGCGAACTCCGCGCGCATGAGTTCCGCGTAGCGCATGGTGAAGTGGATGCCGAAATCGACGCCGAGCCCGATGATCAGTATCGCGAAGCAGATCGAAGCCAGGTTGACGTGTCCCACCACCGCGGCGGCAAAGCCCGTCGTCCACGCCAGACTCACCAGCAACGTGATGAGGACCGCCAGCACCAGATGGGCGCGGCGAAGCGCCACGCCCAGGATGATTCCCACCAGAACGAGCGAGCCGCCAATGGCGAGCAGTGCGCCGCGAGCGACACCGAGCATCTCCTCGGTGTTGAGCGCGACGTTGCCGGTAAGACGCACCGTGACACCGTTTTCCGGCACGAGGCCGAGTTCTCGCGCCGTCTCCCGGACCGACTGGATGACCCGGTAACCCGGCAGGATGTGGTCGAAGTCGAAGACGGGCTGAAGCACGACGACGCGGCGTGCAGTTTCCCCGGGAAGCGGGCTGCGCAGGATCATCTCGGTCCACGAAATGGGGTGCGGGTTGCCCTCGAGCACGGCCTGGACCGCGCGCGAAAGCGAGTCGAAGATCATGCTCAGGTCGACGGCTACTTCGGGATGGCTTCGGGCCTGGGCGATCCCTTCCCGGAGCATCTCGGCCATGCTCGACAGGCTGCTGTCCTGCGACACGGCGGCGAGCAGCGGCTGCACGCTTGCGAGCTGGTCCGAGAGATCCTCGACCGCTTCCACGTCCAGATAGAGCAACGCGTTGCGCTCGAAGAAAGCGTCGCCGCCCGGCACGTAGACGTCCCGGTAGCGCTCCGGCTCCGCCGCGAGCCGGTCGGCCAGGGTGCGAGCCGCGTCGCGGGCCTCGGCGGCCGTTTCGGCGTCGATCACGACGAGCAGTGCCTCGTCCAGAATGGGAAAGACTTCCGCGAACTCGTGGTAGTGCTTCCAGAACGGAAGGTCGTCGGAAAGAATCGACGTGTGGTGGGTATTGACGCCCAGTGTCGTCACCGCGTACGCGAGCACTGCGACCGTCAGCGTACCGGTGGCCCAGAGCACGCCGCCCGCGCGGCGCTGCACGGCGTCCACCCACGCGACGAGCAAGCGACTCCGGCTGCCTTGCATGGAACGGGGCCCCTCACCGGCTACCGGGCGAAGGGATAGCAGATCCCGGGCGCCGTTCAGGCGACCGCAAGCCGGGCGAACCGGCGCAGCAGCTCGGACCCGTGTGGACTCTCTTCCACGCGGCGCTCGAGCCGCTCCGGATCGATCCCCTCCGAGCGCAGGATCTCGCGGCGCGCCGCGAGGTAGGCCTGCATCACATCGGCATCGAACTCTGGGTGAAACTGGAGGCCCCACGCGCGTTCCCCCACCGCGAAGGCGTGGTTCGCGTCGAGGCCACTTTCGGCCAGCCGCCGCGCGCCGGCGGGAAGCTCGAGCACCGACTCGACGTGGGTCGCCTGGACGCAGAGCGGATCCGTGAACCCGCCGAGCAACGGGTCGTCGCGAGCCTCGGACAGCAGCCGGAGGCGCAGGGTGCCCATCTCGCGCCCACGCGGATTGGGCGCCACCACACCTCCGAGAGCATGGGCGAGCAGTTGGTGGCCATAGCAGACACCGAGCACGGGTGTCGCCGCCGCCACCGCGTCCCGCAGCCAGGCCGCCGCCGCCTCGCTCCAGGGCTCGCGGTCACTCACCATGGCGCTCGATCCCGTCACGACGACCCCGACCGGGACATCGGCTGGGGGCGGACCCTCGCCCTCGTAGACGGCGACGACACGCGCCTGTTCGGACGGCACGCCGAGCCCATCGAGAAACCAGTCCTCGTAGTCGCCGCGGCGCGCGCGGAGTTCCGGCAGGGTCGTCCCGGTCTTGAGGATGACCCACTCGCTCACGCGGGTTCCCCGGAAGCGTCGCCCGGGTTCTCCCAGGCAATTGCGGCGTTCCCCGTTTCCTCCACGACGCCCCGGAACTGCATTCAGACCTCGAAGCCCCCGTCCCGGGCGCGGCGCCAGCCACCGGCTGCGAGCGTTCCGCCGTCGACGTGAAGCGTCACGCCGGTGACGAAACGCGAGAGGTCGGAGGCCAGAAAGACCACGGCGCCCGCCACGTCGTCTGGACTCCCGGGCCGCGGGAGCGGCGTGCGCCCTTCCCCCAGCGGGCCGATGCCCGGCGTGGCGATCCTGTCGGGCGCCACGCAGTTGACCCGGATGCGCCGGTCGGCCAACTCGAGCGCCAGGCTCTTCGTGAGGTTCGCGACCGCTGCCTTCATGGCCGAGTACACGGCAAATCCGGGTGCCGCCCGGTGCGCCTCGACGGAGGTGACGTTCACGATCGAGCCCCCGGCCTCGGGAATCAGCGGCACGAAGGCGCGAACGCAGTGGGTCACACTGCTGAAGTTCTCGTGGACGAGCGCCTCCTGTCCCTTCGCGGAAACATCGAGGAAGTCGGCCTGGAAACCGCCGCCGGCATTGTTCACCAGGACGTCCGCATGTCCGAAGCCGGACGCAACCTCTCGCGCGAACTCTCCCACGGCCGCGGCATCTCGCACATCGAGCAGCGCGGTGACGACGCGGCGCCCGGCAGCTTCTACCGCGCGTGCGGTGTCGGCCATCCCCGAACCGTCGCGATCACAGAGCGCGAGATCCGCACCAAAGCGCGCGCAGCCTTCGGCGACGGCGCTCCCGATCCCGACCGCGGCACCGGTCACCACCACCACCCGACCCTCGAGCCTCGCGTTCTCCGGATCCAGCGCCATCGGTTCGTCCATTCAATCGCGAAGCCGACCCCGGCACAAGCCGTGTAGAATCAAGCGCGGATCCACGGACCCGACGGGCCGGGAGGTCGGCGATGGCGAGAGCGGTGCGGTTCGGCGTGACGCTTCCCCAGATCAAGCGCACCTGGCCCGAAGCGAGAGAGGCCGCCGTCGAATTCGACCGCCTCGGCTACGACTCGGTATGGGTCTGCGATCACCTCTACGGTGTGCCATTCCCCACCCTGCCCATCTTCGAGGCGTGGACGGAGCTCGCTGCGGTGGGCGCGCTCACCCAACGGGTGGGACTCGGCACGCTCGTCACCCCGCCCTTCTTCCGCCACCCGGCAGTCCTGGCCCAGCAGATCGCCACGCTCGACCAGATCTCCGGCGGTCGCGCGGCGCCGGGCTTCGGCGCCGGCTGGTTCGAGCCCGAGTTCACGAACCTCGGTCTGCCCTTCCCGGACCTGCCCGAACGGCTCGAAGCACTCGACGAGAGCCTCACCATCATGAAGTCGCTCTGGACCGACGAAACCACGAGCTTCGACGGGCGGCATTTCACGTTGAAAGACGCGCGCTGCGAGCCGAAGCCGGTGCGACCGCCCCCGATCCTCGTCGGCGGAGGCGGCGAGCGCGTCTTGATGGGTATCGCGGCGCGGCACGCGGACGTCTGGAACAACATGGCCGTCTTCCAAGCCCAACTCGAGCGCAAGGTCGAGGCGCTGCGACGACGCTGCGACGAAGTCGACCGGGACTTCGACCAGATCGAGATCTCGCAGCAATGCGTCGTGGTAATCGCCGAGGACGAAGCCACCGCCCGCAGCCAGCTCGAAAAGGCGAAAAAGATCTACGGGGGCCACATGGGAGCGGGCCTCGAGGAACACGGCATCTGGGGCGCGCCCGAACAGGTAATCGAGCGCATCGAACGCCACCGCGCACTCGGTTGCAGCTTCTTTCCCATGGAATTCTTCGGGCGCGACACGCGGGAGCCCGCGCGTATCTTCGCCGAGGCGGTGCTGCCGGCCTTCGGGGAGTAGGCCGGGTGCCCCCGGCAGGCCCCGGTGGTCCGTCGACCCCTGCCAGAAGCGCCGCGCGTATCCCTCGATCCGGCCCGCACGCCGCTCCACGTGCGGGAAGTCCCGCCGCCGCGCGGGGCAGCCGAAGATCCGGAGTTCGTTCGCCACCTGCCTCGGGTCGGGTCGGGTCGGGTCGGGTCGGGTCGGGTCGGGTCGGGTAGGATGACACGCCATGCCGGATCTAGCGGGCAAGACGTGCGTCGTCACCGGAGCCACCTCGGGCATCGGCGAAGCCACGGCGCTCGGTCTCGTCCGGATGGGGGCGCGTGTCGTGATCGTCGGGCGCAGCCAAGCGCGCGGCCAGGCGACACTCGCGCGGCTGCAAGCTGCCGGAAGCGCCGACCGGGTCGATCTGCGACTCGCGGACCTCGCCTCGCTGGCGGACATCCGGCGCCTCGCGGACGAGATCCTCGCCACCTGCCCGCGGATCCATCTGCTGGTCAACAACGCCGGCGTGGTGAACCTCCACCACCGCATCAACGCCGACGGCTTCGAAGAAACCTTCGCCGTAAACCACCTGGCGTACTTCGCGCTCACGAACCGGCTGCTCGATCGCCTCGTCGCGAGCGCTCCGGCGCGAATCGTGAACGTGTCTTCCGAAGCGCATCGCTTCGGCCCGCTCGATCTCGACAACCTCCAGAGCGAGGGAAAATACGGGGCGATGCGCACCTACGGGCGTTCGAAGGCGGCAAATATTCTCTTCACCCGCGAACTCGCGCGGCGGCTCGAGGGAACCGGAGTCACGGTGAACGCCGTGCATCCGGGCGCCGTCGCTTCGCGTCTCGGAGCCCACAACGGCTGGGTCGGGAAGCTCGCGATGGGCCTGCTCAAGGTCTTCTTCCAGACGCCGGAAAAGGGCGCGCGCACATCGCTTCACGTGGCCACGGCTCCGGAGCTCGACGGAGTATCGGGCGCCTACTTCGCGCGCTGCCGGGAGAAGCAACCCGCCGCGTCGGCGTGCGACTCGGAGACCGCGCAACGCCTGTGGGACGCGAGCGCGCAGCTCACAGGAACCGGATCGGCCTGACGCAGGGCTCCGAGAAGCTCACCCGCGGCACCCGGGTCGAGGTCGAAGCGCTATTGCCCGGACCACTCGCACCCCGGCGACGGCGGGTTCTTCCTCTACACCAATGCCTCCGGCGACGAAGGCGCGGAGACGGTTGCGGTTCGTCTGGCGCCACTGGGGCATCGCGGACGGGAGGCGTGGTAGAGGAGGTGCGGGGAAGCTCGGGGCCATCCATTGAGGATTGACACCCCGGCTCGATCTTGTAACACTGCATCCGCATAAACAAATACATACTGGGGGCCCTTGCGGCCGACAGGAGACGCCATGGCCACGCCCGACCGCCTGCCTTTCAAGGTCGCCGACCTCGATCTCGCCGAACTCGGCCGCAAGGAAATCCGCCTGGCCGAGCACGAGATGCCGGGCCTCGTGGCCCTGCGCGAACGCTACCGCGCGGACAAGCCCCTTTCCGGCGCCCGGATCATGGGCAGCCTGCACATGACGGTGCAGACGGCGGTGCTGATCGAGACCCTGGTCGAACTGGGCGCCGACGTGCGCTGGGTTTCGTGCAACATCTTCTCCACCCAGGACCCGGCGGCTGCGGCCACCGTCGTGGGTCCGCACGGAACGCCCGACGAGCCCCAGGGCGTGCCGGTATTCGCCTGGAAGGGGGAGAGCCTGGCGGAGTACTGGTGGTGCACCCGCGAGGCGCTCGTCTGGCCCGACGACCAGGGCCCCGACATGATCGTCGACGACGGCGGCGACGCCACACTTCTCGTCCACAGGGGCACCGAGTTCGAGCGGTCCGGCAAGGTTCCGGACTTCGATCCCGAGAACGATTCCGAGGAATGGGGGGTGATCCTCGAAACGCTTCGCACCGAACTCGCACACGATCCCCAGCGCTGGACGCGCATGAGCCAGAAACTCCGGGGCGTTTCCGAGGAAACGACCACGGGCGTGCACCGGCTCTACCAGATGGCGAACGACGGGAGCCTGCTCTTCCCGGCGATCAACGTGAACGACTCGGTGACCAAGAGCAAGTTCGACAACGTCTACGGCTGCCGCCACTCGCTGCCCGACGGCCTGATGCGTGCCACCGACGTGATGCTCGGCGGCAAGGTCGCCGTGGTCTGCGGCTTCGGCGAGGTCGGCAAGGGCTGTGCCCAGGCGCTTCGCGGCCAGGGCTGCCGGGTCGTCGTCACCGAGATCGACCCGATCTGCGCGCTCCAGGCGGCAATGGAGGGCTACGAGGTCCGCCAGCTGGAAGACGTCGTCGAGAATGCGGACGTCTTCGTCACCACGACGGGAAACTTCAACATCATCACCGCTGAACACATGACGCGGATGAAGGACAAGGCCATCGTCGGAAACATTGGCCACTTCGACAACGAGATCGACATGGCCGGGCTCAAGAAGATCGCGGGCATCCGCTGCATCGAGATCAAGCCCCAGTACCACGAGTGGGTCTTCCCGGACGGGCACAGCGTGCTGATCCTGGCCGAGGGGCGCCTGCTGAACCTCGGCTGCGCCACCGGCCATCCGAGCTTCGTGATGTCGGCGTCGTTCACGAACCAGGTGCTCGCACAGCTCGAGCTGTGGCAGGAACGGGACTCCGGGAAGTACGAGAAGCAGGTGTACATCCTGCCCAAGCACCTCGACGAAGAGGTCGCGCGGCTACACCTCGAGCAGCTCGGCGTGGCCCTGACCGAGCTCACCCCCGCGCAGGCCGAATACCTGGGCATTCCCATCGCGGGGCCCTACAAGCCCGACCACTATCGCTACTGAGCGCTTTCGCCCGGCTCCAGCATGGCTCGCAGGCGCCGGCGCAGCCCGGGGTGCGCCAGGGGAGCGACCCCGGCCAGCGCGATCAGGCTCGTCGCGATCCAGAAGTCGGGTGAGCCCACGTCGAGCAGGTTTGCGCCGAGAAACGAATACAGGGCGGCGCGCACCAGCGCGGCGGGTCCGATGCTCAGGACGAACATCGGCGCGCCGATGCCGCTGACCCCCGCCGCAAAGTAGACGGGTGTGAGCACTCCCCAGGGATGCGCCGTGTCGACGGCGAGAAACGGCGGACCGGCCGTGCGGGCGTGCGTCTCGAACTGGGGCCAACGCGACTGGATCCGGGGCAGCACCCAGTCGCGCCCCATGAAGCGTGCGACCGCGTAGAGCACACAGCCGTTGAGAGCGATGCCGAGGCCGCCGAGCAGGGTGCCGAGCCCCGTGCCAAAGAGCAGGCCGGCGGAGGTCAGGATCAGCACCGCGGGGAGCGCCAGGAGCTGGCGCCCGGCGGTGATCGTGAGAAAGATGGCCGGCGCCCAGACGCCGAAGCCGTCGACGGTCGACTGGATCGACTCGGCGGACCATTCGATTCCCAAGCGCCCGCGCAGCATCTGCGTCGCAGCCAGCACAGCCCCTAGCGCTGCGAGGGTCCCCGCAAGGCGCAACCAATGCCGCCGCGCGGGGGAGAGACCCGTCACGGATTGCCGTCCGGCCGGTCTCCGGCGCCGACCGCCCGCTCGAGGCCCCCGAGGACTTTTTTACCACCGGCATCCAGCACTTCTCCGACCCCGTGGACGGTGCCGGTTCCCAGCGCGCCGACGTCCTCCACTGCCTCACCGATGCCGCCGACCACGCCGCCACCCGCGTTGCTGACTGCGTCCCCGGCACGCTCTCCCGCCACCCCCGTCGCAACCCCTGCCGCGACGTCGACGAGCGTGGTACCGGTGCCCTTCACCACGACCCCGGTCACCCGAGTCAAGCCTCCGAGACCCAGTTCGAGCCCGGAGCGCACATCGCTCGGCAGGTTGAAGCCGTAGCGGGCGATCGAGCCGAGGATCGCCCGGGTAAAGATGCTCGAGAACTCCGCCATCGTGACACCCTGCCCGCCCTCGGCGCCGAGGTCATGAAGCTCGATCTCCGGGACCACGACGCTGATGGCGGTCTGCTTCGACGCGACCCGGGACCACTCGACCCGAGCGGTGACGTCGCGGATCTGGACCTTGCGCACGACGAAGCGCTTCTCCGAACCGTCGCTCTTCGACGCACCCGAGGGATCCACCGCCTCGAAATGCTTCAGGTTCTCGAGAATCACCTGGTAGTTGGTCTGTTTTTGGTCGCGATCCAGCGAGACAGCCACGTGCTCGATCCCGAGATAGGGCACCTCGACGACTTCGTCTTCCAACAGGGTGCGCAGGTCGGCGTCGATCCGGCCGCCGAGGATGCGGAGGAAGTCGCTGCTGTCGAACCCCGGCGGATTGGCGATGCCGACCCCACTCAGCAGCAGTTCTCCGTTCAAGGGGCTGATTCGCACGAAACCCACACGGATTTCCACACCCAGGGCGGCGGAGCCGCCGCGCTCGATCGCATGTGCCACGATCTCGTCAACGTAGACCCAGACCGCACCGAGGCCGACCGCGACTGCCGCGAGAAGACCGAGCAGAACTTTTCTCACCTTGGACTCCCGTCAGCTGCGTGCCACCCGATGCCGGCTCGGCCCCCGGAGGGAAGGCCGGAACTGCCCAGCTGCGGTAAAGATATGAATACGCAGTCCCGATCGAAAGTCGACATGCCCTCGTCAGCAATGCGCAAGTTTCTCGGTCTCCTCCTGCTCGCCGCGGCCCTCGGCCCGGCGGCCCCGGCACACGCGACCCTCAGCTGCGGAGAGACCCCGGAGTTCATCCGGCTCCTGCTGAGGGGTCACGTCCGCCACAATACCCTCACTCCCGAACTCGAGCAGCGCGCCGTGGAGAACTTCGTGCTGCGGCTCGACCGGAGCCGGACCCTCCTCACCCAGCCCGAGGTCGAGGCGCTGCAGACCTCGCTCGCGGGCATTTTTGCCGAGATCGAGCTGGGTCGCTGCGAACGGCTCACGAACACCCACCGGAGCATCCTGCGCAAGCACGAAGCCACTGCGAAGTTCGTACGCGCCACCGTGGAGGCCGACGGCTACGCGATCGACGAAACCACGAGCCTCACGCTGGACCCCGAAACGCGTGGCTACGCCGCGACCCCCGAAGCGCGCGACGAAGTGATGCGCGCAATGATCCACTTCCAGATGTCCAACTACGTCAGCAACGACTCCGATCCGGACGATGCCAAGAGCAAGCTCACCCGGCGCTACGAGCGACGCCTCAAGCGGGAACTCGAAATCACACCCGACGAGCTCTATTCCGTCTTCCTCGACTCATTCGCCTCGGCCCTCGACCCGCACACGAACTACCTGTCCGAGCGGGTGCTCGAAGACTTCCGCATCGGGATGTCGCTCTCGCTCGAGGGCATCGGCGTCGCGCTGTCGGAGCAGGACGGCTACGCCGTGGCGGAACGGATCATCCCCGGCGGCGCTGCGGATCGCCACGGCGTGCTCAAGCCCAAGGACAAGCTGATCGCCGTGTCCCAGGACGGCAAGGACTACACCGACCTGATCGACATGCCACTGCGCGACGCCGTCAGCAAGATCCGCGGCAAGGCCGGCACCAACGTCTGGCTCACGGTGCTGCGCAACGACGGCGGCAAGTTGGAAAAGCTCGACATCGTCATCGTCCGCGACAAGATCGACCTGGCCGAGCAGGCCGCAAAGCTCACCTTCGAAGAGCGCGAGGTGGACGGCGAAACACTGAAGCTGGCGATCCTGGAACTCCCGTCTTTCTACGGCGACCCGGACCCGGGCAATCGGCAATGCACCGACGACGTGGAGAACCTGCTGGCCGAGGTGCGCGAGGCCGGGGCCGACGGCCTCCTCCTCGACCTGTCTCGAAACGGAGGCGGACTGCTCCAGCACGCTGTGACGATCTCCGGGTATTTCATCCGCCGGGGCGAGGTGGTCGGAATCCAGGATGCACGCGGCCGCCGACAGATCCTCGCGGACCGGGACGGCGACGTCCTCTACAGCGGACCGATGGTGGTGCTCACCTCGCGTGTGAGCGCCTCCGCATCCGAGATTCTGGCCGGGGCTCTGAAGGACTACGGACGCGCGGTGATCGTCGGAGACGACCACACCTTCGGGAAGGGAACCGTACAGACCATCTCCCAGCTGCCGGGAGACAACGGTGCGTTGAAGGTGACAACCGCCCTCTTCTTCCGACCCGGCGGACAGTCCACCCAGCACTCGGGCGTCCGCGCGGACGTGGTGTTGCCCTCGCTGCTCTCGAGCGACGACTACGGTGAAAAGAGCCAGCGCTACTCCCTGCCACCCCAGACGACGACGCCCTTCCTCGGCACGAGCGCCAACGCCACCGAGGGCAAAGGGCACTGGGATCCCGTGGCAGATGAAGTGGTGGGCACGCTGGCCGAGCGCTCGGCCACTCGCATCGCCAAAGACGACGAGTTCGGAGAAATCCGAGAACTCCTGGCCGAGCAGCAGGAGAACGCCGGCGTCGTCAAGCTCGCCGATATCATGAAGCGGCGCGAAGAGGAGTCGCAGGAGACCGACGACACCGAGGGCGAAGAAAAAGAAGAGGACTCGCCGCAGCTCGAAGAGGCCCTCGATGTGCTCACCGACCTCGTCGGGATGTCGGCGCAACGCGCTGCAAAGCGACCGGAACCTCGTCCCGAGTCATGAGCCGGCCCGCGCCGCCAAGTGCGGTGCAGTTGCGCGCTGCAGCGCGCGCGCCGAGATCCAGGCAATCGGAAAAATCGAGACCCCAGCACAGGCCGGCTGCAACTGCCCCGTGGAAAGCATCGCCGGCTCCGGTCGTGTCCACGACCCGCGCGCGATGCGCCGCGAAGCGCCGGAAGCGGCGTCCGTCCAGGGTGAGCCCACCCCGGGCCCCGAGTGTCACGACCGGCTGCCCCCGCGTCGCCCGGGCCAGGGCGCGGAGCGCGTCGCGAGGGCTCGCGTAACCGCCCGCTGCGACGAATTCCTGCGACACGATCGCGTGGTCCACGTGGGGAAGCAGACGCTCGACTACGGGGCTCGGACAGTGGAAGTCACCGACGACCCGTGCACCTGCCTTCCGAGCGCGGCGCACCGCTCGCAGCGCCTGGGCCGGGAAGTGACCGTCGACGAGCAGCACACTGCAGCGGTCGATCGCCCTCAGGTCAAAGGCGGGAGCTCTCGCCTCGAGGCCGCGCCGGTTTGGCACCACGAAGCGCCGCTCACCGGTTCGCCCGTCGACGAGTACCACGGCGACAGTGGTGTGCAATCGCCGCGAGTGCCGGAGACCCCGTGTTCGCACCCCCGCAGCGCGCAGCTGCGCGTGGACGAAGTGCCCGTCGGGATCGTCTCCCAGGCCCGATAGAGCGTGGGCTTCGCAACCCAGCGCCGCGACCTGGCGAATCGCGTTGCCGACCATGCCGCCTGCGGCAACCCGTCGATCCCGGTAACGCAACCGCTCGGTGCAGTCCGACAGCGCCTCGACGAGATAGCAGTGATCTACGACGCAGAGGCCCAGGCCCACGACGCGTGACGACACGGTTCCCTCCGGGGCAGCAAACTCGTCACGGAACGACGACAATCCGCTAGGCTTGGATCGCCTCTCCCGACCCCCCACAGACGCGATCCCAGGAGAACCCCTGGCTTGACGGCCCTGCTCCTCGCTTCCGCGGGCGTGCTGACGGTAGCCGCAATCACGTCCGTGGTCCTCGCGGTTCGCTCGGGTGAAACGCGGGTGGCACTGCTGGCTGGGGTCTTTCTGCTGCTCGGCGTATCGCAGGGCGTAGCGCTCCTGCAGTATTGGGGACAGCCCCTCGCGCTCGACCTGCCCACGGCGGCGGCCAGCGCCTCGTTGGCCGCGGGGCTGTTGGGGCTCGCCGCTGTAATCGGGACCGCGCGCACACTCGGCGAACTCGTCCACGCCGAGGAACTCCACTGGGAAAGCATGGAGAGCGTGCGCGAATTGTCCGAATTCGCCGCGCGCCGCGACAAATCACTGGACGACCGCCTGCCCAGGCTGCTCGAGCGAACCTGCCGGCGCTTCGATCTCGAGATCGGGCTGGTCTCTCGGGTGCACGGCGACCGCTACGAAGTGCTCGCAATCCATGCGCCGCCGGAATTCCCCGTTGGCGTCGGCTCGGTATTCGCACTCGATCAGACCCCTTGCCGCGCGACGCTCGAACTCGGCAAGCCGATCGCCACATCGAAAAGCTCCGACTCGGCCCGGGCCGGACAGGCGGGCCACGGTGCCCTGGACTTCGAAACCTACCTGGCGTCCGCGATCCAGGTCGGAGACGAGAGCTTTGGCACACTCGTCTTCGCGAGCACCCGGGCCGAATCCGTGCGCCTGACGGCAACGCACAAGAACCTCGTCCACATGATGTCACAGTGGATCGGCTGGGAGTTCGAGCAGCGGCGGAGTCCGCAAGAGACGGAATCTCCTATCGCTCCGCGTGTGCACCGCGGCACACAGCCCAAGCTGCGAGTCGATGCGCTCTTGCGGCGCATCGCGCGGCGGGTGCGGAGCAGCGTTCCGAAGGGCATCGAGATCGAGGTGAATCCGGGTGCCACAGGCCTTCCCGACGCCTGCGAGCCGCGCCTTCCCCTCGAGGCGATCTTGATGAGCCTCGCTCATCGCGCCGCGGCGGCGATGCCAAAGGGGGGCATACTTCGGCTCGAAGCAGACGCACCCGAGCCCGCGGCCATCGCCCCCGGGCTGCTCCCCGCCGTTGCTCCGTCGCGCTACTTGACGCTCGCCATCAGCGAGTCGAGTGGAGGAATCGACCCCGACGCCATCGCCCGTGCATTCGAAAACGGACCGTCCGCGGAAATCGAATCCCCCGTCGAATCCCGAGACAACATTCCGCTCTCTGTGGTCTACCGCCTGCTGAAACGCGCCGGCGGAGACCTCTCCGTCGAGGTGGAGCCAGGGCGCGGCTCGCGGTTCACTGTCTTCCTTCCACTCGTCGAGAGCACCGACGAGCGCTCGATGTCCGTCCCCCGCAGGTCGAGCCCCATGCCACCGCTGAGTCAGGTAAGGTGACCTCCATGTCCGACCGCATTCGCGTCGACGTCTGCGACGGCATCGCCGACGTACGTCTCGATCGCTCCGAAAAGTTGAACGCCCTCGACACCGCGATGTTCCGCGCACTCATCGAGGCGGGGGAGAACCTGGCGAAGGACCGCTCGCTGCGCGCCGTCGTGCTGTCTGGCGAGGGGCGAGGCTTCTGCGCCGGTCTCGACGTCGCAAACTTCGCGGGCGACGGGGGGTTCGATCCCTTCGAACGCGACGACTCGAGCCCCGCCAATGCCGTTCAGCGCTCGGCCTGGGTCTGGACCGAGCTTCCGGTCCCGGTGATCGCCGCCGTCCACGGCGTCTGCTTCGGAGGCGGACTCCAACTCGCCCTGGCGGCGGACATCCGCTTCGCGACCCCCGACGCGCGCCTGTCCGTGATGGAGATCAAGTGGGGCCTCGTGCCCGACGTAACGCTCAGCCAGACCCTGCCCCGACTGGTTCGTGCCGACGTGGCAAAAGAACTCACCTTCACGGGCCGCATCGTCTCGGGCGTCGAAGCCGCCGAGTTGGGCCTGGTCACACACCTGTCGGACGCGCCGCATGAAGCGGCCCACGAGTTGGCCCGGGAGATTGCGGGCAAGTCACCGAACGCAGTGCGCGCAGCAAAGCAATTGTTCGACGCGGCACCCGATCTCTCCGTCGCCCAGGGGCTCCGGCTCGAGGAAGGACTCCAACGCGGGCTGCTCGGAAAGCCCAACCAGATCGAGGCCGTGAAGGCAAACCTCGAAAAACGGGAGCCCCGCTTCTCCGACCCCGACTGAGCGCATCGCACCCCCATTTCGAGGCCGCGGCGCCATTTCGAGGCCGCGGCGCCAATACGCGGCGCGGTGAGTATCTTGGTGTACCGCGCCCCCCCCTTCGGGAGTCCCGTGCGCACCGAAACCGGTTCCGCCACGAGCGGTGTGCTCCTCGCCCTGACGGCCTACGGCATCTGGGGGTTCGCCCCCGTGTACTGGAAAGCGCTCGCGTCGTTTCCCGCCGGCGAGCTGCTTGCCTGGCGCATCCTCACCTCGTGCGTCGTCGGTCTCGCCCTCGTCTGGTTGACGCGTTCGTGGGGCGCCTTGCTCGCCGACCTGTGCTCGCCAAAACGCTGCGCAACGCTCGCGATCACGGCGGCCCTGATCGGAACCAACTGGCTCACCTTTCTCTGGGCCGTGCTCCACGAGCAGGTGATCGCAACATCGCTCGGCTACTACATCACGCCGCTCGTGAACGTTCTGCTCGGCGTGACGATCCTGCGCGAACGACTCCGCCCGGGTCAGGCCATCGCCGTGCTGCTCGCAGCAGCGGGGATCGGCCAACTCGCGCTCTCGGTCACCACCTTGCCCTGGGTCACACTGCTACTGGCCTTCAGCTTCGCTTGCTACGGCCTGATCCGGAAGCTCGCGCCCGTCGAGCCGGTGGTGGGCTTCGGCCTGGAGACGCTGTTCCTGGCGCCGTTCGCCATGGCCCACCTGGTCGTGCTCTCCCGGTCCACTGGGCTTCACTTCCCGGGTGACGAATTCGCCGGCGACCTGCTCATCGCGGGCGCGGGCGCCTTCACCGCGGCGCCCCTCATCTGCTTCAACGCGGCAGCCCGGCGGCTGCGGCTCGTGACGCTCGGCTTCTTCCAGTACATCGCCCCGAGCCTGAGCCTCGTGCTCGCGCTGGCCCTCTTCGGCGAACCCTTCCGCACCAGCGAGGCCATCGCGTTCGGCTGCGTCTGGTTGGCGCTCGCGCTCTACTCGGTCGACTCGCTGCGGGCGCGCAGATCGGAGAGAATCCGGCCGTGACGCCGATCGCAGCAGTGATCTTCGACCTGGGCGGAGTCGTGCTGGGCTCGCCGCTGCACGCCATCGCCGCCTACGAGCGCGATCTCGGTATTCCGGACGGTTTCGTGAACCGCGTCGTCGCCGACACCGCACCGGCCGGCGCCTGGTCGCGGCTCGAACGCGGGGAACTCACGCTCGAGGCGTTCTACCCGGCCTTCGAGATGGACTGCGCGGCGGCCGGGAACTCGATCTCGGCTCGGGAGATGCTGGCGTGCATGCAGGCCGCATCCCTTCCGCGGCGTCGCATGCTCGCCGCCCTCGATGCGATCCGGAGCCGGGGGCTCAAGACGGCGGCACTCACCAACAACTGGGCCACCCAGGACCCGGGCGGGGGCACGGAGCCACTTCGAGGGCTCTTTGACGTCTTCGTGGAATCGAGCGTCGTGGGCCTGCGCAAGCCCGATCCGCGCATCTACGCATACGCCTGCCAAGAGCTGGGCGTGCAGCCTTCCCAGGCAGTCTTCCTGGACGACATCGGGAGCAATCTCAAGCCCGCACGAGCCATGGGTATGACAACCCTCAAGGTCGAGGACGCGGACGCCGCGCTGGAGGAACTCGCAGAGATTCTCGGGTTCCCCCTGGGGAACCAGTGAATCCTTTCATTGAGATAAGCTGATAATAAGGTTATTCTTGCTGGATGCGCCTGCCGATGGGCGCACTAGGTTCCCCGCGCCATGTCCACCAAGGCCCAACTCGAACGCCTGCTCACCGAGCGGATCCTCGTCCTCGACGGGGCCATGGGGACGATGCTCCAGGCCGAAGGCCTCACGGAGGACGACTTCCGCGGCGAACGCCTGTGCGACCACCCGCAGCCGCTCCAGGGCGACAACGAACTGCTGGTCCTGACCCGGCCCGAAGTGGTCGAATCGATCCACGAACGCTACTGCGCCGCCGGCGCCGACATCTTCCTGACCAACAGCTTCGGCGCCACGCGCATCGCCCAGGCGGACTACGGCACCGAGGCGTTGGTCCCGGAGCTAAACCGCGAGGCCGCGCGCCTGGCGCGCCGGGTGGCCGACCGCTGGAACGAGCGCGAGCCCGCCAAGCCCCGCTTCGCAGCCGGCGCCATGGGCCCCACCAACCGCACCCTCACGATCTCGCCGGACGTGGACGATCCGGCGGCCCGCAGCACGACCTTCGTCGACCTCGCCTCCGCCTACCTCGAACAGGCCCGAGCGCTCGTGGAGGGCGGTGTCGATCTCCTCTTGATCGAGACGATCTTCGACACGCTGAACGCAAAGGCGGCGATCTTCGCGGTCGAGCAGCTCAGAGACGAACTCGGCCGCGAACTGCCCCTGATGCTCTCCGTCACCATCACCGACAAGAGCGGCCGCACCCTCACGGGCCAGACCATCGACGCCTTCTGGACCGCGGTTGCCCACGCGCAGCCGCTGTGCGTCGGCATCAACTGCTCGCTCGGCGCCGACGAGATGCGGCCCGCCCTGCACGACCTGTCGGCAATCGCGCCGCGGCCGGTGAGTTGCTACCCGAACGCGGGCCTTCCCAACGCCTTTGGCGGCTACGACGAAACCCCCGCAGAAACTGCCGCCAAACTCGGCGAATTTGCCGAGCACGGTCTCGTCAACCTCGTGGGCGGCTGCTGCGGAACCACGGACGCCCACATCCGCGCCGTCGCAGAGGTGGTCGCGGGGCTGCCGCCGCGACCGATTCCCTCCGAAGATTCGAGCGTCACGCGTTTCAGCGGCCTCGAGGTCTACGAGATCCGACCCGAATCGAACTTCACGATGATCGGCGAGCGAACCAACGTCAGCGGTTCGCGACGCTTTGCCAACCTCATCGAGAAAGGCGACTACCAGACAGCTGCCGAGGTCGCGATCCAGCAGGTGAGAAATGGCGCAAACCTGATCGACGTGAACATGGACGAGGGCATGCTCGACTCCGCTGCGGCCATGACGACGTTCCTGAACCACCTGGCAGGGGAGCCCGAAGCCGCGCGCGTCCCGATCGTCGTCGACAGTTCCAAATGGGAGGTGCTCGAGGCCGGGCTCCGCTGCATCCAGGGCAAGGGCATCGTCAATTCGATCAGCCTGAAGGCGGGCGAAGCCGACTTCCTCGAAAAGGCTGAGAGCGTCCGGCGCTACGGTGCGGGCGTGGTGGTCATGGCCTTCGACGAGACGGGCCAGGCCGACACAGTCGAGCGCAAGGTCGCGATCTGCCAGCGCGCCTACAGGCTCCTCACCGAAAAAGCCGGCTTCGACCCACGCGACATCATCTTCGACCCGAATATCCTCGCCATCGCAACGGGAATCGAGGAGCACGCAAACTACGCCCGCGCGTACCTCGAAGCGGTGAAGATCATCCGGGAGACCTGCCCGGGCTCCCACGTGAGTGGCGGGGGCTCAAACCTCTCGTTCTCGTTTCGCGGCAATGATCCGGTGCGCGAGGCCATCCACACCGCCTTCCTCTATCACGCCGCGAAAGCCGGCATGGACATGGGAATCGTGAACGCGGGCCAACTCGGGGTCTACGAGGACATCCCGAAAGACCTACTGGAGCGCGTCGAGGACATCCTCTTCGACCGCCGTCCAGACGCCACCGAGCGCATGGTGCAATTCGCCGAGACGGTCCGCGGCGGTGCCCGGCGGCAGGAGGTGGATCTCTCCTGGCGGGAGCAGTCCGTGGGAAAACGCCTCTCCCACGCGCTCGTCCACGGCGTCGTCGATTTCATCGAAGAGGACGCCGAGGAGGCGCGCCAGACCTTCACCCGGCCCCTCGAAGTGATCGAAGGACCGCTGATGGACGGCATGAGGATCGTGGGAGATCTCTTCGGCGCCGGGAAGATGTTCCTGCCCCAGGTGGTAAAGAGCGCTCGCGCGATGAAGCGCGCCGTCGCCTACCTGGCGCCCTTCATGGAAGAGGACAAGGAGGCCTCGGGATCCCGATCCCGGGGGCGGTTGGTGCTCGCGACCGTAAAGGGCGACGTCCACGACATCGGCAAGAACATCGTGGGCGTGGTACTTGGCTGCAACAACTACGAGATCATCGACCTGGGCGTCATGGTCCCTTGCGACCGCATCCTCGACACCGCAATCGAGGAAGAATGCGATGTGATCGGCCTCTCGGGGTTGATCACGCCTTCGCTCGACGAGATGGTACACGTCGCCAAGGAAATGAAGCGTCGCGGCATCGACAAGCCACTGCTGATCGGCGGTGCGACCACGAGCAAGCGGCATACGGCGGTAAAGATCGCCCCGGAGTACGACGAGAGCGTATTTCACGTCCACGATGCCTCACGCGCCGTGAACGTGGTCGGATCTCTGATGGATCCGAAGCAGCGCAAGGACTTCGGCCGGGCAAACCGCGACAAACAGGACCAACTGCGGGAAATCTACGGCGGGGGCGGAAAACAACCGATGCTCGCGTACTCTGAGGCACGCACCAACGCGCTGCGGCCTGTGTGGCGCGAGGAGGACGTGCCGCAGCCGGCCTTCACCGGCCGCCGGGTCGTGGATGATCTCTCGCTCGACACCATCGCGGGTTACATCGACTGGACGTTCTTCTTCGCAGCCTGGGAGTTCAAGGGAAAGTACCCCGCGATCCTCGACCACCCGGCACAGGGCGAGGCCGCCCGTGAACTATTCGCCAACGGGGAGCAGCTGCTCCGGCGCCTCATCGACGAAAAACTCATCGAATACCGCGGAGTCTACGGCTTCTGGCCGGCGCACTCGGACGGCGAGGATATCGTGCTCTTCGAAGACGAAGAGCGGACGAGCGAGCGGTTGCGCTTCCACATGTTGCGCCAGCAGAAGCCGCAGCCCAACGAAGGTCCGAACCGCTGCCTGGCCGACTTCATCGCTCCGCACGACTCGGGACTCGCCGATCACATCGGTGCCTTCGCGGTAACGGCCGGCATCGGGGTCGCTGAACTCACCCGAGACTTCGAGAAGGCCCACGACGACTACAACGCGATCCTCGTGAGAGCCCTGGCCGACCGGATGGCCGAGGCCTTCGCCGAGTGCCTGCACGAGCGGGTGCGCCAGGAGTGGGCCTACGCAGCCAACGAGCGGCTCACGAACGAGGAACTGATCGAAGAAAAGTACCGGGGCATCCGGCCGGCTTTCGGCTACCCCGCGTGCCCGGATCACAGCGAGAAGCGCCCTCTCTTCTCGCTGCTCGACGCTCCCGCCGTGGGGATCGAGCTGACCGAGTCCTGCGCAATGCGGCCGGCAGCAAGCGTCAGCGGACTCTACTTCGCGCACCCGGAAGCGCGATACTTCACCGTTGGTAGGCTCGACCGCGACCAGGTCGAAGCCTACGCCGCGCGCAAAGACATGACTCTGGCCGAGACCGAGCGCTGGCTGGATCCAGTCCTCGGCTACGACCCGGACGCCTGACCCGTCCCCGATTGCGACCCGGACGCCCGACGCGTCCCCGACTGCAACCCGGACGCCTGACCCGTCCCCGATTGCGACCCGGACGCCCGACGCGCCGATTCAGCGACAATGCTTCGAGCGCGGGCGAGCCGCCGCACGCCTGCTAGCTTGGCCCCGTCTCCAGCAGGGGGAAGACTCGTGGCGAAAAAGCGCAAGAAGGCCAAGCGCGACAAGGGCCGGGGAAAATGGCGCACGCGCGCCCAGAGTGCCGACAAGTACGAACTCTACGAGAAGAGCGTCCAGCAGCCCAAGGAGGACGCCGCACTGGTCGCGCGCATCTACAAGCAGCACTACAGCCGCGAGGCCCGGACGCTGCGTGAAGACTTCTGTGGAACCGCCGCTTTTGCCTGCGAGTGGGTGAAGCGAAACGCCGACAACTGCGCCTGGGCCGTCGACCTCGACCCCGAGCCGCTGGGCTGGGGTCGCGAGCATCACCTGGCGGATTTGGGGGCTTCACAGGTCGAGCGGGTCACGCTCACTCAGGGCGACGTGCTCGACGTACGCCACGAACCGGTCGATGTAACGGTGGCCTTCAACTTCTCGTACTTCCTGTTTCGCACCCGTGACGAGTTGCGCAACTACTTCGAGGTGGCGCGCAAGACGCTCGCAACCGAGGGTCTGCTCGTGCTCGACGCCTACGGTGGAGCGGACGCGCAGCGGTGCCAGGCGGAAAAACGCAGCGTGGATGGCTTCACCTACGTCTGGGACCAGAACGCCTTCGACCCCATCGACCACTCGGTCACCAATTTCATCCATTTCGAATTCCCGGACGGCAGCAAGCTGCGCAAGGCCTTCCGCTACGACTGGCGGCTCTGGACCATCCCCGAGATCCGGGAGACGCTCGGCGAGGCCGGCTTCCGGGAAACCGATGTCTACTGGGAGGGGACCGACCGGGAGACGGGCGAGGGCAACGGGATCTTCCGCCGCTGCGACAAGGCTCCCGAGGACCCGGCCTGGATCTGCTACATCTCGGCGTTTCTGAAGTAGGCTCCCAAATAAGTATTGATTCAAGACTCACACAGACGCACGAACCGGGGGATGCGAGATGCGCTGGGGTGAGGTTCCCGAGGTGCCCTGCTCGATCGCGCGGGAGCTTGCGGTGGTGGGAGAGGGCTGGACTCCGGTCGAACCGGTGATGGCGTGCGGCCATTGCGGAGATCTGCTCGCGCCCTCCGCGACCCGGGTCCGGGAGCGCTTCCGCGACCCGGGTCCGGGAGCGCTTCCG
>PBYF01000012.1 GCA_002729515.1 Deltaproteobacteria bacterium
CAGCGGCGCCCACAGCGGCGCCCACAGCGGCCCCCACAGCGGCCCCCACAGCGGCGCCCACAGCGGCNCCCACAGCGGCNCCCACAGCGGCGCCCACCGACAGTCTCGAGGAGTTCGAGCCCGCGGCCCACCGCTCCCGGACCCGTGGAATCGTCCTGCTGGCCGTCGCACTGGCAGCGGTAGCCGCCGCCCCAGCCCCGGTCCTGGCCGTCGATGCGGCTGGGCCGGAGGAACTGATTCCAGCCGCGTCGTGGCGTCATCCACCGCGCGGCGAGCGTCCCGTTGCCCGTTGGTGGTGGCCCGGCGGCAGCGTCGACTCGAAGACACTGCGGGACCAACTCCAACAGATCGCGAACGCTGGGTTTGGTGCCGTCGAGCTTCAACCCCTGCTGCTGGGGCTCGGAGACGACGACCTGGCTGCCGACGCGAGGCTCCGCAGCGTCGGGCAGCCGGATTTCGCAGGCGCTGTTGCCGACGCCGTCGCCATGGCCAGCGAAATCGGACTCGACTTCGATTTCACACTCGGCAGCGGGTGGCCGGGCGGCCTGCCAACGGGCAAGCCGAACGCCGAAAGTCAGCTTCTCATGGCGACACAAGATCTGGCCGGACCACTGCAATACGACGCAGCTCTGCCGCCCCCTCCCGATCAGGCCTACCGGCGGAAAGTAGAGTGGATGCTGGACGTGCTGGGGCCACCCGACCCGGAGGCCCATGTTGTCGCGGTGCTCGCCGCCCGGATCGGACAGGCCCGCGACGGCCATCCGACACTGGAGGACGTCCGCAACATCAGCGGCGAAGTCGAGGCGGACCACCTCGACTGGTTGGTGCCCGTCGGCGACTGGCGGATTTTCGTCCTTTACGCGAACTCGACCGAACACTTCGTCATGGGCGGCGCGTTCCCCGGCTCCGAGGAGGACGCGCGGGTCGTGGATCACCTCTCCCAGCGCGGGGCAGACGCCTTGCTCGACGGTTACGCCGGCCCCGTACTCGACGCCGTGAAAGACGGACGGGTACACGGTGTATTCGTGGACAGCTTCGAACTGATGGGCCAGCTGCCCTTTACGACCGATTTCGTCCAGGCCTTCGAGGAACGCGCGGGGTACGACATTACGCCGCACCTGCCGCTTCTCTTTCGCAAGGGTGGCGAGTCGAAATACGCCGAGATGATCGATCTGTTCGGAAGCAGCGGCGAGCCCCTGTACCTCGATTCCGTGCCGGGCCGGGCCGCGCGCATACGCGAGGACTACGAGGACGTTCGCCGCGCGCTCTTCGAGGAGCGATTCATAGCCCGCATCGCACGTTGGGCTCACGCCCGAGGCCTCGAACTGCGGCTGCAGGCCCACGGAGGCTACGGTGACTATCTGGACACCTACGCCCGCGCCGACGTACCCGAATCCGAGGCGCTATTCGCGGGCGGCAGCTTCGACTTCCTGAAACTGGCGGCCTCCGCGGCCCATGTCGCTGGCCGCCGTTGGGCCTCCTCGGAATCGTTCATCAGCATGCGCCTGCTCGCAACGCGGCTTTCGCGCGCTGACATGCGCTTGCTGGCCGGGCGCGCCTACTCAGCGGGGATCAACCGGCTGGTCTTCCACGGTATCCCCTACCCCTACACCCGCGCCGACGGCGCGACCTGGTACCCCTTCAGCGGGGGCTTCGGGCGAATACTGGCCGGGCCCTTCCCCATGACCTCGCACCTGGACGCCGGCCAGCTCGCCGACCTGGCCGATTTCAACCGATTCCTGGGCCGCCTGTCGGTTGCCATGAGCCGGGGAGAGCCGGTCGCCGACGTCGCCTGGCTGCGCAGCGACCCTGTCTACCCCGACGCGGTCAGTCTGGAGCTGGGACGCATCGATGCCCACGAGGGAGAGTCCGATACCACTGGCGTCCTGCGGCGACGCGGCCTCGTCCACGACCGCGTAAGCCGCCGCATGCTATCCGCTGCCCGCGTGTCCCAGGGCGAACTGCTGATCGGTGCAGGCAACTACCGCGCCCTGCTGCTGGACCCGCTCGAGGCCGCGCAACCGGAGCTGGTCGAAAAGATTGCCGACATCGCCGAAGCCGGCATACCGATGCTCACCCTCGGNGCGCTTCCGCAACGGGCGCGGGGTCTGCGCGACGCCAGCCGGCGCGACCGCAGGGTCCGCGCGGCGAGCAAGAGAATTGCAGCGCGGAGCCTCCCCGCCCACGAAAGCGACAACCTGCAGGCGCTCCTCGAACAACACGTGACCGGATCCCTCGTCGAACCCCCGCCCGGCGAGGAGTTGTCGGTATCCCTCGAGCGGCGGCACAGTCCAGCGGGCGACACGCTGCTCCTATTCAACGAGTCCTGGTCTGCTGCACCCGCCCGATTGCGCTTCACCCGCGCCGGCAGAAAACTCACTCTCTGGGACCCGATGACCGGCTCGCGCGAGTCGCTCCGGGAAACCGTGGAACCGGGCTACACGTTGGAACTCGAGCTGAAAGCGGCTGAGTCTCTCATCCTTACGCTGGAGACCAGTCCGTGACTTACGCTGAAGACCGGTCCGTGACGGCGGCCCCACCCTGCACCAGCGTCCATCCGCAAGGCGCTGTAGCAATGACCGCCGACAGGGTGAACCCCGCAGTCCAGCCACCCACACCGCTCAAAACCCCAGTGTGAAACAAAGTCACAGCCCCGAACATCGCGCCGCGAGTGTCCCCGCTTGCCCCCTGCTGGGATACGGGCCGTGACCTTTCCCGGTTTCTTTTCCCAGGTTCTATATCAATTCACCCATCGACCGATCATATCCAGGTCTCAACATTCGACGTTCTCTTCGCAGCATCACCGCCACAGCCCCGGCGGCAACGCCGGCTCTGTGCTCCGCTTGTGCTGTCGCAGCCTCTTGCGCAAGATCGCCGGAAACTCCGGGGCATGCTTCGTGGCAAACAGGACAATGCGCGGCTTGTGCCCGAAAGTCTCGATCGGGTAGAGCTCGTCCTCTGTCATTCCCACAAAGTACGGGCATTTACGCTGCTGCCGGAAGACCGCCACATACTCGACCCCGGTGTCNTCGATGAGCTTGCGGGTGGTGTCCGCCGACTCCATGCACGCAGTCCAGTGAAACCGTCCCCGCGAGAGGTACGCCATATTCGTAGGCTTCGTCGTGAGGATGATCGGCGGCTCCGGACGCTCGTCGATCCACCGGGCAAAGTAGTGGTCGGGAGGCTTGATGCCGTCCGACACCTTGCCCGCTTCCGCAATCCTTACCGCACCCGCGATACCCGTCCAGCCCACGACGATCGCTGTTGCCAGCCGCACCACCACGAGCCGCTGCGCAAAGAGGCACGCCATTGCGGGGATGAGCAGGAACACGAGGGGCAGCCCGTGGCGATGCCCAAAGAGCCACTCGAAAATGATCTTCGCGTGAGCATGGTGCACGGGGAGTAGCGTACCAATCCCAATCGCGAGCATCGCCCAGACGAGTGCCTGCTGCGGTCCGAACCAATCGAAAACACGGCGCGGGCATCGTGCGAGCAGCACAGCGACCACCGCCAGTGCGGCGAACAGGAGATAGACCGCAGGGCCGTGGCTTGCCGAGTAGGATTGCCGATGTCCGTACGTGAAGGCCACTAACAACCCATTCCCGCGGTCCCACAAGTAGTCACCCAGCGAGTCCGTGGTGACCCAGAAATCGTAGGTGGGAAGTGAGAGCGCCTCCGGAACAGTCGCGAAGCCCAGCACCACGGTGGGGGTCAGACGCGGCACCCAGCTAGCGAGATACGCGATCCACGGTGCGAACACGACGATCACCATCGCCGCTGCCATCGCGGGAAGACGCCAGCCCCGCTCGTGTCCACGCGCCGCCAGTACCAGCCCGCCCAGCACCGCCAGAAGCAGTACCACCAGCTGGCCTCGGGTCAGCACCGCGAGCGCGCACAGGACCCCGCAGAGGGCCGCCCAACGGGCGCTCCCGCGCTCGGCCGCCAGGTCGAGGGCCAGCAGCCCGCCAAACGCCAAAGCGAAGCCCAGCGCTTCGGAATAGGGCGCGGAGGTGAAGCGGAAGAGCACCGGATTGGTGCCGATGAGAAGGACGGCTGCGTGGCCGAGATTCGGCACACCG
Organism: Deltaproteobacteria bacterium; assembly: GCA_002729515.1. Lineage (GTDB taxonomy): Bacteria > Myxococcota_A > UBA9160 > UBA9160 > SMWR01. Next base: position 4,080 of record PBYF01000012.1, read on the forward strand.
CTTCCGAGCCAACCTGCGGCCGGTCGTTGCGCCACGCGGTTCCACAAGCGATTGGCCAGCGCATAGACGAGGAACAGGTCGAGAACCCAGAGAAGCTCCGGGAGCCGGCGGCCCGCCACGTCGAGAGACGTGAGACGCGCTCCGGCACCGAGCATCAGCGGCCACAGCGGAGTCTGGTTGACCCGATGGGGCCAGGTGCGAAACCCCTGATGATACAATGAAACACTCGACACCAATCCGTCGCCTTCCTGGATGTGGCGGGCGAGTTGAAGGTAATACCGGCCGTCGATCCCGTAGCCGTTTGTGATCCTGTAGCCCGCCTTGAGCCAGACGAGTCCGCCGACCAGCAGCAGGAGCAGCCCGGTCGCAAGTAGGCGCTGCGCGCGTCGTTCCAAGTGCTGCAAGATAGCAGGGGCCCGCGGCATTCTGCGGCGTCTGCGCAACCCCGGCAGAAACGAGTCCAGGCGGCCCCTGCCCTCGGCGGCCCCAGTTTCTGGCTGCACCCAAAGCCGCGACGGCGGTGCGGATTGGTTCCCGCAACGCCGCATGGGTCCCGATCGCCTTCCGGGCTCCTCTTTGCAGGATGTCTATTCGTCGAACCCAGGGAAAACGCAGCTCGAACTCCCTATGCTTCCAGCTCGGGGCCGGAGACATGGCGCACACCGAGGCGTCGGCATAGCCTTGGAACTCGTGGTGGATCGTGGAACGCCAATACTGGGATTCTCTCGGGGACGACTTCGAGGATGTATTCGACGTTACCGGCCGCGACCGTATTGGCGTATTGAAGCGAGCCGTCGTGCGCTACGGCAGGGGCGCCCGTGTCGCGGCAGACTACGGTTGCGGAATCGGGCGCACGCTGCCGCTCCTGGCCGCCCGCTTCCGCCAGGTGCACGCACTCGAGTTCGCACCGCGATTGTTGGCGATCGCTCGCGACCACTGCAGCGAGTTCTCTAACGTCGCCTTTCACCGAACCGATCTCACCCGGTCGACGAGCGGTGTCAGCGGCGTCCAGCTCGGCGTCTGCGTCAACGTGCTGCTGTCTCCCGATCGGAGCCGGCGGCGCGCGATCTTGCGGACTATGCGCCGAAGTCTCGCACGGCGCAGCCACCTGATCCTCGTCGTGCCTTCTCTCGAATCGGCGCTGTTTACCAACAGCAGGCTCGTCGAGTGGAACCGCCGCGCCGGCTTGCGCGGGGCCGAGCTGCTCCGAGAGGCGCTGGCAGCATCGGGTCGGGCCGCTCGCGATCTATTCGCGGAGGGCGTGTTGGACGCCGGCGGTGTGCGAACGAGGCATTACTTGCGGGAAGAGGCGGTCGTAGCGCTCCAGAACGCCGGCTACGAGCCCATCGAGGTGCGCAAGGTCGAGTACGCGTGGAGTTCCCAGTTCCATCGCCCGCCAAAATGGATGCGCGCACCGCTGCCCTGGGACTGGCTCCTGGTCGCGCGTCCGGTGTGAGAGCGGGGGGCAATGCTCCGCCATCGCGTGGCAATCGCGCTCACGCTTCTCGCGTCCCTGGCGGCCGCCACCGCTCTTGTCGGCACGGACCCGCTCCGGCTGCGCATCGACCTCGACCCCTCGAGCACACCGCTGCTTCCAGACGACGACCCGGGGCTGGCCGGCTATCGCCAGGCGGTCCTCGACTTCGGCGACGACGAAATCTTCGTGATCGCGATGGAGACCGACGGCGTTTTCACCGCCGAGAATCTGGCGCGGATACGCAGCCTCAGCCGCGCCATCAGCGCGCTGCCGGGCGTGCGCCGGGTCGAGAGCCTGATGAACGTCACGGTGATCCGGAACGACCCGGAGCGAGGCCTGCTCGAGGTGCGCCCTCTGATCAAGGAGATCCCGACCGACGCCGCGGCTCTTGCCGACCTCCGAGCCCAGGCGCTGGCCGACCCCCTGCTCGCAAAAAGGGTCGTGTCCAGCGACGGCCGCACTGCGGCGCTCAATGTGCGCCTGCACGACTGGACTGATCTCGAGCACATCCAGGCCAACGTCGATGGCGAAATCCGCGCGTTGCTCGCAGCGGGTACCACTCCGGAGCGCTTCCATCTCGCCGGCCGCCCGCATATGAAGGCCGTGGCTCATGCAACGATGATTCGCGACCTGCAACGGCTCCTGCCGCTGTCGGTGCTGGTCATGGCCGCGGTCCTCTGGATCGTTACCGGTTCACTGCGGGGTGTCTTCATTCCGCTCGGCACGGTACTGGTGGCAACGCTCTGGACCTTCGGCGTGATGGCCTTCCTGGGCGTCGCACTCAACCTGCTGACGGTCGTGCTCGGACCCGTCTTGATTGCGGTGGGGGTCGTCTACGGCGTTCACATCCTGGCCCACTACGAATCGGCTGCCGAACAGGCGCGAGATCCGCGCGAGGCGGCGGCACTGCTTTTTCGGGCCACGCGTGCGCCCGTGCTGATGGCGGGCACGAGTACAGTGATCGGCTTCAGCGCGCTTCTCCTCACGAGCATCCCAGCCGCACGGGAGCTCGGTGCATTTGCAGCGCTCGGCGTGGCGGCTGTGACGTTGATTTCTCTAACCACCTTGCCGGCCTTTGTCTCGATATTGCCGCTGCGCCCGCATACGGACTCACCGCGCGCGACACGCATCGGGCGCGGGCTGGATGCGTTGCTCGAACGGCAGGCGCGCTTCGTGAGCCGGCGCTCGGGATGGGTGATCGCCGGCTGGGGACTGCTCTGCGTGGCCGCACTGGCGTCCGTGCCGCGCATCGAAGTGGACACCGACTACCTGAGCTTCTTTTCGCCAGACTCGGTGTTGCGACGCGACTTCCGCGCCGTCAATACGCAGCTGGCCGGTGCTGTGCCGATCTACGTGGTGCTTCACGGAACGGGCGCCGAGACCTTCGGCGAACCCGCGAACCTTCGACTCCTCGAGCGCATCCAGCGCCGCTTCGATGCAATTCCGGCCGTCACCCACAGCGTTTCGGTGGCCGATCTGGTTCGGGTCGTCAACCGGGCGATCCGCGAGGGCAACCCCGCCGAAGCGCGGGTGCCCGATAGCATTGGCGAGGTGGCTGAGCTCATGTTGGTGATCCCCAAGGCCAAGAAGCGTCCCCTTTTGAACGTGGACCACAGCCGCGCGAACCTGCTGGTGCGATCCGGCGAGCAGGGGTCGGGCGCGGTGCGAGACCTGGTGGCGCGGCTGTCGGAAGTGCTTCGGACGGAACTGCCGGACGGGCTGCGGGCCGAAATCACCGGAGACACGGTGCTGCTCAACCGCAGCGCCGACTCGCTGGTGCTGAATCAAGCGCGCACAGTCGGTGCGACGGCTGCCGCTGTCTTCTTGATCGTGGCACTGGCCTTTCGCTCGCTGTCGCTGGCGCTCGTGGCGCTAGCGCCGAACCTGGTGCCGGTGACGGCCTTCTACGGCCTGCTGGGCGTCGGACTCGCGCCGCTGTCGGTCCCCACCAGTCTGATCGCCTGCATCGTGCTCGGAATCGCAGTAGACGATACGGTGCATTTCCTGGTGCGCTATCGGCGCGGCCTCTCGGAAGGACTCTCATCGGTCGAAGCCGTGGTTCAGTGCGGACGCCGGGTCGGACGGCCGATCGCCATCACCTCGGTGATGCTCTTCCTCGGCTTTCTGGTCGTAACGCTTTCGGGCTTCGCGACCCTGCGCGAGTTCGGCCTGCTCGTCGGACTCACGATCCTGATCTGCCTGGCGACGGACCTGATCCTCTTGCCGGCCTTGCTGGTGCGGGTGCAGAGGAGCTCCGGCTAGGAAAACCGCGAGCCGTGGCCTTCCGCCGCTTCGAACCCGTTCAACGCCGCGTTTCGCCCGGCGCACCTAGCGCCCTTTGCTCTCCAGGCTGCGGGTGGAGAAGTGGGAGTCACGGATTTTCGCGTTCGGTTCCATTTCGAGCACCTCGAGCCGGGTCGACGAATCCTCGACGAGATTCGCCATCGTGCCCTCACGGATCAGCCACACGCCCTCGACCTCCTCGATTGCCGCGGCAGGCGCCGTGAAGCGCTTGATCTCCTGATCATCGAGATCCCAATAGTCGGTGCGGATCGTCACATGATGAGATTTTTCCACCCAGCTGCGAAGCTTTGCGTACTGGGAGCCCGCTTCGGCCTTGGGAATCACGTCGACTACGAAGCACGGCACGCCGTCGAGGACTTCATCGGCAATGCGTTCGTATTCGCTCGTTGCGAGCTCGCGCGGGATGATATCCTCGACGCTGTAATCGGTTCCCATGATGGCCTCGCTGAGGCTCACCCGGCGCACGCGCCGGGCCGAGGGGAAATAGACGAACTGGTCGTCCGGGCCGTCTTCCTTCTGGACGACCAGGTATCCGGCACCTCGCACGCGGCTGGGCGCGGTGTACTTCGCCAGCGTCTTGGAGAGCACGCCCCGTTTGGTCTGGCCGTTCGCGTCGTGGCCATCCTTCCAGCGTGTCCACAGCTCTGTCACAGCAGCCGATCCGCCCGCGTCCCCCGATGTCAACCGCTGCTTCTGGAAGAACGTCTGGTGACGGTTTTCCAGCACCCGCTGGTAGATATCGTAGCCAGTCAGTTCGGGGGAATCGGAACCTCGAGAGGCATCCTCGTGGCTCACCGGTGAGGGGGGCTCGGCCTCTTGCCCGAAAGTCGGAGCCGCGAAGAGGAGTGAAAGGGCGAGAACTCGAAGGAGAGCACCTGCCATCGCGTGCATTATCGCAGGTCCCAGTCTGCCGAGCACGCGCCCGGGTCGGCGGCTCCGGCTACCTCCAGGTGTGGCTCGGGTGGACGGCGTCATTCTGGTTCGCGACCGGGTGGGGCAAGGGACGTCTTTCTCATCGCGCTGCTGCTGCTCCCCGAGGCACGGGATTGTTCAACGTGATTGCGCTGGCGATTGCCGCCGGGATCATCTACTTCCAGACATCGCAAAAACTCACATTCAACTTCCGATGCCCCTGCCATCCGGAGAGCGGTGCCTTGAAACGAACCCTTTGCTGCCTCCCGACTCCCCTTTGCTGCCTCCCGACTCCCCTTTGCTGCCTCCCGACCGCCCTTTGCTGCCTCCCGACCGCCCTTTGCTGCCTCCCGACCGCCCTTTGCTGCCTCCTGATTGCAGCTCTCGGCCTGGGCTGTGAGGCGCAGCGCGAACCATCTGCCGAATATGCGGGAGAGCCCTGGGCCTCGCTGCGCGCGATGGGAGACTCGCTGCACCGCGCGGCCGATGTCGGCGAGAACGCCCACGCCGCCGGCAGCGATCGCGAAAACGCCGATGGCGGGCGCTACATCGCTGAAATAGCGATCGGTCAGTTCCGGCGCGGCATCTTCTCGGATCCCGATTACCCGGCCTTCCGGCCGCAATACCCGGAGACCGCGCATACCGGACTGGTCAACCCCGACAACCTCTACGAGCACACGCAGATCCGGCCCNGCGTCGACTACCTCGTGCGTGGCACGCGCGGCACGACCGCCGATCTCGTTTTCCAGGTCTTCGCCGGCAGCCCCGGCGTAAACGGCAAACTTCGCGACGTCGGAACACTCTCTCTGGATGCGATCGAATTCGACGACGAAGGCAACTTCGAGATCCACGTGGGGCCGACACCGCGTGACGAGAACTGGATCAAGACCGATGACGAGGCCGGTCTTCTCCTCGTTCGCTGGTCCCATTCCGATTGGTCCTCCGAGCGCGCCGGCCGCACCGAAATCATCCGGATCGGTTCAGCGGGCGAACCCTCGCCGAGCCCCGAGGTCGGAGACGTGGCGCGCAAGCTTCGAAAAGCCGGTGCCGCAGTGCCCGATGCCAGCACATTCTGGCTGGATTTCGTGTCGAAGATCCGACTCTTCGTCCGAGAGAACGACATCATGAAGCCGCGGGAAACCGGCAGTCAGGGACTCGAGGGCCAGGTCGCCGCGATGGGCCGGTTCTCGCTCGGCGCAGATGAGGCATTGATCGTGAGCGTCCCGAAGGCCGACGCCCGCTACCAGGGGCTACAGCTCGGAAATTACTGGTTCGATGCGCTCGAATGGGCGAACCGGCAGACGAGCCTCGCCGGAGGACAATCCCGACTCGGCAGCGACGGCCGCTACCACTACGTGATCTCGCACAAGGATCCCGGTGTTCCCAACTGGCTCGACACGACCGGCCTCCCGGACGGTCTCTTCTTCCTGCGCTTCCAAGGGCTGCAAACCCCGCTCGAAGACGCGGACCTGCCTTCGGCCGAGCTCGTGAAGTTGGAGCAGATCCGGCAGCACCTTCCCGCCGACACCCCCCTCGTCGACGCCGAGGCTCGCGGCCGGCAGCTGGCCGAACGCCAGCTACAAATCCAGCGGCGCTACGGCCGCTGAGGAGCCAATTCGCTCCGAGCTCCTCCGAGTGCTCCCGGCCCAGAGAATTCGACCCGCACTTTTCCCCGGATCCGATCCGCGGGGATGCCGATCGACGAAACGGCGAGCAAGTCACAGTCCGGGAACCGAGACATTTCTCGATCTTCTGGTGATTACCCGTCGAGTGGGTGCCCCTGTGACCCCGGGATCGAGGAAGCGCTCATTCCAGGGCCATGCGACTGCCGACCCGCGTGAGACGCCTCGCGAACTCGATGTCCAGCACAGCCAGGCCGCCACAATGCTCCATCAGCTCTCGCCCCGTCTTTCGATCGGGATCACTCTGCCGTCGGAACCAATCGAGCCCACGCTGCAGAACCCAGAGCGGATGGGTCGCGGCCCCCATCGGCAGTGAGACACCGCGCAGCGTGTCCTCGAAGCGGCCCACCACGGCTTCGTCGAAGCCGTCGGACGCCACGATGGAGCCCGGCGGGCGGGTGGAGTGCTCGTCGGCCCAGGCGTTGAAGACCTCCGCTGAGCGCACGATGCCAGCGCCGACATCCGACAGGCACAGCTTCAGGAGTGCGACCACGGTCGCCGGTAGCTCGTCGTCCGAAAGATACGCCGGCGGGAACTCGGCGAATTCGGGCGCCTGGATTTCGGGTGTGTTCATGTGCTCGGCCCAGCGGAACACGCGGGGCGCGCGAAGCTTCATCAGCCGTGAAGGCTCCGGATCGCGGGCCAGGTGCCCGAATAGNGAACCCATGAGCGCGTGGTCCGCGATCGAGGGAAGCCCGCCGAAGAAGTAGGGGAGCTCCGTGAAGTGCGCCTCGAGGATCTCGAGTACCTCCGCGTAGATGGCCTCCAGCACCGGCCGCAACGCCTCGCTGTCACCGAAACCCGCGCGCTTTCCCTCCATCCGTTCGGCAATCACCCCACCGTAATGGTCGAGTTCCTCGTTCGTCCCTTGGGGCCGGAAGGACCGGCCGAACTCGCGGCCCACGAAGGCGTAGTTCTCGTCCATGTAATTCCACCGGTAATGCCAGGCAACGCGCCCGAGTTCGGCGTCCAACAACACCTCGAAGAGCCGCGCGACGAGCTGCTGCCGCGGCCCGGGCGGATAGCCGGGCGGCTCCGGGAAGCGAGCTTCGAGGTAGTCGAAGATGGCAGTGGTGTCCTGCACCACGGTTGCGTCGGGGGCTTCGAGCTGCGGGATGCGGTGGTTCTCGCTCGTGGGCCGGACGTACTCGCGAAACCTCTTCGCGGCGGGCAGCCGTTCGACGAACGGGATCCCCTTCTTGCGCAGGTAGCTTCGCGACTTCGCCGTAGCGTAGGACGCGTGGGAGCCATAGAGCACGTACGGAGTTTCCGAGGACATGGGCTGTCTGCCTTCCGACCGGATCACCCCGGCGCGCGCATTCTACACAGCAAAATCATCGGAGTTTCCCGGAGTCGCCGGACACCTCCGAGGCGCCTTTCGCCGACCTCAGCGGCCGGGAAATGCTCGGCCCGGGCTCATCGGGCTCTGCGCAGCGGCTCCACCACTCATCAGCTCCGGGACTTCACGGCGGAGATCACGGCCGAGCGATAGCGGCGCTCCAAGGCAGGCGGATAGACATGGCGGTGCCCCAACACACAGGCCCGCCGGGCCGGACAGGCCGTGCGGCACTCCGCGTGGATCAGGGCGGTGGAAAGACAGGCCGCCTTGTCGAAGCGCTCGATGCCCACGGCATCCCCCTCGCAGGCGCTGGCACAGGGCGCCGGGCATTTCGGGCACGGTGTGAAGTCGACCTCGGGAGATGTCGGCCCGATCTCCCGCCGGGTCAACAGCAGCGCGCGCAGTGAGATCCAGGGGCCGTAGGTGGGATGAAGCAGCACGCCCAAGCGCCCCGTGGCGCCGAGCCCGCAGGCCCGGCCCAGCGCCACGAAGTCCGCAAACTCCTCCGCGCGGCGCTCCCAGTAGTAGAGGGCGCGGGTCTCGTGGCCCTGCTCGCGGAGTGCATCGGCGGCGGCATCCACCACACGGGCCGTGAAGCGGTCCACCGGGTGTTCGGTGGACTGCGCCTCGGGTGCGCGCTGGAAGGCCTCACCGAACTCGCGTCCGCCACAGCCCAGCACCACCAGCGCGCGCGCACCGGGAAGCAGCGCCGACGTCTGCCAGGCCGAGGGAACCAGCGCATCGTAGCCCCGGGCCGACAGCACTCCCGCGGCATTGAAGCCCGCCGCCGCCAGGATCGGGGAAAGGGCCAGTTTCCCCGGCGTGCAGGAATCGGGCACCCCGCTCATGACGATCTCAGCTCAGCGCCTCTCGGGCTGCCGGCACACGGCCGCAGTGCGGCGGCACCCGGCAACCCGCGGCCCGATCGATCCAGCGCACGATGCCGTCGCCATCCACCGGGCTCGCGGTGGCCGTCGCCATCCACCGGGCGCGCGGTGAAATGGGCGGCGCCGATGCGCCCATGGGGAATGTCGAGCACAGGAAGTTCAAGCTGCGTTCTCGCCAAATCCAATGAGCAGACATTCTGCCAAATAGCGGCGAAATAGAGGCGGGCGAGGGGATCGGGCCGAGCGCCCCTTCGAAGTGCACCTCGAGCCCGGGCGCGGGCAGAAAACTGGCATCCTGCGCAGCGCTGCGACCGGCTCCCGGCACCGGCAGCGACGCCGCGAGCAGGAGCACATACGAACGGCACGAGATCGGTCGATGCGGGCTCCTCCTGCTCAGACTGCCGTCTTCGCCGCACTCTCCCGCTTGATTCGCGCCCAGTGCAGTGGCGAGCATATCTGCGCCCACCAGGTCATCGGGAAGGCGGACAGACCCGAGATGCCGATCCCCTCCGGCGCTTCGCGGTCCGCGGGCAGCACCCGCGTCCGGAAGAGGATGTCCCAGACGATCAGGTTGAGTCCGTAGTTCGTGTTGCTCTCCCGAAGGACATCCGAGTGATGCCAGCGGTGCAGCTCCGACATGCTGAAGATCCAGTTGAGCAGCCCACAACGGATCTGCATGTTGGCGTGCTGGCAGATACCGTGCACCGACGAGGCCACGATCCACAGCATGAATACCGACGGTCCGGCTCCGAGTGCCACGAGCGGGACGATGAAGCCGGCGTTTAGCAGCACGATCTCGAGCGCGTGGAAGCGACTGGCGTTTAGCCAGTACAGCCGTGGTGCACTGTGGTGGGTGGCGTGCAGGCGCCAGAGCAGATCCACCTCGTGCCCGAAGCGATGCATCCAGTACTGGAAGAACTCCACCACGACCAGCGCGAGAGCCAGCTGCGCGGCGAGCGACCAATCGCTCGGCCAGAGCTGCGAGCCCAGCCGTTCCGACAGCCCGGCACCGAGCCACCCGCCGAGCGCGGTCATGCCGGGTGTCACCAGACTGCCAATCGCCACGGTCGAGCCGAACCAGGCGGCGTCCGTGGGCACGTCGTCGTGATTTCGGCTCCAGTCGGACACGAACGGATAGACCCGCTCGCCGACGAGCACGATCCCGTAGCCGACGGCGAGGCCCGCGAGCAATGCGAGCAGCTGTGAGCCCGTCCTTTCGACCAGGACGATCGAGAGGGCCAAGGAGCCGACGAAGGCGACCGGGAAGACGGCCCAGGAGAAGAGCACAGCGCCAGAGCGCTGAGCTGCCTCCGGAACCAGCGGATGCGGATGTGCCGAGGCTGCCATGGGACGATGCTAGACCAATCTCCGGCCCAGATCCCTGCCCCGGCATGGGAAGTTCCGGTCGAGTGCAGCATGACGGAACTGCAACTTGGCACCCGCCATGCCGCTCGAGCGCGGCAGTCGCAAAGCTGAGTGCGGCGGGAATTCGGTAGCGTTCCAATCGGCAACTCGCGAACCCTTGCGGTGTCGCGTGCGATGCCTTCGACATGGAGCGCACCGGCCTCACGACCGCGTTCAACCCGCACCTGACGCTCGATGGGCACGCTGGCGGTCGTCGAGCCCGCTCCGCCTCCGCGAGCACACGGCCGAACACCCGGCCATTGAGCCGGTCGGGAACGTCCCGCGCATGCTGGGAAGACCGGCCACTAGCCTGACAGAATGCCTACTTATCGGACCCAAGGAAAACGCAGCTTGAACTTCCTCTGCGTGGCTGCGATGGAAATTCGGGGCCACCCCGGAGTCCAAGCAAGTAGGCGCATTCGCGTAGTACCGACAATGACGGATCGGCGCCGGACCGTCTCATAGCTCTACGCCCATCTCGGTCTGCGTGTCAGCCGTGCAACTCCCGCAGGCCCACAGATCCCAACACAGCACAGAGCAGAATTGCCCCGATCGGCCCCATGAGGGGCACGGAAAGCAGGGCGCCGAGCACGGCGTGCCAGGCCTCGGCTTCTCCGCTCGGGTTGACGCCCCAGCCAACGATCACCAGGCCGTCGTTCGAAACATCCGTGGCCTCCCTCAGCTCCCAACCCGTGAGATCGGCCCCTTGGGCAGTCAGTACCTGGGATAGGAGGCGCATGCCGTTGCCGGCATCCCAGATGAATACGTCGTCGTGGACCTCCTCGCTCGAACCTACGATTGTCGAGCCGTCTCCCGAGACCGCCGACGCCGAGCTGGGGAAGCCTCCCGGAAAATCGCCGAGGCCCTCGAGCCCGCCTCCGCTCGTCCAGCGGAAGGCCTCTTCGCCGCAGTAATCTGAGCCGCCGCAGGTGTAATCGGTGGTGCCAACTCCTACGATCATCGAGCCGTCGGCCGACACGTCCGTGGCGAAGCTCGGGACGATTTCTTCCGCGACCCACGCACCCAGGGAACCCAGGTCCCCCGTCCAGCGAAGGCCAACGCAACAAATCCAATAAGACCAGGGAGACTGGGGAGGAAACTCCCCCCACCCCACCACTGTTTCACCATCGTCGGAAACCGCAATGGCTGAGCTCCCCGCCGACAACCCGGCCACGCCAAGTTTGATCATTCCGCCGCCAGACGTCCAGCCGAAAGGCGCTAGACCGAGTGCGTCGTAGCTACCACCCACGATCACCGAGCCGTCCGCCGAGACTCCTCGGGCGTTGCTCGAGAAGTTCCCACCGGGCAGATCGCCCAGACCCACCATCCCTCCATCGCTCGTCCAACGGAAAGCTTCGATGCCGGATGCGCTGACGCTGAAGCCCACGACCGTCGAGCCGTCTCCGGAGACACTGAAAGCGATGCTGTGGTTGCCCCCGCCGGCCAAGTCACCGAGGCCGATGAATGTCGCCGAGCCGGGGACTGGGTCCGGGCCTGGGTCATTGGGATCGAGGGGGTCGGTGCCTGCAACGATCTCATCCCCGTCGCTGAGCCCGTCTCCGTCTGTGTCGGGGTCGAGGGGATCGGTCTCCCAGGTATATAGCTCCAGGGCGTTCGACAGACCGTCGTCGTCGGAGTCTTCGTCTGCGTCCAGAATCAAATCGCCATCCGAATCTTCGTTCGTTGGATCTGTTCCGAGGACGAGGACTTCGTCACCGTCCAGGAGGCCATCGGCATCCGTGTCGGGATTGAGCGCGCTGGTTCCGTACAGATTCGCGACCTCGTCGGGGTCGGAGAGCCCGTCTTGATCCGTATCAATACTGCTGGGGTCGGTGCCGTGAATGTTGACTTCATCTCCATCTTCAAGGCCGTCGCCATCCGTATCGATCAGGTTGGGGTCGGAGCCGTGAACGTGGACTTCATCGCCATCGTCCAGGCCATCGCCGTCGGTATCGCTGACCCAGGGATTGGTCCCCGGATTGCGCTCCCAGGCGAACTCGCCCCCGGAGGAGCCTGAGGTCACAATATCGAGATCCCCATCTCCATCGAGATCCGCCGCATCGATCTCCCTCGAGGTAGCAACCCACGTCGAAATCGGTATCGCAGCGCTGAACGCCCCCGTTCCGTCGTTCTCGAACCACGCGTGGCTCAATCGGCCAAGCTTGTTGGCGACGAAAATATCGATATCGGAATCACCGTCGATGTCCGCAGCGCGAACATCACAGGCCCATATGAGATAGGAGAGGCTCAGGGGCTGTTGAGCACCAAAGCCACCGCTTCCGTCGTTGGAATACCAGGCCACTTTTGAGAATGCTCCCGCCGACACGACCAGATCGGGATCACCGTCTCCGTCGAAATCACCCGGGTATACCGATTGGATGCTCGAGAACTCGTCGGCGACAAGTTGCTGAGAACCGAACCCACCGCTGCCATCGTTGGCGTACCAGAAGGCCTTCTGTTCAAAAAAGGAAGTCACCGTGACGTCGAGATCGCCATCTGCATCGAGATCCACAACATAAAGTGCATAGGGATCCGACAAGCCGCCCTCAATCAGCTGCTCCGGCCCGTGTTTTCGCTGCCATCGTTCTCGAACCACACGAGATCGTCGTCCTGGCGTGACGTCGAGAGCACGTCCGCATCACCGTCTGCATCGAGGTCAGCGGCAAATACATCCAGCGGCCCATCCTTGGTATTCGAAATCATGATCTGCGGACCAAAATTCCCGCTGCCGTCGTTTACGTACCATGCAATCTTGTCATCTTCATACGATGCGGAGATCAGGTCGGGGTCGAGGTCTCCGTCGAGATCGACGACATAGAGCCCTCGTACGAATAAGACATCGGTGGTAATGATCTGCTCGGCAGAAAAGCCCCCCGCACCGTCACCCGCATACCACGAGATTTGATTGTGGGCAAAGATCAGATCCGCGGCCCCATCGGCATTGAGATCCGCCACCCTCACTCTACCCGGGCCGCCGGGCCCCGTGTATATCGCTGTCGGAAGCTTCCCGCCTATGGTAAAAGGGTGGCTTTGAGCGCGCAGCCGCTCTTCTCCGTCCTCGAGCCCGTCGTCATCGCAATCTTCGTCCAGGGGGTCCGTGCCACCGTTCTGCTCAGCGAGGTTATTCAGGCCGTCTGCATCGGCATCGAGCAGCGCCTCGCCCGCCACGAGAGGGTCGAATCCGGCAAAGACTTCAAAGCCGTCGAGCAGGCGGTCCCCATCTGTATCGGGATTGTTGGGGTCAGTCAGGTGTATCGCAATTTCATCGGCGTCGGTGAGGCCATCCCCATCGGAGTCTTGAGCAAAGGCTTGGCCGGGCAGGATGAGCAACACAAGAGCCGGCAACGCCACAAGAAAGGGCACGAACGATCCATGTTTCACGGCGGAAACTCCTCGACCCGAATAGCAGATAGGAAATTCAAGGAGATCAACAGATCATCGAATATAAGCCGGGAACGAACCCCTCCGAAAGACCATGCTCGAGACCTTCAACAACGTTCATCAGGAAGACATCGACGTCTGCAACAGTGTTCAGCGCGGACTCGCGAGTCGACTGTTCTCGCCGAGCGCCCTAGCAAGACAAGAAGACGGCCTGGTTCGGTTTCACAGGTACCTGACTGAATGCATGATCCGACCTCGTGGGTAGTGGGGCCTCGAAGTGCGGCAACCCTCACGCCGCTCGGCGCGCAGCGACGACGCAAGTGGCGAACAGGAGCAGCACCAACGCCAGTAGCGCGGTCGGCGACGCAGCGGGCACTGCTTCCCTCCAGCAATCGAAGCCGAGCTGTTCCCCGGGCCCACCGTTGTCCGTCACGCACACCGGCGTGTTTCCGACCATTGCGGTGAGCGTCATGCCCGTGCCGCTCGGTGTGAGGTCGTGGCCGGCGATGCGCGACGCAGCCGCGGTGGGCGACTCCGTGTCGGGGTCGAAAGGCAGCAGGATGGTGTCGAACCACTCCGAGCCCGTCGCGATGCCCGGCTCGATGCGCACCTGAGTGAGTGCGTGGCGGTTCCCGTGCCGGCAGTCCGCCCCGGGATTCTCGCCGAGCGGGGCGAGACCGCTCACGGGCTCGTCGGAACTGAACGACGAGCAGTCCGGAACGCCCACCGGCCAGCCCGGGATACTCGCGGCGATCGGCATCTGCTGATCTGGGATCGTGAAGGCACGGCGCTCCTGATCGACGCGCGGTACGAAGTAGGCGATCGCCATTCGCTTGACGTTGCGGGATGGCAAGTTGTTGTTGCGAGAGAAGGCTGTGAAGACGGCATTCCAATTGGTGCCACTCGTCGCGTGCACGTCGTGGGCGCGCAACACATGCCCGTAGTTGACGTCGGTGAGTCCGCCTGCGGGCATGCTGATCCGGTTGCGGATCCAGAGCAGTCCGGGCGATCCCTTGTACCAGTAGATGCGCTGCTCGTGTTGGGCTCCAGTGCCGGCCGGGTCGTCCCACTCGAGCCAGGCGCTGGTCCACTCCGCCGTGTCCTCGAAGTGCGTTACTTGGGCGCCCGTCGAGCTCTCGCCGTGGAGCGTGATTTGCGGGAACTCGATGGACTCGCCGGGATAGGGGGTCGCAGCGTGGTGGATGCCCGCGGTGCTCTCATCGTAGGGGCGCTTGATGAAACGAGCGGGTTGCGCGTAGGTGACCGGATCGTCGTCGATCTTGTTGATTCCGGCGGACCAGTACGGCGTGTCGCCATCGATGATGATCGCGGATCCGTCGCACCAGAGCAGCGAGAGCGAGCCGATCTCGCGGTTTCCGTGGTTGTAGAACTCGTTCAGGTTGAAGACCGCATAACAACC
>PBYF01000013.1 GCA_002729515.1 Deltaproteobacteria bacterium
GCGACTTTTAGCGTGGACACAGTAACCGACGGGATTATTACTGCTATTTCCGTAGCTAACAGCGGTTACAACTACGCTAACAGTGAAACAATCACAATTGGCGGGGGAGGGGGTAATGCCACTTTCCAAGTTAATGGTGTTAGTCCCACTGCTAGTTGGAATTCGAACAGCGATGGCTGGACAGTAGACGATTCCAACGAGACGATTGCTAAAGATATTGGTCCAACAGATACTGATACGGCCTTAAGCAACCTGAGTGATCTTTTGCTAATGCGTTCCAATCAAGGTACTGCGACGGTAACCGATAGCGGTGTTGGTAATGATGTCACTATTACTCTAAGTGGCTCGGGAGCGATGGCTAGCGATAGCATCATCCTGACCAATNGAGAAAACCTCAGCGCCGGAAACAGTGATGGTAACAGCTTTACGATTGACAAAGCTGCCTTGCGAGGCCTCAATGGAGACGTCAACATCCAAACGCTTAGCCGTACCGGGCTAACAGCCGCTATCCAGTCTCAAACGATAGAGGCTTATGATAATTCGGCCACGCGTCGCTTAAGAGATGGTCATGTGGCCAAAGTAGGCGTTGGAGGACAAGAGATCAGCAACCTAACAGTCTCCGAACAAACCATTACGGGTTTCAGTAATACCCGCGGCGTTGTTTCCCATACCTCGACCAGCGGTTCACAAATCAATGTTACTGGCGCTAATGTACCAACTCTGAAGCAAACCGACGTTACAACCGCTGACATAGTTGTTACAACTGGAGCAGACGAAGAGATCACCTTTACTATTACCAACGCAAATCTACGCGGTGTTAACCAGTATGGTAGCGATGATGAAGATGGTAGTGATACTAACGATTTTACACCAGGTGTAGAAAACGGTAATGCGATAATTACCCAGTTGAATCGTGACCTGAATCCGCTGGTCACACAAACAGTAAAGGTACGTGATGCTGTGCGAAACAGTCGATTGAAAGAGGGCCACAAAGCCTATATCGACTTTGGTCAACAAGACGATGGTACATTGATCTCTAAAACGGGCATTGCAGATGAAAATGGGGTGGTGACGGTTACTCAAGCCTTCGATAAAGATTCACTTGACAGTCAGTTACTGGTTGCTTGTGGTTGTGAGCCTCCCGCACCTGCCGCACCTGACCCCTGTTTGAGGCAAACCGATGTCACCATCGGCAATGTAACTTTGACGGCTGGTGCGGATGGTTCAGGTACTTTTACCTTATCTAATAGAGAAGATTTGCGTGGAATCAATGGTACCATTAATCTGACCGATTTGACCCGTTCCGGTCTAACTGGTAATATTAAGTCTCAGGAGGTCGAGTTTCAAGAGCAGTATAACCGATTGTCTAACGGTGATACTGCGACCTTCACTGTTGATGGGCAAACGTTGAGTAAGGTGGCCGATGGCAACCGCGAAGTTTCTCACACCTTTTCGGATTTAGGCCAAACACCAGTAGACGTAACCTCGGCTGGCAATCTACCAACCTTGACTACGGTGGATTACACTGGCACCAATTCCACCTTAAGTGTTGACCACCTCAACTTCAAGTCAACCTACTTTACTGATGTAAATAACGGTTGGGCTATTAGCGATGAAGGTGATATTCTCAAAACTTCGAATGCTGGCTCCTCTTGGTCTAAGGTCGAAACTGCCCTCCGAGGCAATCGGACAGATTACACTGTACCGTCGGCTTTAACTGTTACCAAAAACGAATTTGATTTAGCTTTTACTAATACTGGTGGTGCTAGTACAGTTTTGGATGCTGGGGACCAGATTGGACCGGCCGATGGAGCGGTACAGGGGACAAGTAGTCTATCTGGTGGATCGGGCTATAGTACTGGTACTGCCACAACAACCGGTGGGACCGGTGCCAGTTTGACAGTAACGATTGATAGTATCAAAGATGGACTGGCAGCTACATCGAGCTTGACGGCTGGTGGATCGGGCTATAGCACCGGTACTGCAGTAGCTACAACTGGTGGATCGGGCTCTGGTTTAACCGTCGATGTCGTAGCCAATGGTAGCAATGTCGTAACGGGGGTCACCATTAATAATGGTGGTCAAGACTATGTAGCCGGAGAAACAATCACTGTCAGTGATGGTAATAATGATGCGACTTTTAGCGTGGACACAGTAACCGACGGGATTATTACTGCTATTTCCGTAGCTAACAGCGGTTACAACTACGCTAACAGTGAAACAATCACAATTNNCGGNGGNGGGNGCAATGCCACTTTCTCGGTTAATGGGGTCAGTACTGCCAGTTGGAATTCTAACAGTAACAGTTGGACGATTGATGATTTTAACGATACGATAGCTAAAGATATCGGTGCAATCGACACTGATACTGCACTCAGCAATCTCAGTGACTTACTCTTAACTCGTTCCAACCAAGGCTATGCTACTATCGCCGACAGCGGATCTGGAAGTGATGTTACCGTTACCGCCTATGGCGCAAACTCGCTCAGCAATGACATTCTGTCATTAACCGGTGGAACGTTTTATAAAACAGGTCTTAGTGAACAACTGACCGTAAGCAAAAATGAGTTTGTTCTTGGTTTTACGAATGCAGATGGTAACACAACCGATCTAGTTGCCGATGATGTCCTCAATGTCTCTTCCGAGACAAGGACGATTGATGCTGCTAACGATAAACTAACGGTGGATATTGGTACCAGTGGTGCTAGTGACACAATTACCCTATCAGACATTACCTTAACCAGATCTGATCCTGGTAGTGTTACTATTGCTGATGATCCCATCTGCGATGGCCAAGTATTGGTTACGATAACCGGTGCGGATGCTGTGGCTGGTGATTCACTGGCACTATCCGGTGGACAAACGATTACGGCCTTGGATAGTGACGGCAAGCAATTCGCGGTTGGAAATACCAATTTGCGTGGTGTCAACGGCACTCAGACCATCACTGCTTTAACGCGAACCGGGATTGATGCTGTCATTAAAACCCAAACGGTTGAAATGTCGGAATCGACTGCGAGTAGCCGATTAAAGAATGGTCATGAAGCGACAGTCTCATTGGATGATCAATCCTTCACCGATACGGCCGATTCCAGTGGTCTGCTAAGTACGGTCTTTACCAACCAACCACAAGTCATGGTGGCAACTAGCGGCAAAGAACCGACCTTAATTGCCACCAAAGTAACCAGCGGTAATGTTAGCATCACAGCGGGTAATAGTGATCGTAGTTCTTTTACTGTCACTAGTTCAGATCTGCGAGGGGTCAATGGAGATATGGCCATTGGCACATTGGTTCGTACCGGCATTACAGGACGGATCTCTAAACAGGAGGTTGAGTTGCAGAACACCTCCGTCTTAAGTGATGGTGATTTGGTAGATGCAACTGTCGGTGGGCAAACACTTTCTGATAAAACCGCTGATAACGCCAGTGAAATTGCACACACCTTTACTAGTGGAACTCAAGTAAACGTTACTGGCACTAATCAAGCGACACAAATCGACAAAAATATCGACCGCCTCAATAAAGTCCATGCTGTAGACACTAATACGGCTTGGGCTGTTGGCCAAAACAATACCATCGTAAAAACGACCGATGGCGGTACTACATGGTCTTACCAGAAATTTGCTGCCGGCGGCGCTGAGTTGCACGACGTCGCTTTCTCGGGTGCCAATACGGGTTGGGCCGTTGGTGCCAATGGTACGATCCTCAGCACGACCGATGGTGGAACTAGCTGGAGCACACAGACTAGCGGTACAACTTCAGACTTAAGGGGAGTTGCTTTTAAGGATGCTAATAACGGTTGGGCCGTTGGTGCTGGCGCAGTCATCTTAACTACTGATGATGGAGGGAGCAGTTGGATTGTTGACCGTGAAGATCCCAAAGATCCTGCCGACCAAAACCCCAATTATCCAATGTCCAGTCACGGTGTTACCAACGACCTCTACGATGTCGAAATTTACGATAGCGATGACGATGGCCTTTTTGCCGCCGGCGACATAGGTACGTTGTTGAGGCATGCCTTTGTTTCTGACGTTTACCTCTCAGACCGTACAGGTTCAAATCCAGTCAACGTAACGAGTATCTCTGGCTTAACAGACGAAGCACCCGATTGGACGCCTGTTGGAAACAGGATTGTTTTTGTTCGCTCACCTTCAGGTGGCGATGACGAAGGACAAAAGGAAATTTACACGATCAATAACAATGGGACGGGTATTACACGTTTGACTGACAACACGGTTAATGAGGACAATCCAGACTGGTCTCCTGACGGAACAAAAATAGCCTTCCAGAGGTATGACACCGCCAATACGGAATATGATCTCTACGTCATGAACGATGACGGTACTAACGCCAGCAAAATTGCTGACGGTGCCACCGATCCGATTTATGATCCCAACGGAAAGCATCTGCTGTTTGTTTCCAGTAACCAACTAAAANTTATGAATGCAGACGGGTCCGGTTCTGCTACAACCCTCGCCAGTGGAAATGAGCCAGCATGGTCACCAAATGGGTCAAAGATTGCCTATGTGTCAAATGATAATATCCATGTAGCTGATTACACTTACGATGCCGACGACGACACGCATGCGCTTAGTAATACTACTAAATTAACGGATGATGGAAGCACCTTCACCTACAGCAATCTAGCCTGGTCTTCAGATGGAACTGAACTTTTCTTTGATTCTGTGACTGGTGCATCAACCGACTTTTCTGCAGAAAGCGACACCTATTCTATTAAATCTGATATAGCAGAAGGTGGTGTCCAAGCTGGGAACAGCCTGTCAGGGGGTACCGGATATAGCGTTGGAACCGCAGTGGCGACCACTGGTGGGTCTGGTTCGGGACTAACCGTAGATATCGACAGTATCAGCAATGGTGTTATTACAGCTATTACCATCAGGAACGGTGGTTACGATTACGTTAATGGAGAAACCATTACCATTAGCGGAGGGAATGGTGATGCCACTTTCCAAATCAACGGTGTCAACTCCGTATCAAAAACCCAATTAACCAATACGGACTATTATATAGAAACCAATGCATCAAGCGTATTCAAAGATACGAGCTCAAATATCCTGACTATCGAAGTGCAGAATGGTACTTCAGACCAATTCAGGGTCGGTGATCTACTGCAAATGGATGTGGTAAATCGAGATGTGGACGATGCATCGAAAATCATCAAGGAATATACAGATCTCGTTTCGGTAGTTGCGGTTTCTCCTAGGGATGGTCACGAACATATTACTGTCATTGCTGCGGGGGAAGATAAAACTCAAATCTATGCCCGAGAATTTTTGCAAAGTGATTTCGACGGATCTAAAAATGACACCTTCCAACTCCGTAGAGCAGCAGCAACCCTAATTGTCGATTCAATTGGTGCCCGGGCAACGTCATCCGCTTATAACCTTTTGAATGATTCAAGTGGAACTGCCCGAGAACAGTTGAATATCGGTGCTAGATTGAGTTCCAGGTCACATCCAAATCCAGATAATCCTAGGACTGGTGTGGTACAAATCGCTTTTTCCTCAACGAACCCGCTAAGTGCCGCCCAAAGCATTGAAAGTGCTATAGAGAACCAATTAGGTGGGGAATATCGTGAGGGTCGATCTTTGCATATCAATGTCCAAGCGATTGCGCCGCTCTATCAGGTTACCAAACAAGTAGGTGTAACTTCTGGGGATACGCTTTCAGGCAATACGATTGTGATCAATTCTGAACAGATATTGACGCCAGAACTTATCAGTCAAGCGCGTAATGCTAAGCTTGATGGCAGTGGTAATTTTGGCACCGATCTCAGTCAGCATTCTCAATTTGTCGATCTTAGCCAAGTAAGGTTCCGGCTGGAAACCACTCGGACAGCCGGAACCGAATACACACCTGAATTATATGTGTTCTCAAGTCCTGTCTCAACTAACACGTCTCAGACCACTGGATTTCTGTTTGACCAATCAATGAGAGTTAGCGGAAAAAGTGGAAACGACAAATTTACGCTTGTTGTAGACGGGGAAACGATAGAGGCAGATTTAGACGTGGCCGCGTTTCAGAGCCAAACCAATGTGGCCAATACAAATGGTTTCATCGACTCGGAGCGAAATGCAAGAATTAGCACTGGTTCTCAGGAAAACATTTCAGACCTTCGTCTAGCGCAAATCGGATATAACATCGATGATACTATTGGTGATACTGAGGGAACCGTTAGTAAAGCCAATAACTCACCAAATACACCGGGAACAACCAATTCTACTGTCAATACAGAAGCATATGTAGTTGATGACGGAATAACAGGTGGATATTTTCATCCTGAACTTTTAGCCAACATGATGCAGAGCGGTATAAACAATGCCAAGCAATACGCAGGTGATGTAGATGTTGCTTACAACAATGAGGCTAGAAACTTTACCATGACTTCTAGTATCAGAGGATACCAAAGTTATTTAGAAGTATTGAAATCAAATCAAACCGAGATTGATTTGGAACACGGTAATGCAACCAACCTCGTCGGCGGCATGCCAAATCAGCATCAGTATGGTGCACTTGGATTGAACAGTGGTGCAGAGAGTAAAGGGACTGGGTCGAATTTCACCTTTCAACTGGGCAAGGACAATACTTTCAGTATTATGTTGGATCTCCTTGGTGCTGGTAGCTTCGGTGCAGATCTAGTTGATCTAACCGGTATGGATATTAGCACAATTAATGGAGCTTCTAACGCTGTTTCAACTGTGGAGGCTGCGATGAACAGTGCGGCTCGCACACAGACTAAAATTGGTTCAGCCATCGCTAATATGAGACGCCAAGTAGATGTTATTGAAGCACATGCCCAGGCAGTAGATGGATTCCGATCCCGGCTGGAGGATGTTAATTTTATTGAAGAAACACAGAATTTAGCTAAGCTACAAATATTAATCGAAACATCGACCTCTGCGTTGGCACATGTTCAACTAGTTCCACAAACGCTACTCGAGTTACTACTTAACGTTCTCTAGTAGATGGGTTATTCTATCCACTGACGGGTGTGCAACCCTCACCACAAATTGAAGCCGATTCCGAGCATGGTCCAAGTTCCACCAACGAAAATCTGACCTATCAGCAAGCCGAGAAAGAAACCTGTTGCCCGTCGAAAACCGTGCATTCCGGTTGCCCCATTCTGTCAACGAACAAAAATTTATTTGGGGGGCGTCTCTGCTACTCCATCATTGAAACCCGCGCAATAGATAACTCGTGTACGGGGTATTACCGAGAGCGACACAAAACTCAATCTCGACTAATCCGTCTTGGTTCACTCCCATCTTTTTGACTATGGAGTTCAAGACGGATTTTTTTGTATCTATATCAAGTTCCCCTTC
>PBYF01000014.1 GCA_002729515.1 Deltaproteobacteria bacterium
CAGAATGCTCCTCCCCCGACTCAGAGGAGCACGCAGAATGCTCCTCCCCCGACTCAGAGGAGCACGCAGAATGCTCCTCCCCCGACTCAGGTGCCATTCCGAAGGCTTCGCCATGAGCCGCAAGCGTTTCGGTGTCTTCCCGGCGCCCCTTCACCCCGACGACGAGGATCTCAGCGAACAGATCCACCGAGACGGAGGACTCGTCGAGCATCTGGAAGCGCTCGGCTTCCACGAGACCTGGCTCGGCGAACACCATTGCGCCGGCTTCGAAATCACCGGCTCGCCTATCGAGCATGGCTCTCGTCGCTGCTAGCCTGCCGCCGAGCGGAGAGGTGCCGGAGTCCGGTTGAACGGGCCTGACTCGAAATCAGGTGATGGGCTTGCTCATCCGTGGGTTCGAATCCCACCCTCTCCGCCAGTACCCAGCACCCGGAGCAATGTACGCAGAACTTCGCAAAGCCTGGGATGAGCTGACCGGACCCGGGGGGGCCTTCGAGATCGTCGAGGTCCCGGTCCGCGGCACACTGCTGCGCAGCTACGCCGCGGCGCCGAATTCCGTCCGGGACATCTGGCTCACCTCGCGCGCCCACGGCGAGCGCAACTACCTGGTCTACGGCGACGAGCGCTGGACTTACGAACGAGCGCACCGCGACGCCACCTCCATCGCCGGATGGCTTGCCGCACACGGGGTCGCGCCGGGCGACCGGGTCGCGATCGCGATGCGCAACTACCCCGAGTGGCTGCTCGTCTACTGGGCCACACTCTCGATGGGCGCCACCGCTGTCGGCATGAATGCCTGGTGGACCGCCGCAGAACTGGCTTACGCCATCGAGGACTCCGCACCGAAAGTGTTCGTGGGCGATGCCGAGCGACTGGAGCGTCTGGAGACCCAGCGGCACGCGCTTCCGCCGCTCACCGCGATCGGAGTACGGCTGGAATTCCCAGAATCTTCGAATGCCGTGCCGTTTTCGGAACTTCTCGAGCATGAAACTCCAGCTCCCGAGACAGAAATCGATCCGGATTCAGACGCCTGTATCTTCTACACCTCTGGCACGACTGGGCGCCCGAAAGGTGCACGACTCACCCACCGCGGGTGCGTCGCCAACCTGCTGAGCATCGCGTTCTGGGACACCGTGGGAAAACGCGCCCGCGCCCTCACCGGCACGGCCGGTGCCGATGCAGCCTCGACAACCGCACCGCCGCGGATCGTCTCGCTCGTGACGACCCCGCTTTTCCACGTCACCGCGAACAACTGCGTGGCCTATGGCGTCACCGCAACCGGCGGCACCCTCGTATTCATGTACAAGTGGGACGCCGGCGAAGCGCTCCGACTCATCGAACGCGAAAAGGTCACCAACTTCACGGGTGTTCCCATGATGGCGCGCGAGATCCTCACCCACCCCGATCTCGACGCGCACGACACGTCGAGCCTCAAGATCATGGGGGGGGGCGGGGCGGCGTTTCAGCCCGACCTGGTCGACAAGATCGAGGAACGCCGCGACAGCACGCGGCCCAATACCGGCTACGGCCTCACCGAAACTTGCGGCATCATCACCACGACCTCTGCCGACTACCACGCGGACAAGCCCGAAAGCGTCGGCCCCGTCATGCCGTGCTTCGAGGCCCGCTGTGTCGACGAGAACGGAAAAACGCTCTCGACGGACGCGGTGGGCGAACTCTGGGTGAAGGGAGCCCAGGTGATTGCGGGCTACCTGAACCGCCCCGAGGCCACCGCCGAGGCGATCACCGATGGCTGGTTCCACACCGGCGATCTGGCCCGGATCGACGCCGACGGCTTTGTCACCATCGTCGACCGGCTCAAGGACATGCTCCTTCGCGGCGGCGAAAATGTCTACTGCGCCGAGGTGGAAGCGGGCCTCTTCGAGCATTCCGACGTGGTGGAATGCGCCGTCTTCGGCGTTCCAGACGAACGCCTCGGCGAAGAGGTGGGCGCCGCAATCGTGCTGCGTGAGGGAGCCGAACTCACCCCAGACACGCTGCGCGAACACTGCACCGAGCACATGGCCGCACACAAGATCCCCCGGTACATCTGGCTCCACACCGAGCCGCTGCCGCGCAACGCCAATGGGAAATTCTTGAAGAGGCAGCTGCGCGACGAACTCGATCCGGACAGCGCCGTCTGAAGCGCGACCCGCCCCGGATCGCCACAGGAGCCCCGGAGTTGGCTCCGCACCGGCGCCGCGGGAAGTCGTGTTCACCCCCACCCGCGCACCAGGTGGCGGCCCCCGGCGACGGCGCCCGGAATGGAACGCCCCAAGACGGCGTTTGACCCCCCGGCGGGCACCCCGTAGATTCTCGGCGGCGGGGAGCCGCGATCGCAGGGTCCCGCTCGATCACGAACCTCGTGAACTCCGTCAGATCCGGAAGGAAGCAGCGGTAGCGGGACTTCGGTTGCGAGCGGGGGTGCCCTGCGATCTCGGGTCCCCGCCATTCAAGCGGTACACTGCCCCCATGAGCTACGAGGTTCTCGCACGCAAGTGGCGACCCCGCGCCTTCGACGACGTCGTTGGCCAGGAGCACGTCACCACGCCCCTGCGCAACGCGATTCGCATGAACCGCGTGCCGCACGCCGTACTGCTGACGGGCCCGCGCGGCGTCGGCAAGACGACGCTGGCGCGAATCCTCGCGCGCTGCCTCAACTGCGAGAAGGGCCCCACCGACACACCCTGCGCCGAGTGCCCGGCCTGCCGGGAGATCATCGAGGGGCGCTCGACCGACGTGCAGGAGATCGACGCCGCAAGCCGCACGGGCGTCGACGACGTGCGCGAGATCATCGAGGCGATTCGCTACGCGCCTTCCCCGGGAAAGCACCGGATCTACGTCGTGGACGAAGTCCACATGCTCTCGTCGGCAGCCTTCAACGCGCTGCTCAAGACGCTGGAGGAACCGCCGCCGCGGAGCCTCTTCGTCTTCGCCACCACCAATCCGGAAAAGATCCCCTTCACGGTCGTGTCCCGCTGCCAGCGTTATGACCTGCGGCGCATCGGAGCCAGCGAAATCTCCGAGCGCCTGCGCATGATGTGCCGGGAAGAAAACATCGAAGTGTCGGATACGAGTCTGCTCGCAATCGCCCGCGAAGCGGACGGATCGCTGCGCGACGCCCAGACACTGCTCGACCAGGTCGTCGCTTTCGGCGGTGAGCACGTGGACGACGAACAAGTGGCCCAGGTTCTCGACCTGATCGACCGGCGCCTGTTGCTCGGCATCGCCGAGGCGTGCATCGCCGGCGACGCAACCGCCGCGCTCGACGCCATGGGCCGGGCGATGGCCACCGGCACCGACGCGAAGCGGCTCGCTGAGAGCCTGCTCCAGCTGCTGCGCGACCTGGTGGTGGTGCGCGTCGCCCCCGAACATCCCCAGCTGCTGGAGGCTTCCGACGCGGAACGCGAGGAGCTGTGCGAACTCGCCGGCCGCACCGACGCGACGCGCTTGCGGCGCATGTTCCGGGCGCTCGTGAAGGAGCAGGAGGATCTGGCCTGGGCCCCGCAACCCACGGCCGTGCTGGAGATGGCGGTGGTGCGCTTGGCGACGCAGCCCGACGGCGACGACGTCGCGCGGCTGCTGACGCGTCTGGGCGAACTCGAGCGCCGGCTCTCGGGCAGCGGCCCAGCGAGGGGTGGCAACGACCCAGCGAGTGGCGGCAGCGGCCCAGCGAGGGGCGACAGCGACCCAGTGAGTGGCGGCCCCTCGACTGGAGAACGTCCGCGCACCTCCAAGGGCAGGCGTCGCCCGCAGAAATCCGACAGGTCCGGTGCGGGCGAGGCGGCCGGGCCGGAGCCCCCGTCTCCCGTCGCGGCAAACGCATCGCCTCCGCCCGAGGCACCGTCGGCTACTGCGCCGCTCGGTGCCATCTTCGACCGCCTGCGTGCCTTCGCCGTGCGGCGGCATCCGCGACTCGCCCCGGCGCTAGACGACGGAGCGCTGCTCGAGCGCGGTGACGACCACCTGGTGCTCGCGGCACCCAACCGCTTCGCAGCCCAGCGGCTCGAGGCCCGCCGCGAAGCCCTGGAATCCCTTTGCGCCGAGCTATTCGGCCACCCCATGCGGGTGAGTGTCGAGCTGCGCGATCGCGCCGCCGAAGCTGCAGAGCCGGGCACCGACCGCAACGATGCCCGGGTGGCACGCCAACGGGCGCTCGAGCACCCGTCGGTGGGCCTGGCCCTCGAGGTGCTCGAGGGCGAGATCGCCGAGATCCGGCCGATCGTACCGGGCGGAAACCAGCGGTGAGCCCGATCGACTCGGGCAGAGGGGCGCCGTGAACCCTAAAGACCTGGGCGAGCTGTTCGAGAAGGCACAGGAGATGCAGTCGCGGCTGGCCGACCTGCAGCGGGACCTGGCGACGCGCCGCTACGAAGGGGCCGCCGGGGGCGGCATGGTGACGGCTGTCGTCACCGGAGCCCTGCGCGTGCACGAGGTGCGCATCGAGCCATCGCTACTCGAGCGAGGCGACCGGGAGATGCTCCAGGACCTGGTCGCGGCGGCCTTGAACTCGGCGCTGGCCAACGCCCAGAGCCAGGTACAAGAGGAGCTCCAGCGCACGTCGGCGGGCATGACGATTCCGATTCCCACGGGCACGGACTGATCCGTGCGCACCGCGCCCCCGATCGATCGCCTGGTTGCAGCGCTGAAACGGCTGCCCGGCATTGGAGAGAAATCGGCGACACGGCTCGCCTTCTTCATACTGGGCGCTCCGGACTCCGTGGTCCAGGAATTGTCCGAGGCTGTCGCCCGGCTCAAGCAGGACATCGTCCTGTGCTCCGAGTGCTTCGACCTCACGGACGCCTCCCCGTGCGCCATCTGTCGCGATCCCCGGCGGGATCCAGCGACGCTCTGCGTGGTGGAGGAGCCCGCCGACCTCGCGGCAATCGACCGCAGCGGGCGCTTCGCGGGGCACTACTTCGTGCTCGGCGGCGCCCTCTCGCCAATCGACGACATGGGCCCCGAGGAGCTGCGCATCGCCGAACTCGAGGAGCGGGTGCGCGGGGGAGAAATTCGCGAGGTGGTGCTCGCCACCAACCCCACCGCGGAGGGCGACGCCACCGCCCACTTCGTACTGGAGTGCCTGCGCCCCCTGGGCGTCAAGCTCACCCGCATCGGCTACGGGATGCCCCTGGGCGGGGATCTCGAGTACGCCGACCACGTGACGATTGGTCTGTCCCTCGACAACCGTCGCGCAATGGACTGAGCTGCCTAAAGCCCGGCGGTTGCCGAACCGATCCACGCTTGGCGCGTCCCCACACCCCGGGGTAGAGTGCAGACCGAAAAAAAACCTTCTGCCCCAGGGGCTTAGCGAGGCGATTGCCGATGTACGACACCCCGCTCGTGATGCACGATGAGGACTTCCGAGAGGTTCTCAGCGTCGCACAGCGGCTGGTGAAGGACGCGAACGCCAAGGGCGTCTTCGTCGTGGATCACAACGGGCAACTCCTCGCAGAAACCGGAGAGCTGCGGGGAATCGACACCACGAGCCTGGCATCACTGACTGCCGGCTCGGTGGCCGCCACCGGCGGCCTCGCGAAACTCGTCGGCGAAGAGGAGTTCCCGGTCCATTTCCACCAGGGCCAGAACAACAACCTCCACATCTCGCTGATCACCAGCCGGATCATTCTCGTCGTCGTCTTCGACGGCCGCAGCTCACTGGGTCTCATACGGTTGCGCGTGAAGAAGGTGGGAGCCCAACTTGCCAGGGTCTTCGAAGAGATCCAGAAGAAGACCGAGCGGACCCATGCAACAGGCCGCGCAAATACACCCTTCGCCGAAATCACCGACGAAGACATCGACAACCTCTTTTCAGTCTGACGTTGGGAAATGTCGTTCATCAACTACTCATCGCGCGAGATCAACTGCAAGATCGTCTACTACGGCCCCGGCCTGTGCGGAAAGACGACCAACCTCCAGCACATCTACAGCAAGACGAACCCCGATCTGAAGGGAAAGATGATTTCGCTCGCCACCGAGACCGAGCGAACGCTCTTCTTCGACTTCCTGCCACTGGCCCTGGGGGAGATCCGGGGCTTCAAGATCCGCTTCCACCTCTACACCGTGCCGGGCCAGGTCTTCTACGACGCGAGCCGCAAGCTGATTCTGAAGGGTGTGGACGGCGTGATCTTCGTGGCCGACAGCCAGGTGGAGCGCATGGAGGCCAATGTCGAGAGCCTCGAAAACCTGCGTGTGAACCTGGCGGAACAGGGCTACGACCTCGACCAGATCGCCTGCGTGATGCAGTACAACAAGCGGGACCTGAGCAACGCCGCGCCCATCGAGGAGCTGCAGAGACTCCTCAACCCGGGCGGCCGGTCCGAATTCGAGGCCTCCGCCACCACCGGTCAGGGGGTCTTCGAAACACTCAAGGCCGTCGCCCGCGACGTCCTGCGCGGCCTGAAACAGATGGGTGGCTAGAAGCCCGGCTGAACGCGCGCGCACGCCCGAGGATCAGCGCCGCGGTGCGAGGCTCCGCAACTGCAGCCGGGGCAAGGTCACGCGCAGAACCGGATCGGCGCGCAACGCTGTGCGCAACGCGTGGGCCGAGAGCGGGCGGTGCCCCGCTACGAAAACGCAGTTGTCGTAGTCCTCCACGCGGATCGACAGCCGGGTGTCGAAGAGTTCGCGCAACTCGGCCGCGACGTCCCGTGACTCGTCCAGGGTGTTGGTCACGAGCAGCCCTTCGGGCGCCAGCCGGCGACGCGCGAGTTCGAGACCCGGCCTGAGCAGCCAGTCCGGCTTCCGGACACGGCGCCCGCGACCCACGAAGAGATCTTCCACCACCAGGTCGTAGCGCCGGCGGGCACGATTCAGATAGGCGAAGGCATCCCCCTGGATCACCTCGACGCCAAGTTCGTCGAGATCGAGCCAGCGCCGCGCGGCGCGCAGGACATCGCCACTCGCCTCCACGCCCACGATGCGCACACGCGGAGCCACCGCGCGCAGCACACGGGCGACGCTTCCGCCACCGAGCCCGAGGATAAGCACGCTCCGGCGCCGGCGAGGCGGCAGCGCCAGGATCGGTGCGGCCAGAGCGTCCCACACCGAGCCCGTGATCGGCAGGCCGGGCGTGTACCAGGAGGCGAAGCTGCCGTCGACGTGCAGCGCTCGGCCCCGCGCGTGGACGCGCACCTCGACGCGCGCTCTCGAGGCCGCCCGGCCCCGCTTCTTCTTCCCGCCGCGTCCAGCCACCTGCTTTACACTCCCCCTGCCGCCATGAACGATCCGCTCTTCTCCGAGACCCCCGACACGGTGGTCCGCGTCGCGCTGCCCGTGCCGGCCGACGAACTCTTCGACTACGCCGTGCCCGACCGGCTCGCCGCCGCGGCACGGCCCGGGTGTCGCGTGCGGGTCGGTTTCGCCGGCCGCACGCTCACGGGCGTGGTGGTCGAGGCAGGCGAGCCGCGACGCTTCCGCGACGGCCTGCGCCCAATCGAAACCGTGATCGACCCTGAGCCAGCTCTCTCGGACACCCTGATTGGAATCCTACGCGAGGAGGCGGCCGAGATCCTCTGCCCGGTGGGAATCGCGATCGCCGCGGCCCTGCCTCCGGGATCCTCGCCCAAGACCGCCACAGGTTGGCAACTGACCGCGCGAGGTCACGCGGCACTCGAGGCCGGCGTGCTCCGAGGAAAAGCTGAAACGCTGCTGGCGGATCTGGCGGACCGCCCCCGCCCGGCGACCTGGCTGCGCCGACGCAGTTCACCGGAGCTGCTCGCCGACCTCGAATGCGACGGACTGATCGCAACCCTGAGGCTCGAGCGGTCTCCGACGGCGCGCGCCGCCACCGTGCGGCAGGCCGAACTGGCGCCGGGAGTCGACGCGGCCAGTACCGCCTCGCAGGCTCTGGCCCGGGCACCCCAGCAGGCCGCGCTGCTGCTCGAACTGGAACGCAGGGGGCCGACACCGGTGAGCGCCCTCCGCGACGCCTTCCCCACGGCGCCCGCACTACTGAGACCCCTCGCCACCCGGGGACTCGTCGTCCTGAAGGAGGTCCCGGCGCCGCGCGACGTGCTCGGCACCCCACTCCACGACGAGCCGGCGGTGCGCCTCACCGCCGAGCAGGCCGATGCGCTCAAGCCGATCTCCGACGCAGTCGGCGCCCGAGAGGCGCGCACCTTCCTGCTCCACGGCGTGACCGGAAGCGGAAAGACCGAGGTGTACCTGCGCGCGGTGGCAAAGGCACTGCGCATGGGACGCCAGGCCCTGGTGCTGGTACCCGAGATCACGCTCACCCACCAGATCCTGGCGCGCTTGCGCGCGCGTTTCGGCGACGGTATGGCGGTGCTGCACTCGGGACTGCGGCCCGGCGAACGGCTCGAGCAGTGGCAGCGGCTGCATTCGAAGGAGGTGCCGATCGCCGTCGGGGCGCGCTCGGCTCTCTTCGCTCCGCTCGAGAACCTGGGCGTGATCGTGGTCGACGAGGAGCACGACACGGCGTACAAGAGCGGGGACGGGTTCCGCTACCACGCGCGCGACCTGGCTCGGCGCCGAGCCGCTGCAGCCAACTGCCCCCTCGTGCTCGGCTCCGCGACGCCCTCCCTCGAGACGCGCTTCGCCGCCGACAGCGGCGAACTCGAACGTCTCTCGCTGCCGTCGCGAATCGGCGGGCGGCCGCTGCCCGCCGTCGAAATCGTCGACCTGCAGCGCGAACGCGAACTCACACCCCGGGGACGAAAAATCGTGCTCTCGAACCTGCTGGCACGAGCGCTCCGGAAAACCCTCGACGACGATGAGCAGGCCATCCTCTTCCTCAACCGGCGCGGCTTCTCGACGCAGATCCTCTGCTACGCCTGCGGACACGCCGAGAGCTGCCCCGACTGCGATATCGCATTGGTCTTCCACGCTACGGAACACGAGCTGCGCTGCCATTACTGCGATCATCGCAAACCTCCCCCCGAGGTCTGCGCCGGCTGCGGCGCGCCGGACCACGCACTGCTCGGCATCGGCACCGAACGCCTGGAGGAGGAGTTGCACAGCCGCTTCCCCGGCGCGCGCATCGCGCGGCTCGATCGCGACACCGCTTCCCAGCGCGGCACGACGGAACAAGTGTTGTCGGACCTTCGCGCGCGCCGGCTCGACGTGGTGGTGGGCACCCAGATGGTGGCCAAAGGCCACGACTTCCCCGGCGTGCGGCTGGTCGGCGTCGTGCTCGCAGATATCGGCCTGCACCTGCCCGATTTCCGTGCGGCCGAGCGCACCTTCCAACTGCTGACACAAGTGGCAGGCCGCGCAGGCCGCGACCGGGCGCCCGGACAGGTGGTGGTGCAGACCTACGCGCCCCAGCACTACGCCGTAAAGCCGGTGCGCCGCCACGACTATGAGGCCTTCTATGCCGAGGAACTCTCGCACCGGGCGGCCCTCGGCTACCCCCCGTTCGGCAGCCTCGCCCACGCGGTCGTGTCCGGACCCGACGCCGAGGTGACGCAGGCGGCAGCCCATGCGCTCGCCCTGCGGGCCGGGCACGAGCCGGGCACGGAACTGCTGGGG
Organism: Deltaproteobacteria bacterium; assembly: GCA_002729515.1. Taxonomy (GTDB): domain Bacteria; phylum Myxococcota_A; class UBA9160; order UBA9160; family SMWR01. The sequence continues at coordinate 9,493 of PBYF01000014.1, forward strand.
CCCGCTCCAGCGCCGCTGGCGCGGTTGCGCGGCCGGCACCGCTTCCAACTCCTCGTCAAGGGCGCCGATGCCGACGCGGTGCGGCGCGCGGCGCGCCGCCTGCGCAAAGCGGCGGAAAAACTTCCCGGGGGTGTCCAGGCGGTAATAGATCCGCGGCCCATACACATGTTGTAGCCTCCGGGCATGGCGCTGCGCGAAGTTCTCCAGTTCCCCAACAAATTTCTGCGGGAAAAGTCCGATCCGGTCGACGCCATCACCGACGAGTTCCGCACCCTGGCCCTCGACATGCTCGACGTGATGTACGACGAGCCAGGCATCGGGCTGGCAGCGCCCCAGGTGGGTGTGGGCATCCGGCTCATCGTCGTCGATACCCAGTGGAACGAGGACAGCGCCGAGCGCAACCCACTGGTGCTCGTGAACCCGGAACTCACCGAGCGCAGCGGCAACAACACCTGGAACGAGGCCTGCCTCTCCGTGCCCGACTTCCGGGCCGACGTCCCGCGCTCCGAGTTCGTGCACCTCTCAGCGCACGATCTCGACGGCCGGGCAGTGGAGATCGACGCCGAGGGAATCCAGTCCGTGTGTTTCCAGCACGAAATCGACCATCTCGACGGTATCCTCTTCATCGACCGCATCAGCCACCTGAAGCGCGAAATGTACGTGCGCAAGCGCAGGAAGCAGCTCCGCCAGGAAGAACTCGAAGCGGTCGGCGGCCCGGACTGAGCCGCTGCGCGCCCTGCGGCTCGTCTTCTTCGGAACCCCCGCCTACGCGGTGCCGACCCTCGAGCGGCTTCGGGACGGCCCGCACGAACTCGTCGCCGTCGTAAGCCAACCCGACCGACCGCGCGGGCGCCGGCGCCGGAGTGAGCCCTCTCCCGTGGCACATGCGGCCCGCGAGTCCGGGCTCTTCGCGCTGCGGGTACCGACAGTGGGCACTCCCGAAGTGGCCGAGGCCCTGGCGGCGCGAACGCCCGACCTGGGCGTGGTGGTCGCATTCGGCCAGTTCATTCCCAAACATATTCGAGAGTTGCCGACTCTCGGCTACTGCATCAACGGACACGCCAGCCTGTTGCCGCGCTGGCGCGGCGCAGCGCCGATCGCTCACGCGATCCTGGCCGGAGACACGCGGACCGGCGTCACGCTGATGCGACTCGAGCGCGAGATGGACGCCGGACCGGTCGCGAGCCAACGCGCGATCGAGATCACCTCGGAGGAGACCACCGGTGAACTCTCCGAGCGACTGGCGAAGCTCACGGCGGAGATGGTCGCCGAAGCGGTGCACGAAATTGCCGCCGGACACACGCACTGGACGCCCCAGTCCACGGAGGGAGTCCTGCTCGCGCCCAAGCTCGACCGGGAACAATCCCGGCTCGATTTCCGTGAAAGCGCAGAGTCGCTGGTGCGGCGGGTGCGGGCCTTCTCGCCCTCGCCCGGCGCCACCGTCGAATGGGGGGACCAAGCGCTTCGCATCCACTCCGCCCGCGCCGAGCCCGGCCCGGTCGACACGGCGCCGGGCACGGTGAGCCTCGGCGGCGATTCGGGGCTCCGCATCGCCACCCGGGATGGATGGTTCGCGCCGCGGGTGCTCCAACGCCCCGGCAGACGCCCGCTCGAGGCTCCCGCATTCCTGCGCGGCCACCCCATCCCCGACGGAGCGCGCTTCAAACCCGCACCGGCCGATGGCTGAAGTTGTCGATAGACTCCCCACATGGGAACCATCCGATCGAGGCGAGCGCGCCCTCGCCGCGGCCGGCCGCGACGACCGGGGGGTGCGGGACGGGCGGCTCCGACCCAGGCCCGGCTGCTGGCGCTGCGCGTGCTCGAGCGCGTAGAACGCACCAGTTCCTACGCCGACCGGTTGCTGCACGCGCAACTCGGACACAGCCGGCTGAACGCGGCGGACCGGGCCTTCGCCACGGATCTGGTGAACGGCACCCTGCGCTGGCGCGGCCGCCTGGACTTTCTGCTCGCACAGCTCGTCGAGCGCGATCTCGAGAAACTCGAACCGATGCTCACCAATGCGTTGCGCATCGGCGCCTACCAGATCGTCTGCAACGACCGGGTTCCAGACCGCGCCGCCGTGGACCAGACGGTGCGGTCAGTGCGCGCGGCAGGGGCCGAGCACGCCACGGGGTTCGTCAACGCCGTGCTGAGGCGATTGGCTGCCGAGCACCGGGACATGCGGCTGCCATCGCTCGAGACCGACCCGCTCGGGCACCTGACCCACGCGCTCTCGTTGCCGGCGTGGCTCGCCGACCGCTGGCTCGAGCAATTCGGGCCGGTCGAGGCCATTGCCCTGGCGGAGGCCTGCAACCGAGTGCCACCGCTATGCGTGCGGGCCAACCGGCAGCGCACGACCCGTGACGCGCTCCTGACAGAACTCCGCACCCGGTTTCCCGGCGCAATGCCTTGCCACTTCGCGGGCGATGGCGTGGTGCTGGGCCACCGCGGCCACCCGGGCCTCGACCCCGCCTTTCTCGGGGGCCGGTTCACCGTGCAGGACGAGGCATCCCAACTCGTGGTGGCATTTCTCGACCCCCAGCCTGGCGAGCGGGTACTCGACGTCTGCTCGGCGCCGGGGGGCAAGGCCACCGGAATCGCGGAGCGCATGGGACCCGGTGGCGAAGTGGTCGCGTTGGATCGCAACTCCCGGCGACTCGACCTGGTGCGACGCCACGTCCGCCGGCTCGGACTCTCGGACGTTCGCTGTATCGAACGGGACGCGACCCAGGCCCTGGACAATCTCACGCCAACACCCGGTTTCGACCGGGTACTGGTGGACGCGCCCTGCTCGGGCCTCGGCACACTGCGGCGCAATCCGGACGCACGTTGGCGCGTCAGACCCGACGACCCCGCGCGCCTCGCCGAGGTACAGCGCACGCTTCTACTCAGCGCGGCGGCGGCCTTGAGGCCGGGCGGCGTGCTCGTCTACAGTACCTGCACCGTGCTCCCGGAAGAAAACGAGAACCTGGTTCGCTCCTTCCTGGCCGAGGCACCGGGCTTTCGGCGGGCTCCGACCGAGGAGGTCGCGCCCGAGTTGCACCCGCTCCTGGACGCCGAAGGAACACTGCGCGTCATGCCTCATATTCACGACGGAGACGGGTTTTTCGCGGTGCGGATGGTGCGGGTCTCGTGAGCCGAGGCGCGCCGCGCATCGCACCGTCGATTCTCTCGGCGGACTTCACGCGCCTGGGCGCGGAGCTGGCGGCAATGGAAGCCGCCGGGGCAGACTGGATCCACGTCGACGTGATGGACGGGCGCTTCGTGCCAAACATCACGCTCGGGCCGTTCATCGTCGAGGCGGTCAAGCGCTCGACCCGCCTGCCCCTGGACGTTCACCTCATGATCGAAGCGCCCGAACGCTTCGTCGAGGCTTTCGTGCGCGCCGGCGCATCGACCGTGGGCGTGCAGGTGGAAGCCTGCCGGCACCTCCATCGGACCGTAGGGCAGATCCGCGACGCCGGGGCCCGCGCCTGCGTCGTGCTCAACCCGGCCACGCCTGCAGCGGCGGTGGAGCCGGTGCTCGGCGACGTCGACCAGGTCCTGGTGATGACGGTGAACCCCGGCTTCGGTGGCCAGAAGTTCATCGAGAGCACGCTCCCCAAAATCGAGACGCTGCGGGGCTGGATCGATGCACGCGGCCTCAACGTGGCCCTCGAAGTCGACGGGGGGGTCGCCATCGAAACGATTGGCCGCGCCGCGGCAGCCGGAGCCGACGTTTTCGTGACCGGAACCGCCGTCTTCGGAGCGCCGGACTACGCCGACGCAATCGCCGCCCTGCGACGGGCTGCGAGCTGAGTCCGAACCGAGCGTCCCCACCCCGGGTTAGGGTACGCTTACGGCTCCTCGAGCCCCGAACTGACTGGGCACATTGGTCATGACCCCCATGCGCTCCCGCTACCTCGCCGCGAGCCTGCTTCTCGCTGTCATCGGCTTCGGCATCCGCGCCAACGCCGGCAAAGAAGAGGCCTTCCCCGACGGGCTGAGCGGTCGCGACGTCTACGAGCGCGTCGTCGCCAATCGCTTCCGCTCCTTCGCCCAGAAATCGACGCTCCTCTCCGCGGATCGAACCGGCCGCCAACAGGAGAGCCGTTTCCACATGAAGTGGCAGGATTTTCGGCCGCTGGACGGAACGCAGCTTCCGGACGCTTCCATCCTGTCGAAGACACTCGTGCGCTACTCCCACCCCTTCGACCTGCGGCACGCCGGCTACCTGATCCAGACCAACCGCGATCGGGTCAGCGACCAGTTCGTCTACTACCCCTCGAAGCGACGGGTGGTGCGCGTCAGCCTGCGAAACGAGGCCGTCTATGGCACAGACTTCAGCTTCGAGGACGTGGTACCCCGAGAGGCGGGAGACTTCGAGTACCAGCGGCAGGCCGACGCCGAGATCGACGGTGTTCCGGTCTACGTCGTCGAGCTCTTTCCGGTGGAATTCACCCGGTCCGAATACTCGCGCATACGCGTTTTCGTGGACCAGAAGCGGGCGGTCGTCGTGAGGGCGCGCTACTGGGACAACGCCGGCGTCGAGATCAAGGAGCTGCGAGCTTCCCCGAACCAGATCCGGGAGTTCGCGGGCATCTTCGTCCCGATGCAGGCCACCATGCGAAACCTTCTCCTCGACTCGAGCACGACTCTGGTGGTGAACGCGATCGAGGTGAACCCGGAGTTCAACAACGACACCTGGAACCTACGCCGCCTCGAAGGACACTGACGCCCCGGAGTTGTCTGGCTCAGAACTTCCAGCGCACCAGGATCGCGGGCAGCAGCAGCAGGTCCGTCGCGGCGCAGGCCGCCATGGTGAATGCGGTGAGCAACCCGAACTGGCGCAGCGTCGCGAACTCCGAAGCCGAAACCGACAAGAAACCCAGCGTGAGCATCAGCGCGGCGATCGCCACGGGCCGGCCCACCTGAAGCCCGGTTCGCGCCACGGCCTGCTCCGGGTCCGCCCCCGCCAAGCGTTCGGCCCGGTAGCGCACCAGGTAGTGGGCGGTCGCATCGATGGCGATACCGAGCGCCACACTGCCGATCAGGCTGGTGGGAAGCGACAGCGGCGCCGCACCGAGCCCGAGCACACCGAAGAAAATGAGGACCGGCACGACGTTCGGAAGCATCGCTACCGCACCGAAGCGCACGGAACGCAGCCCGACACTGAGGAGCACAAAGATCACCAGCGCAGCAGTCGCGACCGTGCGCGGCTGGCTGCGGGCAACCCCATCGGCTGCGCGGTTGAGCAGAACGGCGTGTCCGGTAACGGCGGTGAGAACCGATTCGGGAAACGCCCGGTCGGCCAGAATCGCCTCGATGCGATCGGTGAGAGCCCGCACTGCAGCCGAACCGACCTCGCCGGTCCGGACCACGATGTTCGCCGCGCCGTGATTGACCGTGGCGAATCGCGATAAGTCGTCCTTGGGAAACATGAAGAGGAGTTCGGTAACACCCGCCCGTGTCTCGGGGATGCGCTCGGCGGCCGGGTCGTCGGCCTCGACCGCCCGGTGGAGACGGCGCATGCCGTCCAGGAACGAGAGGGTCCGGCTGACGCCGGGAATTCTTTCGAGCCGTTCCTCGAGCGCCTCGACCCGGTGCAGCAATTCGGGCTCGCGGAATGCGCCCGGTTCTCCCCCATCGAGAACGATGAAGAGCGGCACCGCGCCGGCAAGGAGATGATTGATGCGATCGAACTCGACCCGCACGGGCGCATCGGCGTCGAAGAAACTCAGGTAGTCCGTGTCGATCACGATCCGTGGGATCGCGGCGAGGGCCCCGATCGTGATCGCGGCGAAGACACCGATCACTGCTCCGGGGCGCGCACACGCCAGGCCGGCGGCCGCTGCCAGCCCACGGTCGAGAGCGCGGCGCAATCCGGCCGTGCGCCCGGGAACCGCCCGCCGCTCGCGGAGCGGCAATAGGGCCAGAGCAGCAGGTACCGCGGTAAGCGACAAAAGCGTCACCGACAGGACACCGAGGATCGAGAAGGCACCAATCTCGAATACGGCCGGAACATCGGTCGTGAGCAGAGCGGCGAAGCCAACCGCAGTGGTGACCCCCGCAACCAGGACGGGGACCCGCATGCTCAGGCAGGTGCGCAGCACCACCTCCTCGCGCGAGCCACCCCGCTCCGCCTCTTCGTCGTACCGGCTCACGACGTGGACGCCGTAAACGCTGCCGATCGCCACCAGCGTCGGTGCCAGCAGAATCGTCAGCACCGTGAGGGGACGCTCCAGGAACGCGATCGCCCCGAAGGTCCAGACCACGGCTGCGAGCAGGGAGAGCAGGGGCAACACAACGCCGCGCGGAGTCCCGGAGACCGCCGCCAGTACCAAGGCGACCACCACGAGCCCCAGGGGAACCAGCACGGCGAGGTCACGCGTCATCGTGTGGTACATGAGCGCCTTCACGTGTGGCCGGCCCGAGACATGGAAGCGCCGATCCTCCCGGGTCTCGGCATCGAGCAGCGAGCGGATCCGCACATCGATCCCGGCTGCGATGAAGTCGAGATCCGTCATGGGCTTGAAGCGCACGTTGAGGGCCGCCGTCCGCCCGTCGTCCGAGACGATGTTGCGCCGGTAGAGCGGATTTTTGAGCGCTCGCTCGCGAAGCGTGTCGAGGGCGGCCGGATCCGACGGAATCTCCTCGATGAAGGGGCGCACCTCCAGCCATTCCTTCTCCGGGACGTACCGGAAGGAAGTGACCCGCGCGAGGCTCGTCACGCTGCGCACCCCATCGATCCGCGAGATGGCATCGCCGACGCGCCTCAAAGCGGCGAGGTTGTCCGGGCGGAAGACGCCGCCGCACTCCATTGCCACTACGTAGACCTGGTCGTCGCCGAAGTCGCGAACCGCCCCGCGGTAGATGCCGACTCCGGCGTCGCCCGTGGGCAGCAGCGGCTCCGTCGAGGGGTCGACCCGGAGATTCAAGCCAAGCGGAAACGGGCGCACGAGGGCCGCGAACCCGCAAAGGGTGACCAGGCCGAGCGCCAACAGTATCGTCCGCGGATGCGCCACCACAGCCCGAGGGCGCAGCGATGCCAGGGTGAGGGTCCCACCCAGGAAGAGTGCACACAGAACGGCGAAGCTCGCCGGGTCGACCGGAACCCCTGCCTCAGGCATATTCCGCGCTAGTCTACGCGATGCGCAACCGCAGGACGCGCGCGGATCGAGTCGGGGCGTGGCGCAGCTTGGTAGCGCGCTTCGTTCGGGACGAAGAGGTCGCTGGTTCGAATCCAGTCGCCCCGACCATTCCGGCCCACCGGATCTGTCTCATGTGCCAATCAATGGGTTCCCGCAGCCTCGAAAGCATCGCCGTCGGACCACACCCGGCTTGTCCCGGTCCAGCGCCTCCATTCTCCATTCGCATAGGCAGGGTCCTTCCTCCGCAGGGCACCACGCCGGCTCCTCCATCACATTCCTGCGGCAAGTCGACGGTGACCATTGTGCAAATCGACGAACCAACCATGCGGTTCCCGTCTAGGAATGGAAAACGTTCGAAGCAACACCGCGCAATGGGGAAACCGGATTTTTGCGTTGACACCATTCACGAGTACGTGTCACCTTGTCTAAAAGAACCCACAAATCCAAGAAATAGAGAACCTGCTTCTTGCATCCATGGTTCAATAGTTCAGCCTTGGTCGAGAATCCGGAGAACGCGACCAGGTGAGAGGCCCAGACGTCATGAACTTCAGCGCACCCGACGATGCAGTCACGAGAGAGCAGCTCGCCTGGGAACTGGCCGAACTCTTCAACGAACTCTCCATCGAACACGTAAACAAGATGCTGGCAGAGAACGTGCCCCTGGAAGTGCTCCGTTTCGCGACCGGCTACGGCGACGACTTCTCGGAGGTCCACGGCCTCGACGAGGGGGTGCGCTGCCAGCTTCCCAACCTCCTGGTGCTGGGCTATCTGCTGCGCGTGCTCGAAGAGAGGCTGCTCGAAGACGGCTCGGAGTGAAGAGCGTCCGCTCCGACGACGCCCCGGCACCCGTCGGTCCCTACTCCCAGGCAATCGTATGCGACGGGTGGGTCTTCGCATCCGGCCAGGTTCCGCTCGACCCCGCCAGGGGAAAGCTGGTGGACGGCGGCATCGAGGCGCAGACGCGACGCGTACTGGAAAACCTCCGTGCGGTGCTCCAGGCCGCCGGGTCCGGCCTGGACAGCGTGGTCCGCACGACGATCTACCTGACGGATCTCGGCGACTTCAAGCGGGTGAACGCCATCTACGCCGAGCAGTTTCCGAACGAGCCGCAGCCCGCCCGTTCCACAGTTCAGGTGGCGGCTTTGCCATTGGGCGCTCAGATCGAAATCGATTGCATCGCCCGTGCGTAGCTCGGGCGATGCATCGTGCTAGGCGCCGCCCCACTTCACCGACAGGAGTCTGAGGTTGACCGCGTTCACCACGATGTGAGCGACGCTCGGAGCCAACAGGTTTCCGGTGCGCTCGAAGAGCAGGCCGAGCAGGAGACCCGCTGCGAAGGAAAAGAGGCACCAGGGAGCAAGTTCGCGCCTCGGGACCAGGTGGGCCAGCCCGAAGAGGGCGCTCGTCGCAACCAGTCCCAGCTGGGGCTGGAGCGCCCCACGAAAAAAGGCCTCCTCGCTCACACCCGATAGAACCGCGAGCACCAGGCAGTCCCGCCAGCTCAAGATCCCCAGCAGCTGCCCCAATGCACGCGAAAGGGCGGCTCCCCACACCGTTCGGGCCAACGCCGCCGAAATGGCAACCACCAGCACGCCCACGACCAGACCCAAGGCGAGATCGAGCGGAGCCACGCCTCGCTGCTCGGCAGCGGTGCTGGCGAACCACAGACTGCGCCCCATCAAGCTCGCCCATCCCCAGGCAACCGCGAGCAGCGCGCCATAGAAGACGGCGGCGGTTTTCACCAGCAATGCGCCAGACGGCGGTGTGGACTCGGCCTGCTGCATCGGGTGTTTGACCGGCCAGACCCGGGCCGGTAGCTTCTCTCCTGCGCCGGCGCCCCAGCAGGGGCCTAGGCAGCCTCGTTTCCGTGGTGTCTGCGGGCAGAAACTCCCTCCCAAAGTGTAGCCCCGCACATCGCCCCAGGGGGTCCCCGTGTCCGACCGCGTCCCGATGACCCAAGGCGGCTACGACAACCTCCAGTCGGAGGTCAAGCGTCTCAAGAGCGAGGAGCGCCCCGCGATCGTGAAGGAGATCGAACTGGCGCGCGCACACGGAGACCTCTCCGAGAACGCCGAATACCACGCCGCCAAGGAAAAGCAGGGCCTGATCGAGGGCCGAATCCGAGCCATGGAGGACCGGATCGCGCGAGCCCAGATCATCGACCCCAAGGGGCAGACGACCGACAAGATCCGCTTTGGGCATTGCGTCGATCTCGAGGACTCGGACAGCGGGGAGCGGGTCACCTACACCCTGCTGGGAGAAGAGGAGGCCGACGTCGCCAACGGCTGCATCTCGGTGAGCTCGCCGGTGGCGCGTGCCCTGCTTGGAAAGGAAGTCGGCGATTCTGTTCGCGTGCACGTACCGAAGGGCACGCGAGAATTCGAGATCCTCGAAATTCGCAGCTCCTGACCGCCGCGAACGGGCCTTGTAGCCTCGGGATGACGCGCGTCCCAACGCCACCGTGAGCTGCGGCCCCGCGAACTTCGAGTCGGCAATGGCTCCCCGGGTAGGACTCGAACCTACGACCCAGCGGTTAACAGCCGCTTGCTCTGCCAGCTGAGCTACCGGGGATCGGCCACCGGCCGCGAGTCTAGGCGCCCTCTTTCGAAGATCAAGCGCATCGATTTCGACGCAATATCGGATACTTAGGGTGCGATATGCTTGCGGCCGCCGGTTTCCAGGAGAGGAGTGCCGCCCCATGCCGCGACGTCCCGTCTGGCTCATTGCGATCGCGCTCGGAATCGGCGGCCTGCCGGGAACCGGCACGGCCGAACGGGCCTGGGTCAAGGACGAGGTGCGGTTGAACATCCGCGCCGGTCCGGGAGTGGAATTCAAAATCCACCGCGCAGTGAAAACCGGTGACTCTTTCGAGGTTCTCTCGCGCACCGAGGGCTGGACCGAAGTCCGCGGACGAGACGCCCTTCAGGGTTGGATCCCGGCGGGTTATCTCCAGGCGGAGGCTCCGGCGCGCATTCGCCTCGAGCGCCACGAGGCCGACACCGCCAAGCTGCGCTCGGATCATTCTCGAGTGTCGACGGAGGTCGAAACGCTGCGCACGGAGAATCGGGAGCTGAGTCAGACGAGCACCGCGCTGCAATCCCGGCTCGAAACGATCGAGAAGGAGAATACCGAGCTGCGTGCGGGCGCTCGCTGGCCGGAATGGATTACGGGTGCCTCCATCCTCGTCGTCGGCGGCCTGCTCGGCATCATCGTCCACGCCACGACCACCCGAAGACAGACGCGCCGCATCCGGCTCTGACGGCTTCGCGGGAGCGGCGCACGCCCCTGTCCCGCTCCTCCAATTTTCAAAGCCGGGCCGGGATCAGAACCATTGCCAACGCCGAAACTGCGAAGCAGGCGCAGGCGATGAGAAACGTGTAGCCGACGATCTCCCCGAAGCGGATGCGCGTGACCGCGAGAATCGGGATCGCGAAAAAAGGCTGGATCAGATTGGTGGTGGAATCTCCATAGGCATACGCAAGAAGCACCGTCACCACCGACACGTCGAGCTGCTCGGCGGCCGGCAGGAGGAACGGCGCCTCGATCAGCCACTTCGAGCCCGCCGACGGAACGAAGAGGTTCATCACCGCGGAGTAGGAGTAGACCACGAAGGGGTAGCTCCCCTGGCTGGCGAAATCGGCGAAGAACCCGCCGATCCAGGCTCCGAGGCCCGTGTTCTGCATCAGCCCGAAGATCCCGGCGTAGAAGGGAAACTGGAGGATGATCCCCCACGCGGCGTCGACGCCGTCGCGGCACGCGCGCAGGAAGGGCAGCGGTCGGCCGTGGAGCAGGAGGGCAGCAGTCAGGAACGTCACGTTGTAGGCGTCGATGGTCCAGCTGGTTCCGAAGCCCCGGCTCAGGATCGAATGTCCCAGCGGATAGGCCAGCAGCAGCGCGGCGAGCCAGTTCCAGCCCCGGAAAGCGTCGAGCCGTCCCCCGGGCGTCTTCGGGGGCGGGTCGACAGCGGGCAGCGTCGGCAGCATGGCCTCGACCTGCTGCGGGGTGAAGGTCACGGGATCTCGACGCGGGTGGAGCAAAACCGCCGTCCCGAGACCGACGGCGCCAATTGCCAGTACGTAGACCAGGTTGAAGGCGTTGAAGATCGTCTCGGTCACCGGGTAGAGACGGTCCACGATGGGGGCGCCGGCACCGGGGTCGAGCAGCGGGTTGCCGGGCGTCGCAAGAATCAACGGTGCGGAGCCCGAGAGTCCGGAGTGCCAAACCGTGCCCAGGCCGATGTAGGAGGCTGCGATCAGCACGCGCACGTCCGTATCAGGGTTCCGGCGGCATATGAAAGGCACGAAGAGCGCACAGGCCACGAGACAGAGCGCCCAGTTGAGGTAGGCCGTCACCAGCGAGAAGGCGGCCGCGAGAACCACGGCCTGCACCGGGCGCCGGGGGTCGGGCAGGCCCGCGAGGCCGTCGAGCAGCCGGAAAACCGGGCGCGATGCCACGCACGCGTGTGCCGCGACCATGGCGATGGTGAACTGCATGGCGAGCCGCAGCAGTACCCAGACGCCGTCGCCCCAGGCGAGCACCGCCTCCTCGACGCTCGCACCCGCGCCACCCACCGCGAGCAGGAGCGCGCTGCTCGTGAGAATCATGCAGATCACCCACGCATCGGGCACCCAGCGCTCGGTGAAACGCGAGAGACCGGCACCGATGTCGCGTACAGCGTCGAAGGCCACCGCCTACCCCACCCACCCCAGCTGGTCGAGCAGCGTGAGTCCACTGAAGAACCCGAAGAAGAGCAGCGAGGTCACGAGCACCGCAATGCGAAACGGACGGACGCGCAGGGGCCCGCCGAAGCTGCGAACGTTGAGCCAGAGGAGCAGGCCCGAATAGAAGAACATCACCACGGCGTTGAGCGCCGCCGAGAGCACCAGCAGCGTGAGGGGACGGTCGAAGCCCGCGAGCAGCACCAGCACCCCGAATGCGATCAGCGTCCACACCACGCCGAAGTAGAGACGCGAAAGATTCGACTCGCGACCAAAGTACAGGCGCAGTGAGACCTGGAGCAGGTCTGCGCTGACACGAGCCACCGCGTCGAGAAGCGCCAACTCCGTCGAGAAGAGCACCGCGATGCCGGTCGCCAGGAAGAGGTGGCGACCCCACGGACCGAAGCGTTCCGCCAGGACACCGGCCTCGGAGCCGATGAAATCGAAGTCCTGCCCGACGGCGGAGCCGGCCGGCAACAGGGTGGCCGCCACGAGGCAAAAGAGCGCGAGCGAGAGCAGCGCAAGCAGATAGAAGCTGAGAAAGTGCTCGGCGTTCGCGTTGCGCCACCAGACCCGCCAGCGCGCCTCGTTCTCCGCCGATTCCTCGAAGACCGCTCCGACCTCGCTGCCGGACTCCTCACGGCCCGTAAAGGGGCTCGTGATGCGGCCGACCCAGCGGCCCATGCCGTAGCCCTTGTCCTTGATGTAATTCGACTGGGCCAGGTTCACCGAGCCGCCGGCACCCGCGAAGGCAAGCGCCCCGAGCAACATCGGCATATGCACCCCATCCGGCATATGCCCGAAGCGAAACGCACCCGCCGCCAGGTCGCCGACAGTGGCGGGCTCGACGAGCAAGGCGGTCAGCACGATGAGCCCCGCGAAGATCACGGCGACAAGAACCACCTGGATGGTTTCGACCGTGCGGTAGACCACCGGTCCAACCGACAGGGTGAGGCCGCAAGCGACGAGTCCGGCGATGGCACCGGGGACGATCGGAACATCGATTTCCCAGGAGAGCAGCGTGGCCGCCCCGGTCGCCCAGCCGGGCCAGATCCAGGGCACGGTGGAGCAGAGCAGAAAGGCCGGCGCCCAGAAGCGAGAGAGGCGGACGAAGCCGATGACGGCGCTCTCCCCGGTTGCGAGCGTCCAGCGTTCGATTTCCATATTGAGGAAGAACTGAAGCGTGACACCCGTCCAGCAGGCCCAGAAGAGCGCGAAGCCCCACTCGACCGTGAGCCTGGGCCAGAGCACGAACTCGCCGCTCCCGATCGAGAGCCCCACCAGGATCACGCTGGGGCCGAGCATGCGCCGCAGCGCAACCGGCCGGGGAAGAGACCGCCGCTCGGGCGACGGAAGCACGCGGTCGGGAATGCGCTGCCAGGATCGGGACATGCGGACGCCGCGGGTTTTTACCAGGCCGCTCCCAGCTTGCAAGCCCCGGCTCGCGACCGGCCGGGGCAGGGCGAACTCACCTGGAGCCGAAATATTCCCTCGCGGCCTCGGGAGACAAACCCGCCGCTCGAGCGATCTCTGCGAGACGCTCCGGATCGGCCAGGTCCGCGGGCTCGATGCGCTCCTGGAGAGCGAGGCACGTCTGCCACACGATCGAATCCAGGTCGACCTGCCGCGTTCGCGAGCGTCCGGTTTCGGGATCGATGATCTCCTGGAAGGGAACCGGAACGATGCGTCCGCCCCGGCGCGTCACGAGCACACCCGATTCGCCGGAGAGAAGCACCTCCACCGCTCCGGCACCGAGATCGAGGCAGTAGTCGCGGTCGCACGCGGTCGGGTAGCCGGAACGCAACTCGTAGCCGACCTCCTTCTCCCCGATCGCCACCTTCACACCGCGGGGCGCCAACTCGTCCTGGACGGCCGTCCGCAGCAGCTTGGCGATCGGAATCTCGGCCAGCCGGATGTGGCCGTGCTCGTCTCGCGGCACGTCCACCAGATGCGGATCGTCCGGGTCCATGTACTCCATCACGCCCTCGGCAATCACGGCCACACCGTCGGCCCGACCCCGCGCGAGACGCTTCACGATGCCGCCCTCGAGCACCCGCACCAGGTCGGCGAGCCGGATGGGCGGAGCAAACTCCTCCGGAATCAGCACCAGGGGCGCGCCGGCGGCCTTGCCGGCGCCGAGCGCCAGGTGACCCGCCTGCCGGCCCATCATCACGATGAAAAACCAGCGCTGGGTCGACTCGCAGTCGGCGAGAATGCGCTCGACCACCGCAGTGGCGTGCTCCCGCGCCGTATCGTGGCCGAAGGTCGGGATGCCGGGCGGCAGGGGCAGGTCGTTGTCGATCGTCTTGGGAACATGGGCGACGCGGATTCGTCCGCCGGCCGCCTCGGCGACGCGACTCGCCGACGTGGCCGTATCGTCCCCGCCGATCGTGAGCAGATGATCGATGCCGAGGCTCTCCAGCGCCTTGACGCAGTTCTCGAGGTGCTCGCGCTTCCGGGTCGGATTCGCCCGCGCGGTGTGCAGCACGGTGCCCCCGCGGAGGTGGAGACCGGCCACGGCCGCCTCGTCCAGCACGAGCGTGTGGTCCGTGCGCCCCTCCATGATCCACTTGAAACCGTCGAGCAGGCCGATGACCTTCGCGCCGCGGCGCGTGGCGACAGTCGTAGCCGCGGCGATGACAGCGTTGATGCCCGGCGCCGGTCCCCCTCCGACCAGAATTCCAAACGTGGACATCTTTTCCTCCTCGGCTTCGCGACCAGCAATCGAGACCACACGGGCCCTCGTTCACGGCGAGAAAGGTACCCATCGGGTACGATGCCGCCATGCGTGCGGTGGCCGTGATCCCGGCGCGGTACCAGTCGGTGCGGTTCCCGGGCAAGCCGCTCGCGCCGATCGCGGGAATCCCGATGATCCGGCGCGTCTGGGAGGGCACCCGGACGGCCAAGAGCCTGCGCGCCGTGATCGTAGCCACGGACGACGAGCGCATCGCGGAGACCTGTCGCCAGTTCGGTGCGGAAGTCGTGATGACTCGCGGGGACCACCCGACGGGTACGGATCGTCTCGCCGAGGTCGCAGAGAGCCTCGACGACGACGTGATCGTAAATGTCCAGGGCGACGAGCCGCTGATCGAGGGCTTCGCGATAGACGCAGTGGTAGAGGCGCTCTGCCGGGATTCCCAGGTTCCGATGTCAACGCTCGTCCACCCCCTCGAAGGCGCGGCGATCGACGATCCCAACCGGGTGAAGGTAGTGCTGGACCGCAGCGGACACGCCCTCTACTTCTCGCGCAGCCGAATCCCGGCGCTGCGCAATCCGGAAAAACCGCCGCGCTACTGGCAACACGTGGGTCTCTACGCCTACCGGCGGGATTTCCTCGCGGAGTACATGCGACTCGAGCCGACGGATGCCGAGCGCGCTGAGGCCCTCGAACAGCTTCGCGCACTGGAGAACGGGTACCGGATTCGCTGCGCCGTCGTGGAGGGCTGGGTGAGTTCGCCGGTGGACGTGCCTTCCGACGTGGCGCGAGTCGAAGCCCGGCTGCGCGAACTGGGCCGGCCCTGAACGCCGGCGCTGTGCCCCTCACTGGATGCGCGTGTCGCGTCCGGCCCATTCCTTTTCCCGCAACCGGAACTTCTGGATCTTTCCCGTCGAGGTCTTCGGAAGTTCGGTGAACTCGATCGCCTTCGGGCACTTGAAGTGGGCGATCTGCTCGCGGCAGAAAGCAATCAGGTCCGCCTCCGTGACACCGGCGTTCGGACGCAGGGTGACGAAAGCCTTCGGCACCTCACCCCACTTTTCGTGGGGCATGGCAACGACTGCACATTCCAGCACTGCGGGGTGCTTGACCAGCGTATGCTCCACTTCGATCGTCGAAATGTTCTCGCCGCCGCTGATGATCATGTCCTTCTTGCGGTCACGCAGTTCGATGTATCCGTCCGGGTGGACGACGCCGAGATCACCCGAATGAAACCAGCCGCCACGAAAAGCCTCGGCCGTGGCCTCCGGATCCTCGAAGTAACCCTTCATCACGTTGTTCCCGCGCATCACCACCTCGCCCATCGACTCCGCATCCGCGGGTACGTCGCGCATCCCTTCATCGACGACGCGCAGGTGGGTGGCGATCTGATAGGGAACGCCCTGACGAGCCATCACCCGGGCGCGCCCCTCGACGTCGAGACCCTCCCACTCGGGCTGCATCTCGCAATAGACGTGGGGCCCGTACGTCTCGGTGAGGCCGTAGAGGTGGATGACTTTCACGCCGAGTTCTTCCATGCGGCCCAGCAACGTCGGGGACGGTGGGGAGCCGCCCGTCGCCACGCGGATCGGCGGGTCGAAACGAACCCCCTTCGCCTCGGGCGCCTCCGCCAACATGAGCAGCACCGTGGGCGCGCCATTGAAGTGAGTGACACCTTCCGCCTTCACCAGCTCGAGAATGCGCCGGCTCTCGATGGCTCGGAGCATCACGTGGGTGCCGGCGGCGGCCGTCACCGCCCAGGGAAAGCACCACCCGTTGCAGTGGAAGAGGGGAAGCGTCCAGAGAAAGACCGAATCGCGCTCGAGCTTGTGAACGATCATCTCGCTGAGCGCGTTGAGGGCCGTGCCGCGGTGGGTGTACATCACGCCCTTGGGCCGGCCGGTGGTTCCCGACGTGTAGTTGATCGACGTAACGCGATCCTCGTCATCGGTGCCGCCGGTGACCGGCAACACATCGGCGCCATCTACGAATGCGTCGAAGCTGGGCCCGTCGAGTGGCGACCCGGCCACACCGGCGATCGGATCCTCGAGGTTCACCAATAGCGGAGAGGCATCGAGACGCGGAGCATCGCTCACCCGGTCGGCGAGTTCGGGATCCACGAGGACCACCCGCGCCCCCGAGTGGTTGAGGATATAACCCACCTCGTCGGCCGAGAGCCGCGTGTTGATGGTGACGAGCACCGCACGCAGTCCGAGCACGGCGAAGTGTGCCGCCAGTACCGTGGGCACATTGGGCGCGAGAACCGCAACCCGGTCTCCGGGCTCGATACCGGCGCGCGCCAGGGCGCCGGCAAAGCGGCCGACTTCCTGGGCGAATTCCGACCAGGTCCAGCGGCGGTTTCCGTAGACGACCGCAGTCTTCCGGGGAAAGACGCGCACGGTGCGCTCCAGAAAAACGAGGGGCGTCAGGGCATCGCGGGAGACCTCGGNNACGGCACCCGATTATACGTGCGGCACCGGACGCAAAAAGCCCCCGGGAGCGGGCCAGAGGCCCGCTGCGGCTACGGCACCCGATTATACGTGCGGCACCGGACGCAAAAAGCCCCCGGGAGCGGGCCAGAGGCCCGCTGCGGCTACGGCGTCCGCACTCCCGGGGGCGGTGATGCTGGGACTACGTCCCGGCTACACCGAGGCTGATTGGCTATTCGGTGTGACGTCGGAACGCCTTCATCACCTCACTCGCCGCAGTACATTGATGTTGCACCGATTCACCTCCCAAGCCGGCATAGAGAACTTCCTGCGGGGCCCAGACCCCGCATTGAGTCCCGAGAACCAGGGTGGTCGCCGATACCGCCCCCCTCGGGCCGCCTCCACCAGGTTCCGGACCCCTATGGCCCAGTCGGCAGAGACTCGGGGGCGAGTGAGGCCCCCTGACCCAGACCTTATCGGACACACCGAAAAGCTTCCAGAGTCGAATTCGGAGACCGCCGGTCTACACTCGCAGCCCCATGCCCGCGGCACTCGCAGACCCGACCGCCACCCTGCTCGTGTCCTGCCCCGATCGGCGCGGCATCGTGGCCACCCTGGCCCAGGTGCTCCACGGCCACGGCGCCAACATCCTCGAGGCAGACCAGCACACGGACCGGTCCGCCGGCGTCTTCTTCCAGCGCATCCACTTCGACCTCGCGGAGTCACGCACCGACCGCCTCACCCTGGAGGGTGCGATCTCCGACGTGGCACAGCCCCTCGAGATGGCGTGGCGCATCGTGTACGGCGACAGACTGGCCCGCTTGGCGATCTTCGTGTCGAAGACGAATCACTGCCTCTACGACCTGTTGCTGCGGCATCAGGCGGGCGATCTGCGCTGTGAGATCCCGCTCATCGTGAGCAATCACCCGGACCAGGCCCCCGTCGCAGAGCAATTCGGAATCCCGTACCGGGTCGTCCCCATCGCGAAGGAAACACGCGCCGAACAGGAGGCGAGGCAGTTGGCGCTGCTCTCCGAATACCGGATCGACCTCGCCGTGCTCGCACGCTACATGCAAGTGCTCTCGGGAGAGTTTCTCGACCGATTCGACCGGCCGGTAATCAACATCCACCACTCGTTCCTGCCCGCGTTCAGCGGGGGACGCCCCTACCACCAGGCATACGAGCGCGGGGTGAAGCTGATCGGCGCCACGGCCCACTACGCGACGCGAGACCTGGACGAGGGGCCCATCATCGCGCAGGACGCGATCCGGGCCTCGCACCGGCACTCGGTGGCAGACCTCGTGCGCAAGGGACGCGACGTGGAGCGCACGACCCTTTCTCGCGCGGTGCGTTGCCACCTGGAAAACCGGGTCCTGGTGCACGGGAACAAGACCGTGGTCTTCGAATGAACGTCCGCAGGGTGGCATTGTTCGCCGCGCTCGGCCTGCTCGCCGCTGTCTGGGCGCTCGCCTGGCTGGGCTCGCGCCTCGTGGAGGGCGCGGCGGGCTTTGTGCCGATCGAGCCGCGCAACTTCGAAACGCTGACCCTTGTGACAGCGGGAACCGGCGGAGCTTGGGAAAACCCGCAGCGGCTCGGCCCGGTGCTGGCCGTCGGGCTCGGGCAGCGCGTCGCGCTGGTGGACGCGGGCCGCGGCGTGGCCGAAGCCCTGCGCGCCGCGGAGATCCCGCTGGCCCAACCCGCAACCGTCTACCTCACCAGCCTGGCGCCCGAGAACACGGTCGGGCTCGACGACCTGCTGCTCACCGGCTGGCTGGCCGGACGCGCCCAGCCCCTGCAGGTGGTGGGTCCCCCCGGTACCCGTGCGCTGGTCGCAGGAATCCAGGCGGCGCATCGGGGCGCAGACGCGCGCGCTGNGGAACTGGCGCTGCCGGAGGCGGGCGGACGGCTCGAGGTGGAAGAAGTGGACGGCGCCATGGTGGGAACGCGCAACGGCCTCACGAT
Organism: Deltaproteobacteria bacterium; assembly: GCA_002729515.1. Lineage (GTDB taxonomy): Bacteria > Myxococcota_A > UBA9160 > UBA9160 > SMWR01. Next base: position 28,427 of record PBYF01000014.1, read on the forward strand.
CCACGCCCTGACGCTCTCAGACGGTCCGTCGAAACGACTGGCCTGGCGCTTCGACGCCGACGGACGGGCGCTGGTGATTGCGCCCTTCCCGGGCAACGAGGAGGCACTCGCCAACTTCGCGAACGGCGCCGCCCTGCTGGTGCGCGAGGCCGCCTACGTGCCGAGCCCCGAGGAGGCCCAAGCGGCCGGAATCGAGACCGATCCCGACCGCTTGCGGCGCGAGGCTCGACTCCACACGCCCTTGGAATCCGTCGCACGGCTGGCCCAGGAAGCCGGCGTCGACACCCTGGTCCTGGTGCGTCTGCGGCCGCCGCCCGTCTACGACTTCCAGGTCACGAACATGATCGGCGACGCCTTCGACGGCCGGATCGTGATCGCGGAAGACGGCGAACAAGTCACACCGGAACCTCGCCCTCTTTCAACGCGGGTACCGGAAGCGAGCGCTCCCGGGGGCGGAACAACGGATCNGGCGGCCGGTCGTGAGCGGGCCGCTCTCCCGTGAAGCGCCGACGCTGCTCCCGGTAGTAGGATTCCTCGGGCTCGAGTGCAATCGCCCGGTCGATGGTCACAACCGCGGCTTCCGAGTGCCCCAGCTGGAACTGCAGCTCGGCCAACGTGTCGATCATGGTGGCATGCTCGCCGCCCGTCTCGTCCACGGCGCGCTCGGCGAGTTTCAGGGCGGCTTCGAGCTGCGCCTCGGTCACCTCCTTGCCGATCGCGATGAACCATGCGGCGTTGTTGAGTTCCGCAGCAGGGATGCCCTCCAGGCTCGCGAGCCGCGTGAGGTGCCAGGCTACGTAGTCGTCGCGGGAAAGCTGCAGGCCCGCCGCCCCCACCGCCAGCGCCGTGATCGCAACGATGGAGACACTCGCCACCCGGACGAGGCGACCGGGCCCTGCAATCAAGCCGCGCCGCGTCATCAGCCCGGCCACCGCAGCACCGCCGATGAAGCCGCCAAAGTGGGCCGCACCGGCGATGAAAGGGAGAAACAGGGGTCCGAGAACCAGGTCCAGAACCAGTGCGGTGACCACCACCTGCCGCACCCGGCGCGGGAAGCGCCACCACGCGGGGAGTTCCGAGCGCCGGCGCCACTCGATCCACACCAGCGCGCCGGCCAGCCCGAGCACGACCCCCGAGATGCCGACGACGTGCTCGGGCGCCAGCCACCCGCTCAAACCCATCGCGCTGAGCGCGGCCCCCCCCATGATGCATACGGTTCGCTCGCTCCCGAGCACCCGCTCGACCATGCGACCGAGGATGTAGAGCCCGACGACATTGAGTACAAAGTGCAGCGGGAAACCGTGCAGCAGATTCCCGGTCACCACCCGCCAGATGTCCCCATCCATCGTCAGGCGGGGACTGAACGAACCGACAAGATTTACCGCGGGCCGCACCAGCCAATCGAGCGCAAAGCCGACCGCACACAAGGCGATGAGCCCAAGGGTCGCGACGGGACGCGCGTCGCGGGCACCGAGCAGGTCGAGTTCGGCCATCCGCGCCAGGCGCGCCTCGCCGTCTGGAAACCGGCGAATTCGGCGCACCAATGAGTGGGCAAAGCGCGTGTCCTCGCCGGCAGCCGCAAACCGCTCGTGCGGCACGACGATGAGGTCGTTCTCCGAAGCGATCCAGACGCCGCGATCGGAGACACCGATGTGGTTGATCTCGCCGTAGCGGGTGTATCCGCTGCGCGTGCTGCGTGGACTGAGCGGGTGGCTGAAGCCTGCGTTGTCGAGTTCGATGTTGGGACCCGGCCGGAGGCGAACCTCCTCAGCGGAGTCTTCTACTGCAGACATGAAGTGAGCGTAGCTTTCCGCTCCCCGGTCAATCCTCGGACGGCAACGGAAGCGTCGGGAATATGCGATGGAAGACGATCTGGACCAGGACGAAGGCCCCGAGGAAGCCGAGAGCGACACCGATCTGGATCGGCCCGAACCAGGCGGAGCCGTCGTCAGGCACCAGGGAAGGCCACACCAGCATGTTGCGTTCCAACCAGAACCCGACAAGCACCACGGCAGCCACGGTCCCCAGGATCTGCGGTGTCCGCTTGGGTGCCTGACCCAAGAGCACAAAGAAGGGAACCCACCAGCAGGCGAACCAGGTCACGAGAGCCAGCTTCACGTAGGGCTCGTTCAGGCGCGCCGTGCGCCAGTGCCAGGTGTCCTGGAGGAACTGGGAGCCGAGACGCGTCTGGAAGAATTGGGTCTCCTCGGGGAGGTTCCCGTACCAGATCACGATGTACTGAGAGAAGAAGAGATACATCCAGAAGATCGAAAAGGCGAAGACCAACTTGCCCAGATCGTGAAGGCGGGATGGCGTGATCTGACTCTCCCAACCCGGTGCGCGTCGCAGCAGGACACAGAGCAGCGCGGTCATGGCAACGCCCGAGAGGAAAGCACCCCAGGCGAAGTACCAGGGAAAGATGTTCGAGAACCAGGTCGGTGTCAGTGACATCACCTGGTCGAACCCGATCATTCCGTAGCCGAACGCAAAGAGCAGCGCGCCGAGCGACGCCAGTACAGTAAGCCGCTTGCGAGAGGCTTCCCACTCGGCCGCCTGACCCTTCCAGTCGCGGGTCCAACGCTCGAACATGCCCTTGCAGGGACCGCCGCTATCCGCCGCCCCCTGGAGCGCCGGCCGGAAGGAAGCGCGGAGATGGGCCACCGAGAGCAGGGCGCACACACCCAGAATCGTGAGGTCTGTTCCGTAGACACGGGCCGGTGTGAGCCAGTTCTGCTTGGGATACGGCGCCCCGTNCCACCAGAGGCTGAAAATGTACTCACCGCCAAAGTATCCGACNNCCGCCAGGNCGAACGTGATCGGCACCCAGGCCGCCAGACCCTCGGCGACATGCCGGACCGGGCCCGCCCAACGCGCACCGATGATGAGGAGAGCACAGGCCAGCGCCAATCCCCCCTGAGAGAGCCCAGCAAAGTAGAGGAAGTTCACCTGGTAGGCGCGCCAGGTCGTAGCCGGATCGGTCATCAGGCCCAGCGTGAACGCCACGGCTCCGATCGCGATCAGGATTCCACACAGGCCCACCAGGGCGCCCGGCAACGGCCGCGGATTCGCGCGATAGACGGGAGGACCGCTCACTGTGCCGCCACCCCCTGCTGACCGTTCAGGTTTCGGACGTAGTTCACGATGTCCCAGCGGCTGTCCTCGTCGATCCGCTGATAAGCGGGCATCCGCCGGCGCCCGTAACGGATGGTCGCGTAGAGGTGCCCGTCGGTCCGAATCCGCACGATGTTCGCGGCACCGGTAAGCGGCAGCACGCCGGCCAACGGTCCCTGCACCGGCCCCATCATGCTCACCGGGCCGTCGCCGGCACCAGTGGCGCCGTGGCAGGGAGCGCAGAAGATATCGAATTGCTCCCGGCCATTCATGAGGGAGGCCAGTGTCGCCGGACGGGGATTGGGCACTGCAGACTGGGCGGCCTCGTCGAGCTTCGACATCAGCGGGGTGCCGGGGGCGCCGACCGGCACTGGGCCTTCGGGGGGTAGGAACAGATCCACCTTGCCATCGTGGTCGGTGCTTCTGAAGGGATGCACGGAGATCTGCCACTTCATCTGCGGGAACCAGGCATTCGACCACTGCTCCCAGCAACCGACGGAAGTCGTGAGCAGGAGGGCTCCGAGCACGTAGAGATCGCGCATGCGCCGATTACGACTCGACAAGCGTCACCTCCACCGCTCCGTGAACCCGCATCATTTCCTCGATCTCCACGACATCGCGATCCAGACAGTTCACCACCAGCCCGAACTCCTCTGCGGAAAACCTCGGATCGTAGGCGGAGTCGAGCTTGCGCGGATAGATCCGACCGATGCCGAACAGTCCCAACACGGTCAGAACACCGCCAAAGAGGATCGTGAGTTCGAAGGCGATGATCGTGTAGGGAGGAATGGACGTGAAGGGCTTGCCCCCCAGCATGATCTGCCAGTCGTTGGCCATCCAGATCGTGAGTGCGTAGCCGGTCACGACGCCGGTGAGACCGCCGACCAGGGTGAAGAGGCGCACGAGACTCGGCTTCGCGTCCACGGCGTCGTCCACCTCGGCGAACGGGGCCGGGGCGTACGTCTCGAGGTCGGTATAACCGCGACCCTTGAGCCGCGTCACGGCTTCGGCAATCCGATCGGGCCGGTCGTAGGCACCGCGCAGTCTCGGCATCAGTGCGCTCCCTCATCGTGCATGCGCGCGTGGATCACGGTCTCCTTCACCTCGGCGATCGCCACTACCGGAACCAGCTTCAGGAAGATCAGGAATAAAAAGGCGAAGAACCCGAAGCTCCCGGCCACGATGCCCAGCTCGGCGTAGTTCGGCGTGTACAGGCCCCAGACCGCCGGATCGTACTCACGCGAGAGGCCCGAGACGATGATGACGTAGCGCTCGAACCACATGCCGATGTTGACCAACACCGACAATACGAACAGGAAGGGGACGTTGGTCCGCAGTTTCCGAATCCACAGCAGCTGGGGAAAGACGCCGTTGCAGAGGATCATGATCCAGGCACTGACCCAGTACGGCCCGAAGGCGCGCATCCAGAAAGAGGTCTGCTCGGCCTCGACCCCGCCGTACCAGGCGATGAAGTACTCCGAGCCGTAGGCGTAGGCAACGATCGTTGAGGTGAGCAGCAGGAACTTCGACATGTTGTCGAGGTGATAGTCGGTGATGTACTCCTCGAGCCCGTAGATCCGGCGTACCGGGATCATCACCGTCAGCACCATGGCGAAGCCGGAAAAGATTGCGCCGGCCACGAAATAGGGACCAAATATGGTGGCGTGCCAGCCGGGGACGATCGCCATGGCGAAGTCCCAGGAAACGACGCTGTGCACCGAGAGGACCAGCGGCGTCGCGAGCCCGGAGAGGTGGAGAACGCTGCGGTTGTGCGCCTTCCACTGGCGCGCGGTGCCCTGCCAGCCACCCGCCAGCAGCGAGTAGAGCGGCTTGCGCCAGCCAGCGACACGGTCGCGTGCGATCGCGAAGTCGGGAATCAGGCCGACGAAGAGGAAGAGGACCGAGATCGTCAAATACGTCGAGATGGCGAACGTATCCCAGAGCAGCGGGCTCTTGAAGTTCACCCACAGCGCGCGCTGGTTGGGGTACGGCAGGATGAAGTACGACTTCCAGATCCGGCCCACGTGGATGCCCAGGAACTGGGCGGCCGTGAGCACGGCGACCACGGTCATGAGCTCTGCACTGCGGTTGATCGCATTCCGCCACTTGGCGCGGAAGAGGTAGAGAATGGCCGAGATCAGCGTGCCGGCGTGGGCAATGCCGACCCAGAACACGAACGTGACGATGTAGGTGGCCCAGAAAATGGGATGCTGGTAGCCGGCGATGCCGAGGCCTGCGTAGACCTGCCAGATCCAGATCCCGCCCCCGAGGCCAAGGAAGCCAGCGGCGATCAGCACCAGGAGCCAATAGCCAGCGGAGGTTCCATCCATCACCCGCAGGAGATCGCGGTTGACCGGAGAATCCGGCGGGGCCGGGGCCGGCCGGATCATGGCGGCGACAGACTCGGCGGGAGGCGGCGTCATCCGTGGTCCTCCCCGTCTGTGGAACGTTCCACCCGGGCCAGATAGGTGATCCCCGGTCGCGTATTGAGCACCTGCAGCGCGTGGTAGGTGCGCCCCTGGTTCTCTTGGATCTGCGTCCGCGCCTCGCTCTTCGCGTCCTTCAAGTTTCCAAAGACGATCGCGTTGCTGGGACAGGTCTGCTCACAGGCCGGCACGGCTTCGCCATCGGCAATCGGGCGGCCCTCGTCTTTCGCGAGCTGGCGAGCCTGCTGGATGCGCTGCACGCAGAAATTGCACTTCTCCATCACACCCTGGCCGCGCACGGTGACGTCCGGATTCAGCATCAGACGCATCGGCTCCGGGAAGTTGTGGATCTCGTAGTCGAACCAGTTGAAGCGGCGGACCTTATAAGGACAGTTGTTGGCGCAGTACCGCGTGCCGATGCAGCGGTTGTAGATCATCGCGTTCAGGCCTTCACCGGTGTGATAGGTGGCCAGAACGGGACACACGGGCTCGCAGGGTGCGGCGCCGCACTGCTGGCACAGCATCGGCGAGTGGCGCACATCGACGTTGCCGAGCTTCTCGCGATCTTCGGGGCGCGTGCGGCCCGTGAGGAGTTCGTCGTCGCCCTCGCCGATGAAGCGCTCGATGCGCAGCCACTGCATCTGCCGGTTCCGAAGCACGGCCTTCTCCCCGACGGTCGCAACGTTGTTCTCGATCGAGCACGCCACCACACAGGCGCTGCACCCGCTGCATCGGTCGAGGTCGATGCTCATGCCCCAGCGGTAGGGGCTGTCGTCGTAGGCATCGGCGGTGGGATCGAAGGGACGGAGAATCTCGTGGGCAGTAGCCGCGCCGTGACCGGCAGCCGCAGCCGCGCCGTGACCGGCAGCCGCAGCCGCGCCGTGACCGGCAGCCGCAGCCGCGCCGTGACCGGCAGCGGCAGCGTCGTCAGTGGCCGTTTGGCTCCCCTCGCCGTGATCCTCAGCGTTTGCGTGAGCCGCCTCGTAGTTCCCTCCACCGTGATCGGCCTCGCCGTGCCTGCCGTGGAATTCGCTGCGCGCCTCGGCGTTCCAGTCGCCCCGAGCCAGCGTGGCCAGGCTGATCGCCTCGCCGAGCTGGCGGCGACGCTTGTTGTCGCTGCGCTGCGTGTTCGCCAGCCGGCGGTGTTTGCCCGTCGGAGTGATTCGAGCCTTGGTCGTGAGCCAGGCGCGGCCACCCGCCTCGTCGGTAACCGCCGGAAGCAGCTCGAATGCGTTGACCCCGCGCGCCTCGCCGGGTTCGCCGTCGTTCGCGTGTGACGCGAAGAGACCGACTTTGTGACCCTGCCCCATCGCCAGCGCGACCACGTCCTCACGGATGCCGCCGCGCGGGAAGACCGGGACTTCCGCCGAGCCGGCAGCCGTCTCGATCGACACCACATCCCCTTCGGCGACACCGAGCTTCTTCGCTATTTCGTGATTCACTTCCAGCCAGGACTGCCAGGCAATCTTGGTGACCGGATCGGGAATCTCCTGCAACCAAGGCAGAGTGGCACCCCGCCCATCGTAGAGGAGGGGAGACGGCTGCGAGAGCAGCACGAAATCGCCGTCGCCTTCGAACTTCGGATCGTCGAACGCGATCCGCGCCGCGCTGCGCTTTACGGTGCCGCCCGCAGCAGGCACTGCGGTAAACACGCCTCCGCGGCCCAGGGCCTGGCGCCAGTCGGTGTCAGCCCACGCGGTCTCGAGAACCTGCCGGAAGCTTCCCTCCGGAAACTTCCCAGCCACGTCATCACCCATGGCACGACCGACCTGGAGCAGGCTGTCTCCGAGCGCCTGGGTGTCATAGAGCGGTCGCAGGGTGGGCTGGACGATCGAACGCACACCCGGGCGCGGAGCCGCATCGCCCCAGGACTCGAGAGGGGTGTGGTCCGGGAGAACGAGGTCCGCGAGTTCGCTGGTCTCATCGGGGAGGGACGCAAAGGAGACGACCAGATCCACCTGCTTCAAGGCGTCGGCAAAGCCGAGCTCGGGCAACGAGTAGACCGGATTGCCGCCGTGCAGCATGAGCACGTCTACCCGACCGGCGCGCATGTCTTCGACCAGTTGCTTCACGTCTGCGTAGCTCGCGTCATCGCGAACCGGCACGAGGTTCACACTCTCGCCGACGGCACCCAGGACGGCGTCGAGAAGCAACACCGCGGCATTGGCGGCAACGGCGTTGGCGCCCTCGAGCCCGGGACCCGGCGGAAGTGCCACGGCGCGACGCGCTGAAGCCGCCGCCTTTCCCAGGCTCTCGATCTGCTTCGCCGACACCCCGGTCCGGTCGGCCATCCCCCCCACCTCGAAGCCGGAGAGCAATCCGCCGATCACCCCGGGATCACCGCCCACAGGCAGGCCGCTCCCCCTGCGCTCATCGAAGGCCACCTTCGCGATGGCGAGCGCCAAGAGCCCTTCGGTTCCGGGCTTTGCCGTCACCCACTCGTCTGCGTTGCCCGCCGTAGTCGAAAGACGCGGTCCAACGTAGACGAAACGGGCGTCCCTGCCCGCTTGCGTCAAAACGTCGCGCGCCTGTTTGAACTGGCGCTGCAGCTCGACGGGCGACGGTCCCGAGTCGAGGAAATCACCACCAAAGTCGATGACGAAATCCGTTTCCGTCAGGTCGAAAATCGGCTCGGACTTCTGACCGAATACTTCAGTGGCGGCCTGACGCAGCGCGCCCCGATCGATGGGAACGTACTCGACGCGCGGTCCGCCCCCCGTTGCCACTGCGAAGTGGTCCAGAAGTCCGGAAAGCGTCGGACCCATGGGTGCCGTCAGAAAACGCGCCGCGGGGCCCGCTGTGCCCAGCTTCGCGGCGAGCAGCGCGGCAGCTTCTTCCCACGTGGTCGGCGCCAGCGCTCCGTCGGACCCGCGCTTCAGGGGCCCGCGGTAGCGGTCCGGGTGGTAGGTGCGGCCGATGCTCGCCTGTCCCCGGGCACAGAGCGCGCCCCGATTCACCGGGTGGTCCGGGTTGCCCTCGAGCTTCACGGGTCGGGCCTCGCACGTCCGCACGTGAAGACCGCAGGCGCTGGGGCATTCCAGGCAGGTTGAGGCGTAATCGACGGCGATGCCCGGAGTGATCTCCTCGGGCTGCACGACGTAGGGAATCAGCTTCACGGGGAGATCCGAGTATCGATAGCAACCACCGCTGCTTGCGGCAGCCGTACCCGCACCGACACCGACGAGCTTCAGAAAGTCGCGACGATCGATTGCGGCCATACGATAAAGGTCCCCGAATCTTCCTCAGTAGTGGCAGGTGTAACAGTCTTGCGACACGCCGTTCTGGCGGTGGCACTTGATGCACCAACCCATCTCGAGCGTATGTGTCGGGAGAAGCCAGGGCCACCACTTGGTGTCTTTGATCTTGGAGATCTTTTCCATCTCCGCGACCTCACCGTGGCAGGCCTGGCATTCGATCCCCGCCGCAATGTGCCGGTTGTGGCGGAATCGGACGTAATCGGGCAGCCAATAGACCCGCTCCCATTCGGTCGGCCGCTGCTCCTCCCAATCCTGCTTGAGCACCCGGATTCCCTCGAACTCGTCGTAGCCCGCCGGAAACTGGGCGTGACAGCCCATGCATACCTCCACCGACGGCACGCCCGCAGCGGAGGAGCGATCGGTGCCGGTGTGGCAATAAAGACACTCGATCTCGAAGTCGCCGGCGTGGTGCTTGTGGCTGAACGGAATCGGCTGCACCGGGCCCGGCGTATTGGGATCCTCTGCGGCGACGTACGAGCGGCACGCGGCTCGCGTGGGCCAGGGCGTGTCGTACTTCGGCGGAATCTCGATCTCCAGCGAAGGATCGACCTGCTTGCGGTGCTTGAGCTCCTGGGCCTCACAGATACTCCCCGCGACGAGCACCTCACCCGACTGCTGCTCAGACGAGCCCGCCACCCGCCCGCCCGCGAGGAGCGCCACACCGAGGACCGCGCTGCACAGCGGTAGGAAAAGAGCAAGGCGACGCCCGACGTTGGGTCTCATGCGGGAGATCTATTCCCTTCGTCGGGTCCACAGCGGTCAGCGGTCGATCGGCCACGACCGCCCTGGACGTGATCCGGTCGAAGCAGCGGTGAACGGATGCGCGATGCCGCGCCCGGATCGACGCGACCCCTGCTTTCCGAAAATCCGGGGCGTGGATACTGAATGCGCCCCTCGCAGTCAAGACGCGGCGTATCGATATTCCCATGCGCGGCGACGGGCCGGCACCACCGCTCGATCCAAAACCAAATAGTGAGTTATTTCAATANCTTATGTTCTCGATGCCGGGCTCGCGGATCCGGTCTGCGGCTCGGGTCCACGCGGCGGCTGCCCGACCCGGTGCGGGCCACGATCGACACCCTGCGGGCAATCCCCTCGGCCGCACTGGCGACGCGCTCGAGGTCTCCCCCAAACACCGGCCGCGTTGCGGTGACGGATGTAAATCCCGGCGAGACCGGAATGCGATCGGGGAGCACCCCCAGATCGCCGAGAGGCTCCGCCGGGAACGCGACGCCCTCCTCGCGGAGCACCGGGGCGATGCCCCGGCGGCCTTCGATCGCGTCCAACGCGAGCCGCTGCGTCAGCTAGGCTACGTCGACGAGGTTCAAACCGGAGAGGAGAATCGCCCATGCCCGTGAGCGAGGAACTGCTCGAAATCCTGGTCTGCCCCGAGACCAAGCAGCCGGTATCTCCGGCTTCCGACGACGTGCTCACCAAGCTGGCCAGCGACATCCGCGCCGGCGGTGTCCGCAACCGAGGCGGCACACAACTCGACGAGCCTCCGGCCGAAGGCCTCGTCCGCGAAGACGGGAAGATCCTCTACCCCGTGGACGACGGCATTCCGGTCATGCTCATCGAGGAATCGATCGAGCTGTAGGCACCGACTGCGCGACCCGGGCGGCGGGGCGGACACGACGCCTCAGCGCGGTCGCAGGCCGAGCACGGCATCGCATCCCGTACCCGTGGGCACGGCACATCAGCGGAGAAATCGGTATCCGTGGCCGCGCACCGAGACGATATGCCGCGGGTGGGAGGGGTCGCGCTCCAGATAGCGACGCAAGCGCACCACGAAGCTGTCTACGACGCGGGTGCGCGTGTCCGGGCGCAGGCCCCAGACCTCCTCCAGGAGCTCGCCCCGCGTCACCGCCTCGCCCTCGCGAGCTACCAGAGCGCGCAACAGGCCGGCCTCGCGCGTCGTGAGACTAATCTTTCCCCGAGGCGTATCGATCTCGAAGCGGTCGAAGTGGACCTGTGACTCGCCGATCCACACTTCGCGCGGAAACAGCGACGGACTCTCGGCCCCGTCCCACCGGCGTCGGCGCAGGAGCCCGCGCACACGCGCCAGGAGCTCGTCGAGCTCGAAGGGTTTGGTCAAATAGTCGTCCCCACCCTCCTCGAGACCCCGCACCAGGTCGCGCGTATCGTCTTTCGCAGTCAGGATGAGGATGGGAATCAGGGTGCCGGCGGCACGTGCCCGACGGGCCACCTCGAAGCCGCTCATGCCGGGGAGCATCAGGTCGAGGATGACCAGGTCCCAGCCCGCGTCCGCGCTTTCAAGCCGCTCGGAGGCGCCAGAGCCGCTCGCCTCCAAGGTCACCTCGTGCCCCTCGGCTTCCAAATTGAACTGGAGCCCCCGCGCGATGTGATCCTCGTCCTCGACGACCAGTATCCTCGCCATCAGCAGGCCCGCAGGGTGACAACGAATCGACTGCCCTGACCAGAGCCATCGCTGCGTGCGACCACGCGCCCCCCCTGGCGGCGCACCAGGTTGCGCACGATGAAAAGTCCGAGGCCGAGACCCGACGCCGTGCGCTGCACGTCCCGGCCGGCTCGGTAGAAGCGTTGAAAGATCTTGCGCAGCTCGTCCGACGGAATGCCCACACCGCGGTCTCGGATTTCGACGTTCACCCGGCCATCTACCGGACCGCGCACGCGCACGCTCACCTCTACCGGGGCGTCGGAATACTTGACGGCGTTTTCGAGCAGGTTGTGGAACACGACGGCCAACTCGCCCGCACTGCCGCGCACCTGGGCATCGACGTCTGACTCGAACGCGACGGCCCGGTCGGGAAGCTGATGGATCTGCTGGATCTCCGCGATGCAGCGGCGCAGGAGATCGGAAAGCGGCACGCGCTCGAGCTGAGCGCGCACACGCCGGTCCTCGGCGCGTGCTGCCGAGAGAACCTGCTCCACGGTGCGGTCGAGGCGCTCCAGATCGCCGCGCATGCGGCCCAGGAACTCCTGCCGTCGGGTGCGCCCGGGGTCGTGACGATCCAGGGTATCGAGGTAGAGCCTCATCGACGCCAGCGGCGTCTTCATCTCGTGGGTCACGGCATCGAGGAAGGCGCGTTGCCGCTGGTTCGCGCCAATCTCGCGCAGCAGCCAGACGCACAGCCAGACGAGGCCGGCCACGATCAGCAAGGAGCCCGTGGCCCCCGCCACCACCAGCGCCCAGTCCACGTCCTCGATGCCCCGGTTCAAGACGAGCAGCTGCCAGCCGACGCCGAGGGAGGCCACCACCAGAAGCGATACGCTCAGAAGGGTCAGGGAAAAACCGATGGATCGACGCATCAAGGGGCCTCGCCCAGTTAGGATAGAATCTCGAAGCGATCCCGAAAGCTTCCCGGAGGCTGGGCTTTGAGACGTCCGCTGCTGCTCCTCACCGCGTCGTGCTTCCTGGTCGGACCCGCCCTGGCGAATCCGCCGCCGGAGGACCAGTGTCCCAGCATCAGCGGGCCGCTCGGTCCCGGGATTTCCGACGCCGTGCCGAGAAGACTCGAGCGAGGGCAGCGGATCGGCTACGACTCGTTGCCGGGTCTGCGTGAACTCGTGCCCCACGAAGTCTGGCAGCAACGCCACATCTTCTTCTTCCAGGGCATGACGATGGTGATCGGCGACTGCCACCGCCGGTATGCCGTTCCGGAATTTTTCAGCTCCGCCACCCAGCACTATGCCGGCCGGGCCAAGATCGACAGGAAAGGAAACCTGCAGGACTACGTGGCCGGCCTGCCCTTTCCGCCCGAGACCATCGACCCCGACTCTCCACAGGCGGGCGTGAAGTGGGCCTGGAACCTCGAGAACCGCTTCCGCGGCGCTGGACCGGTCGGAAACTTCCGACTCGTCGACGTGGCGCCCCGGATCGGGAAAAACCACACCTACGAAGGCTCTTTCTTCTTGTACCAGACCCTGCATCGAACCGACTTGGCAGAGAGCGAGTACTCGGTCAAGGGCTCGTCAGGCGATCTCTGGGTGGCAGGAGGACGCTTCCTCAAGCCTCAGTCGGCCCGGCACCTGGCCTGGCGACAGGTTCGGCCCCAAGAAACCCAGGAGGAGTACAGCCTAGCCGACCACACATTCGTCTACGTACCGACCATGCGGAAGGTGAGGCGCTCGGCCACACCGTGGGTCGACGGCATCTACGTGCCCCGCTACAGCGTCGCCGGTGACTCGGGCGGGGGCGGTATGCCGATCGGGGGCGACAGCTACACAGGGGCCGCCGGCTCGCTCAACCCAACGAGCGCCCTCTCGGTCCAGCAGACGGAGAACATCGGCCGCGGGTTCACCGGCCTCGCCCTGCGACCCAACGCCTACGTGTGGCGCGTGCTCGGAGAGCGCGAGATAATCGCGCCAATCAACATCGCGCGACCCGGCTACCCCGCCGAAAAACAGCGCAACTTTGGACCCCACGGTCTATCCGTGGCCAACGACCGCTGGGACGTGCGCTGGGCGGTCGTCCTCGAAGGTCGGATTCGAATGCGCAACCACGGCTTCGAGAGCGTGGTTCTCTACGTGGACTGGCAGACCCAGCAGCCGCTCTACGTCATCAAGAAGGGGAGCCGGGGCCGCCTCCTCGACGTCGGCATCCCGGTCCACCGCTTCAGTGACGATGTGGTCAACTACCCGAGTTGGCCCGACGGAGAGCGGGCCAGCGTCTTCGATCCCGTCGCAGAGGTCTTCTACAGTGTGCCCAGCGATAGCGGCTGGCGCCGTGAATCCTACGACGTGAAATCTACGCCCGCGGAAGAACGAATCCGACGCCGATTCACTTCCACGAGCTTCCTGGTCCGGGGCCGCTGAGAGCAGCAACCTCGGGCTAGAACGTCCAGCGCAAGCGCATCCAGGCTTCGTCGCGGCGCATGAAGTTGGCGAGGAGCCGCTGCACGCCGTCCTCGTACTTGTGCGGTCCTGCCCGATTTGCATTTGGAGCAAACCCCCGCACCGGCATGGGCACGTATTCGCTCCGGCCGACGAAAAAGCTCACGCCGAATGTGACCGAGAAGGCTTCGGTGAACCGGTAGCCCAGCTGGGGCAAGAAACCGGCCGACTGCGAGCCGAAATCAAAGACCGCGACGAGTTGCGGCAGCAGCCGATCCTGATAGTAACCGGTAAATACCGCAAAGGTGGCCAGCACGTTGAACGGGTTCTTGAAGCTGGTAAACCCATCGCTGTGCTCCGGAATGTAGTTGAAAAACCACTGGCTGTTGAAGAAGAACGTCCGGTTCGCATTCAGGAAGTTGATGAAGGTCGGCCGGTCCACGGAAACCGTCAGGTTCAAGCAATCGCTGTCCGTGGTATTCGACATGGAGTTGTAGTCCATCCAGGGAACGGAGCCCATCCACGTAAACTCCAAACCCCAGTTCGTCTTTGTGTTGTCCTCGGCGAAGTCCGCGGAGATCCCGAAAACGTTGCGCTGCTTGTACTCGAGGGACAAATCGGCACCGGTCTGCCAGAGGAACTCGCGTTTGCCGAAGGCCGCATTGCCAGCAGCCCGCACGTCGTTACGACCGACGCCTCCGATGCCCATAAAGCCCTTCACATTCGTGCAGTACTGGGGCGTTGAATACGAGCAGCGTCCCGAGGTCCAGGGCTTCTGATTGTTGAAGCACTCACGATCATTCTTGTCGTCACCCCCCGCGACACTGTTGCAGCTCGTGGTCACCAGGAACGTCATGAAGTTGAAGGAAAACGCCGCAAGCTCGCTCGTGAAGACCGAAGCATTCCCTTGAAGCATATCGTTCGGGAGATTCCGATTGTAAGACGGGCAAAGATTGGCAGCGAGTTGGATATTCCCAACATTATCCGGGTTCCAGCCGGCACGTGTGGGGTCGAGCCCCGGACCCGCCTGTTCGCATTGCGCGAGGGGGTGAAAGAGGGTTCCCGCCCCTAGCACAGTCTGGTTCACGAGTATGCCCCCATTTTTGATAGGTCTTTTCGAGTACGAGTACCAGGTCGCGTCGAAACGGTGTTCGTTCGGTTTCTTCTTGTAACCGCTGTCTTCTTCTGCGCTGGGATCGCCCGCGATATTCTCCCCAAGGAAGTTGTTGAAGCAGGTCTCGTAGAGTTCGTCGTTCAGCTCGACGTCGGGGGTCCCGTCGGCCTTGACCGCGCGGACATAGAAAGTCCGATTAAACCTGTCGACGATCTGGCGCCCAAACACACAGCCGTCCTGATGGGGCGTGTAACCCTCGTCGAATCGGACGTCGACCGTTCCTCCGCCGGTGTTCCCTGCGGGGTCGACCAGGACGACCGTCGCCTCGATGGCTCCTCGGCAGCCGGGCAAGATCACGTGGCCATTCCCGTCGGCCTTCGGATGGTCGGGGTAGTAACGCGTACAAACCGGCCCACCGACGAAGGGTTCGGGGTCACGGTCCCGGATACTGCCAAAACCCTTCATGCCGACCAGGCCGATCGTCCCCGGCTGGGCCGTGTCCGACGCCCAGGTGAGCCACATGTCCCAGCCCTTGTCCTTTCCTATTTCGGAGTTGGTAGCCCCCTCTGTTCCCTCGAAGCCTACAAACGACTGCAACACCGCGCTCGCCTCTGCAAGCATGAAATCGATTCCACCACCGCGGCCCCAGACCTTGCATTCGTCGATTTTGGTGAGGTCGCAGGTCTCGTAATCACCTGCAACTGGGTCCCACTTCACGATCTCGTAGATGCCCTCCGTAGGGTTGGCTGGGCCCCCCCAGAGATTCGTCATCGCTGTAAATTCCGACTCGATATCGACCTTCCCGTTCAGCTGCGGCTCTTTGCACTCAGATTGGGACGCATTGCAATTGTGCAGTCTGACTCGGACTACCGGAGCACCGGAGTCGCAACGCGTTCCAACGGCCGGTCCGCAGCCAAGGAGAAGCTTCTGCTCCCACGTGAGCGTATTGTCGAGGGTCAGGGCGTCATTGGGGTCCCGCGCCGTATCCTTCAGGTAGGTCTTGCCGTTTTTAAACCCCCGGTAATTGATACCATAAAACTCATGGGACACACTGGTCGTTCTTCCGTCACGGACGTCGCTATTCAGCTGAACTGCGGGAATTGTTCTCGGGGCTTCCAGTCTCCTTCCCTTGGTGTTTATGAGGATGGCACTCCAGAGCTTCATGAACAGCTGATCCGACTGGTTGCCGGCAAAGAAAAGGCTCAACAGGTCCCCAAAAGGCGGCCCGTCGGCCTGGGCCAGCAGCGCATCCGTTCCCCAGAGATTCCACGCACACGCAGCCGGAGCGAGAGACACGGCAATACTCACGGTGGCAGAGCAGGTGAAGGCAAAGAGCTGCTGATTGGCCGGGTGGTGGGCGAGCGCATAGTCGACCGAGCTGCCGACCTTGGTCCACTGTAACTGTATATCAGACTCGTCGTTGCCAACCGTCAGCGCGACGTACGTATTCGACTTGAAGGTATCCCCATCCGCCCCAAGGGCGTTCGCGTTGCTGTAGTCGATCATGGTAGCGGGATCACTGAAAGGCTTCGACGACGGTGCCAGAGCTGAATTGTGCCGATTTTCCGACATAGTACCGGGAGCGCCACCGGGCTTGAGACACGAAGGGTCCGTCCCGACGCCCATCAACCCGTACGCTTCCTTCGTCCGCCACCAGTCGTCGTTCGCAGCCGCCAGGTTGCCGGGCGCCACTTCACCCGAGGCAAACACGTCTCGCAAACCGGTGGGCTGCACGGCCCTGAGGCTTTCCAAATTGGCCGTAGTGGGGTCGTCCCTGTATGCAATTCGAGCCCGGTGCTCGAGTTTCGCGTTGCCCGCGTGAAGCACCTTTGTGTCGCTCGCTTTCCCCGTGCCGAAGACCTCGGTCGCGACGAAGGCACCCCGGTTGTCGCACGGGCCGCTCGCGTCATACTTTCGCGGCATTCCCGTCGACTCATCGACGTTGCGGTCGTACCACGTGATAGCCTTTGGGTAGGGGAAGTCGCTGTAGCCATAGTAGTCGACAATCGCAAAGCTGAACCGATCCCAACGAAACTCGAGACGGCCTCCGAACTCCAGGCCATCCACATCCTTCCAGCCAGCGGATGGCTTGTTGATTCCGGCCACCCCCAGTCCCGTCACGCCGTGAATCGCTGTGCCGAGCGTCAACGCACACACGACGTCGAGCGTATAGGGTTCCCCACACGCACCGAGATCCGTCGGCTCGAACCGGTCGAAGTTCATGGCCAACTCGAACCGCACGTCCTCGAGCGGACCCACGTCGTAGAACGAGTACACGGCGCGCCAGGACAGGAGTGCGATTCGGGACTCCTCGAGGTTCGGCAGGGACGCCAATGCGAAGTCCTGCGGATTGAACTGGTCCGTGGTGCGGAAGAGTTCGGTCTTTCCCCAGACGATGTTCTGAATGCCGGCGCGGACCCAGAGCCGGCTCTCCAGGAACTCCATGTCCAGGTAGGCCTCCTTCAGTTCGTGGAACCGCCGCTGGCTATCCCCGCGGTTCCAGGCTCGATCGGTCTGGCTGATGTTGAACTCGTCCGGGTTGTAATTCCCGCCGCCTTCCAGGTAGCTGACGAGGCCGGCGCTCGGATAGTAGAGACCCTGGGCGGTCAGGAGACCGCTCCCGGCCAAGTTCGAAAAGTCCGGGGCGGGCCGCATCGGCAACTCGCCTTCTCCGGCGTTGACTCGGACGTTGGTGTGCGGGATGCAGCCGGTACGGGCGAATTTACCGCCGCCGCCAGCCCCTTCCGATGCCAACTGCTCGATGAACTTCGAGTTCTGCCTGTTTGGGTCATTGGGTGTCCTGTTTCCGATCGTCTTGTCCGTGTCCCAGCAGGGGATGATCCCACTGTAGTCCCCACCGAACAAAGTCCTCCCGAAGACGCCCTTGAGCAAGTCGTTATTCGGGTAATCCCGCAGGTCGAGAGTTCCGCCAGCGCCGTAGTCGGCATAGGGGTCAAACAGTTTGTGTTGTTGACAAACACCAAAGATGTTTGGCTTGCAGAATTTCTTCGACAGTTGCTCGAGAATCTTCACTCGCTGATCGACGGGATCGACATGAGCCACGTCAATGTAGGGCACGCCGGGATCCGGGTCGCCGGGGCAGCGCACGTACGCCCCGCCGGGTCCAGTATTCTTGCCGCAGTCCAGCTCGTGATAGCGAACGCCTTCTGCACGCACGGTCTGCTTGTTTACGGCGAAGAACGTCGGCGTCCTCCGGCCGCGCATCGGATTGGCCCGGTCGTCCAGCGTCGCGAGAGTCTCGAAAAAGTTCTTCGGCAGCCACGGTCCCATGATCCGGGTCGTGCCGCTGGGGTCGGCACCGGGGTAGTCGGTATACGTCAACTTCCAATCCATCACCGGCTTGAGCGTGTAGTAGGCCGGATCGTCCCGCTCGTCAGCGAGGCCGCGGAAGAGCGGGGCGTAGACTTTTTCGATGCCACCGTTCTCCGGGATGACGAAACCCTCGTCCTTGATCGACGGGTCGTAGAACGTGTATGTCTCCCCTGCCTGCTCCAAATACGCGTTGACGGCCGCGTAGTCCTGGTAGGCGCCGATCTCGCTGTCGGCCCCCTTCGAGTCGAAGAGGGTGTCAAAGCCCGGGAAGCCCTCGCCGTCACTGACCTCTTGGGTCGTGGGACGATTGTCGACACAGCCGGCCTGGCTTTCGCTCTGGTTCGAGTTGAGGCCGGTCGTGGGGCAATCCGCGCTCCAGGTTGCGTCGTAGGTATTGGGGTTCTGTTGGGGGNTCNGGCCAGAGGCGACCGGCGTATCGACGACTGTAGACACGCTCCAGCCTTCGGGATCTCGCGTCTTCGGATTGATGCGCAGTAGCGGACGCTNCGGAGTGGATTGCTCGTTGGCATTGATGACTCCGGCGTAATCTTCATCTACCGCGTCGCGCAGGCGCATGGGCAGATCGCGCGAACGGTTCCCGTAGGTGTTGACACTCGGAAACATCCCGCATCCACCGCTGTAGATACAGTCGTAGCGTGCCTCGCCACGAATGTAGGCCTGAAGCAGGTCGAAAGGCCCCCAGCCGTCCGGGAGGATGTCCAACTCGACCTCGACGTTGAGGACGTTGTACCACTGGGAGAGGTCGAACTCTTCCTCGAAGCTGCGGTCGAGGCCCCGAACCTGAATTTCGACGAAGCCGTGCGCCTCGATGCGTCCGTCGAATGCCTCCAGGGCTTCCGCGCGATCAACGGCGCCCCAAAGGACGACGAGAGGCGCGAGAATGCACAGAAGCCTCCACCCGGTACCGGAACCGTTCATGACACCTCCCGAAACTGGCTGCTGGCCGGCCCAGCCGGCACTCTGTCCCCAGGAGCATCCCACTCCCCCCCCCGGTGACCACAACCCCCAAATGGGCCATCTGCCCCGGGCGCAAGACGCCGGGCCAGGAGCCGCCACACCGATCGGGTGCTCCCTTTTACTCTGGCATGGATCCGGAAATCAACGGCTTTCTGCGGCGCAGGAACGCCGCGCTACCCGTCGGACGGCGGTTTCGGGCGCTTCTCGCGAACGCTCTGCTTCTCGACAGCCGCGGCGCCGGAAGGCGCGGAGGAGGCCTTCTTACCGGTGGTCTTGCGTGAGGAGGCCGCGGAGTTCCCAGCCTTTTTCCGGGTCGTCTTCGCGGCGGCGGCGCCAGGCGCCGCTTTCTTGGCCGTGGCCTTGCCCGCGGCCTTCTTGGCCGTGGCCTTCTTGGTCGAGGCCTTCTTGGCCGTGGCCTTCTTGGTCGAGGCCTTCTTGGCCGTGGCCTTCTTGGTCGAGGCCTTCTTGCCCCGCTTCTTGGAACCCGAAGCTTTCTTGCGTCCACCGCCGGCTCGCGGCTGGAACTCGAATCCATGGCGCCCATTGGGCTTGAGCACGAGGGTGGCCGAGAAGGGCCGGCCAAAGCGCGAGGTGAACTCGGTGAGAAGCCCCGTGTTCTTCGTCTTCAGGTAGACGTCGGCCTCCTCCCGGACGATCTCTCGCTTGCAGACAGTGCGCGGCAATACGAATCCGCAGGACTTCGACGCAGACTCGTCGGCTGCAGCCGAATCCTGGCTCTCCTCGGCCTTCTTCAGTGCGCGCTCGCACAGAAACTGGGTGGGAGACTCGAAGACCTGGCACCCCTCTCCGAGGGGACAAGGCCCCAGGGGCTCAGGATTCACCTCGTACTCGGGCTGGTCGGAAACCCCCGCCCCCTCGTTATAGCCGAGGGAGCGCACCTTCACCTTCCAGTCTTCATCGGGGAGGAGTTCCAGGACGCCGCGGTACGTGCGCCCGTTGCGCGCCGTAAAGCCATCGAGCTCTCCCGTCTTCCCCTCCTGGATCAGCGTGCGAGCAGTCCCGCGATCCAGGTACCGGCCGGACGTATCCTTCCAGAAACGGACCGGGCAGTCCTCCTCCTGACTCACGTCCGGCTCGGGCTTGCAACGGTAGAACCAGGCCATCTCGATCACAGGACGCTTGCAGGCGGGGCAGTCCCCGAGATCCTCGTTCAAGTCGTACAGAGCGTCGTACTCGAATTGTTTCGCCGTCTCGACGATCTCGCTGGCGTAGGTCGACATCTCCGCCATGAAGTCCTCGGCGCTGCGGGCCCCACGCTCCACCTCGCCCAGGTGGTACTCGATGTCTCCGGTGAGCCGCGGCGAAGTCAGTCGCTCGATGTGGATCCGGTTCAGGGTGTCGATCAAGCGGATGCCCTTCACGGTCGGCCGAAGCGCCTTGTCCGCACGAACCACATAACCCTTGGCGATCAGGTTTTCGATGACGTCTGCTCGTGTCGCAGGCGTCCCGATGCCCTTCTCGTCGATCGCCGCGGCGAGGTCCTCATCTTCGATCTGCTGCCCCGCATTTTCCATCAACGAGAGAAGACGGGCCTCGGTGATGCGGGGCGGAGGTCGCGTGTGGTCGTCCTCGACCTCGGCGCTCGAAGCCACGACATCGACACCCTCCACCTCGCTCTGGCCGGGCGCGAGGGCGACGAGCTCTTCCTGCTCGTTCTCGGTAGCGGCCGGCGGAAGCACCGAGCGCCAACCCGGCTCCTTCAACACCCGCGCTCGGGCTCGAAAGCTCTCCCCATCCACCAAGCAAATTCGTTCGACGCGCTCCCAGAGCGCCGGCGGATGGAATGCACCGAGGAACCGACGCATCACCAAGTCGAACAGGCGCCGGTCGTCTCCCGTGAGCGGCTCCGCCGGGAGGGTCCCCGTCGGGATGATCGCAAAATGGTCCGAGACCCCGGCGTCGTCGAAAATGCGCTTCTCGTTTTCGAGGCCATCACGCTGGAGCCTGGCTGCGCTCGCCGCGTAGTCGGCGAAGCCATCGTCCTCGCGGGCGCCCACTCCGGCGAAGGTTTCGAGCACCTCGTCGACGATGGCGCGGTAGTCATTGGGCAGGCAGCGCGACGCGGTCCGTGGATAGGTCAAGATCTTGTGGCGCTCGTAACAGCGCTGACCCGCCGAAAGAGCGCGACGCGCCGACCATCCGAAGCGGCGATTCGCTTCCCGCTGGAGACTCGTCAGATCGAAGAGCGTGGGGGGGGACTCCCGCGAGGGCTTTCGCTTCTCGCTGGCCTCTCCCTGCTGGCCCGAAACGCGCGCGACGATGGCGCGGGCGCGCTCTTCGTCAAAAATACGGTCCTCACGGGCATCCTCGTCGGCGCCGGCCTCGAAGTCCGGGGCGAACCACGCCGCCGTCCAAGTGCGGCCGTCGTGATTGAAAGTGGCTGCGATGCGCCAGAAGGGCTTCGGAACGTGCGCGAGCACCTCGAGTTCGCGCGCGACCAGAAGCGCCAGCGTCGGCGTCTGCACCCGCCCGGCGGACCACGCCGTCTTCTCCTTGCGGCTCTTGAGGCGCTTGGTGAGGGCCCGGGTGGCGTTCATCCCGATCAGCCAGTCGGACCGGGCACGGCACGCCGCGGCCGCCGCCAGCCCGTCGAACTCTTCGCCGGGCCGCAACGCCGCAAAACCGTCCAAGATCGCCTGGTTCGTCATCGACCGGAGCCAGAGCCGCCGCATCGGCTTGTCGGAGTCGAAATGCTCCACGATTTCGCGGAAGATGAGTTCGCCCTCCCGTCCGGCGTCGCAGGCGTTCACGACCACATCGATATCACTGCGGTCGAGGAGCTTCTTGATCGTGCGGATGCGATCGCTTTGACCCTTTTTCGGCCTGTAGGAGAAGCTCTCGGGAAGGATGGGAAGGTTCGCCAGGGTCCAGCGCTTGTACTCGGGGTCGATCTCCTCGGGCGGAAGGAGCTCGAAGAGGTGGCCCACCGCGAAGGTCACGACGAATTCGTCGTTCTCGAAGAAGCCGTCGCAGTCCTCAAACCCACCCAAGGCGCTCGCGATATCACTCGCGACACTCGGCTTCTCGGTGATGACTAGGGACTTGCCCAACAGGTCTCCTCCCCCCGAGGGAGATCTCGAGGCCGCGACCGGAACCCCATCCCAATTAGCCCGGGCTCCCCGAGCTGGCAAATCGGCCCCGCGTGAGCCCGGGCTCCCCGAGCTGGCAAATCGGCCCCGCGTGAGCCCGGGCTCCCGGGGCTGGCAAATCGGCCCCGCGTGCTCTCTGCTTCGGGCGTGCTGGCACGAGCTTGAGCACCCGTGGCACCCCGCGGGAAATTCCGTCAGGACACCCGCTCCTCGGTCAGGGAACCAGCTCAACCGGCACAGGCATCAGGTTCCAGGTGAACACCGGCCGGTCATCGGGACGCACGTAGATCGTGTCCCTTGCGCTGCGGCCATCGCTCCAGCGATAGCGCCGAACCTCCTTGTCGTCGTCGCTGGCGACGTAGAGCTCGTCCTTTCCATCGCCGTCGAGGTCGGTGAGAAGAGCGGCGTGCTCAAACCCCCCGGAGTCGGCGTCAATCTGCTCGAGATCCCAGGTACCGCCGTCAGCACCCGGCCGCAGCAGCCAGATTCCCCGCTTGAACAGCGCAGCGACCAATTCCTTGCTGCCGTCCCCGTCCACGTCGCCAGCCGTTAGAAAACGACCGAGGCGATCGTCGAGGGTGGCGATGACCTCGCCCGCATCGGGAGGTGTGTCCGCTTCGTAGCGGCGGATCTCCACTGGATCGACGAGTTGCTTGTTCTCCATGTGGCCCTCGACGGAGACGTAGAGTTCATCGCGCCCGTCCCCGTCGATGTCCTCCACCAGGATCTCCTTGGCGTGGCGGTCGCCCAGGTCGGCCACCACCGTCGGGCCCTCGCCGCGAGCGGGCACGTAGCGCACGACCTCGCCGGTCTGAGGAGAGCCATCGAGGCGGTTGGGCTCGCTCGGAGTGGCGTAGACTTCGAGCACACCGTCGCCATCGACGTCCCCGATCTCGATCTCGTGGACGAAGGTGTCGGGCTTCCGGTCGATCTCGGTCACTGCGAAGCCAGCGCCCTCAGGCCGCAACACGGCGACGACACCCTGGTCGTGGGTCGCGACGGCGATGCTGGCACCGCCGTCGCCGAAGAGATCCGCGACCTCGGCATCTCGCATGCGGCTGAACCGGCCGCCGAAATCCTGCTCCCACTCCGTACTGGGGATGAGGCCATCGTCGCCGGGGCGCCAGGTTTTCACGGCGGCCCCGGTTCCGGCCAAAGTGAGGAGCACCGGGGCATCGCCCCCCTCGTACACCATGGCCTTGTGGAAAACGTTGCTCTCCGGATCCTCCAGCACGGCAACCTTCCACTCGCCGCCCTCCCGGGTCAGGAATTCGAGCCGCGCGGGGCCCGGAACCGGCTTGCCGTCCTTGGTCACGAACTGCGCCAGGGCGAGTACGATCCCCTGCGGATACGCCTCGGGCTCCGAAACGGCAGGCGGCGCTGCGGCGGCGGGCGGCTCCGCGCTGGGCGCGGATGCGGGAGCGCGGGTGGCAGACTCCTCGGTGCCGCAAGCAAGGACCGCGGCGGCGAATACGACGTTGATGCTGGCTCGGACAATCATGGCACCTCCGGGGCGGGCTCCCTGATGTAGCAGTGTCGGCGTGCGATCGACAGCGAATCTGGTATCTCGGGGCACGTGAGTCAGAAGCTCCAGCCGCCCCGGGGGACCCGAGATTTCTACCCCGAAGACATGCGTCTGCGCACCTGGCTCTTCGACCACTTCCGCACCGTGGCCAACGCCTACGGTTTCGAAGAGGTCGACGCGCCCGTGGTGGAACACGAGGACCTCTTCACCCGGAAGGCGGGTGAAGAAATCGTCGACCAGCTCTACCACTTCGAGCTGCACGGCCGCCGCCTGGCCCTGCGGCCCGAAATGACGCCTTCGATCGCACGCATGGTGATGGGCCGGGCGGGCAGCCTGCGGCTCCCCCTGCGCTGGTTCACCGTGACACAGAACTGGCGTTACGAGCGAATGACGCGCGGCCGGCGCCGCGAGCACTACCAGTGGAACATGGACGTG
The DNA here is from genome assembly GCA_002729515.1 of Deltaproteobacteria bacterium. GTDB lineage: Bacteria > Myxococcota_A > UBA9160 > UBA9160 > SMWR01. The sequence continues at coordinate 52,531 of PBYF01000014.1, forward strand.
TGGGGTGAGCCGCGGGTCACGGCAGAGGCCGAGCTGATCGCTGCCCTCTTTTCGCTGCTCGACCGCCTCGGCCTGGCCGGAGGCGAGGTCAAGGTGCGCGTCAGCAGCCGCTCGCTGCTCGAGGCTTCGCTGCGCAGCAGTGTGCTCGCCGACCGGCCCGAGACCTTCCCGGCGCTCTGCGTCGCAATCGACAAGCTCGACAAGATCGGCCGAGACGCGGTCATCGACCTGCTCACAGACACCGGCGGACAAGTGCGCCTGCCCCGACCCGATGCGATCCGCGTGGTCGACTGGCTCAGCCTGGCGGACATCGATGCGGCGGGCGAGGGCCTGCCCGCAGACACCGGACCGCGTGCGGAGCTGCGCGAGCTCTTCGACTGGCTGGACGCCTACGGCCTGGCCGACCGGGTCGAGTTCGACGCCTCGATCGTGCGGGGCCTCGCCTACTACACCGGAATCGTGTTCGAGGCCTTCGATGCCGCACGCAGCCTGCGGGCGATCTGCGGCGGTGGGCGGTACGACCGCCTGCTCGAGACGCTGGGCGGACCCGCCGTGCCCGCGGTGGGCTTCGGCTTCGGGGACATCGTGATCCTCGACCTGCTCGAGGACCTGGAGCGGGTGCCCGAGCTGCGGAGGAACCTCGATGCCGTGGTCTTCGCGTTCGGCGACGCCGAACGCTCCCAGGCGATCCGCCTGGCCGCCGCGTTGCGTTCAGAGGGCCAGGCGGTCGAGCTCGCTCTGGCCAATGCGAAGCTCAAGCGCGCACTTGCAGATGCGGACCGGGCCGGAGCCCGCCGCGTCTACCTGCTGGGACCCGACGAGGTCGCCCGCGGCATCGCCGTGGTGCGGGACCTCGAGACCGGGGACCAGAGCGAACACCGGCTGTCTACTTGAGGCGCGGGCGCACTTTCTCGGTGCAATACCGGGAATTCGTGCTCAAGTAGGCGTGTGCCTGACAGGCGCGGGCACTTTCTCGGTGCAATACCGGGAATTCGTGCTCAAGTAGGCGTGTGCCTGACAGGCGCGGGCACTTTCTCGGTGCAATACCGGGAATTCGTGCTTAAGTATGCGTGCGCCTGAGATGGCATTGGCAGGGAGCGGAGCATGCGCCGAGGCTGGACAGTCCGAGACAGTCTGGAGCTCTACAACGTCGGCAACTGGGGCGAGGGCTTCTTCGGAATCAACGCCGAGGGCAATGTGGCCGTGCGGCCCCGGGGCGGCGACCAGCCCTCGGTCGACCTTCTCGAGCTCACCCGCAGCCTGACGCGCCGCGGCCTGCGGACCCCGTTGCTGGTGCGGTTCTCCGACATCCTCGCCGAGCGTGTCCGGGGCATCGCGAACGCCTTTCAGGGTGCGATGTCCGCATACGGCTACGCGGGCGAGTACCGCGGGGTCTACCCGATCAAGGTGAATCAGCAGCGGCACGTCGTGGAGGAGATCGTCGCGCACGGGGCAACGGCGCGGGTGGGCCTCGAAGCGGGGAGCAAACCCGAGCTGCTGGTGGCGCTCGCCCTTCTCGACACCCCCGGCGCCCTCATCATCTGCAACGGGTACAAGGACCGGGCATACGTCGAACTGGCGCTACTGGCCCAGAAGCTCGGGCGGACGCCGATCGTGGTGATCGACCGCTTCCACGAGATCGACCTGGTGGTAAAGACGGCTCGCGAACTGGGTATCCGGCCGCATCTGGGCGTGCGCGCGCGGCTCACGACGAAGGGCGCGGGGAAGTGGATCGAGTCCACCGGACCGCGTTCCAAGTTCGGACTCTCCGCCCTCGAAATCGTGAACGCCGTCGAGCGGCTGCGGGCCGAGGACATGCTCGACTGCCTCGAGTTGCTCCACTTCCACATCGGCTCCCAGATCACCGCAATTCGCGCGCACAAGGACGCCCTCGCCGAAGCGAGCCGCATCTTCGTCGGCCTCCACCAGATGGGCGCCCGCCCGCACAGTGTCGACGTAGGCGGCGGACTGGGCGTGGACTACGACGGCTCGAGCACCAACTTCCACTCGTCCATGAACTACTCGGTTCAGGAGTACGCCAACGACGTGGTCGCCACGCTCCAGGAGGCCTGCGACGAGGCGAAGGTGCCGCATCCGGACATCGTCACCGAGGCGGGGCGCGCCATGGTGGCCCACCATTCGGTGCTCGTATTCGACGTCCTCGGCGTACACGAGGTGCGGTCGAGCGAGCCGCCCCAGGCGGTCGACGACGACGCCCACAAGGTGCTTTGCGAGTTGGCCGAGATCTGGGAGGGCGTGTCCCAGAAAAACGTTCAGGAGTCCTACCACGACCTGCTTCAGCTCAGAGAGGAGGCCGCCACCCTCTTCTCCCTCGGCTACCTGGATCTCGGAGAGCGCGCCCGCGCGGAGGGGCTCTTCTGGAGCTGCTGCGGAAAGATCCGAAAAGTGGTGCAGGAGCTGCCCTACGTGCCCGAGGACCTGGAAGACCTGGAGCAGGGCCTCGCCGACACCTACTACGGGAACCTCTCGGTATTCCAGAGTGTTCCCGACCACTGGGCCGTGAAGCAGCTCTTCCCCGTGATGCCGATACACCGGCTCGACGAAGCACCCACCCGGCGCGGTGTATTCGCGGACCTGACCTGCGACAGCGACGGCAAGATCGACCGCTTCATCGACCAGCGCGACGTGAAGAACGTGCTCGAACTTCACCCCTTCACCGGGGCACCGTATTACATCGGCATGTTCCTGGTGGGCGCCTACCAGGAGATCCTCGGCGACCTCCACAACCTGTTCGGAGACACCGACGCTGTGCACGTGCGCCTCGAGGACGACGGAAGCTACAGCGTCGACCACGTAGTCGAAGGCGACACGGTGGACGACGTGCTCCACTACGTCCAGTACGAGCGCCGTGCCCTGATCGAAAAAGTGCGCCGAACCGTGGAAATGGCCCTGCGTCGCGGTGACATCTCGATCGAAGAGTCCGCCCGGATGCGCCGCCGCTACCAGCAGGGACTCGGCGAATACACCTACCTTTCCCGGGACGACTGACTCCGCTTCCGTGCGCGTGGTCTCCTGGAACGTGAACGGGCTGCGGGCGTGCGAGCGCAAGGGCTTCGGGCGCTGGCTATCGCGGGCGCGAACCGAAATCGTCGGCCTCCAGGAGGTGCGCGCGCGTGAAGACCAGCTTCCCGACAGCGTCCGCGCACCCCGCGGCTGGCACACGCACTTCGTCCACGCCGAGCGGCCGGGGTACAGCGGGGTCGGGCTGTATTCCCGGCGACAACCGGACGCCGTCGAGACGAGCCTCGGCGAGAACCGATTCGATCGAGAGGGACGCGTCCAATTCGCTCGCTTCGGAAGGCTCTGGGTCGCAAACGTCTACTTCCCGAAAGGGAGCGGCACCCAGCGCGACAACAGCCGAGTGCCCTACAAGCTCGATTTCCATCGAGCCCTCTTCGACCGGCTGCAGGCCCTTCGAAAGGGAGGACGCCGCGTCCTCGTGATGGGCGACTTCAATACCGCGCATCGCGAGATCGACCTCGCACGGCCGAAGGGCAACCGCAACACGAGCGGCTTCCTGCCCGAGGAGCGCGCCGAAATCGACCGCTGGACCGCGGCGGGCTGGGTCGACACCTTCCGCCACTTCGAGACCGGCGGGGGTCATTATTCCTGGTGGAGCCAGCGCTTCGGCGTGCGCGCGAAAAACATCGGCTGGCGCATCGACTGCGTCTTCGCCTCGCCCCCCGCCATGCGCTACGTCCGCGGCGCCTTCATCCACCCCGAGGTCAAAGGCTCCGACCACTGCCCCGTGGGCGTAGACCTCGACCCCGCGATCTGCGGGCAACCGACCCCGCGATCTGCGGGCAACCGACCCCGCGATCTGCGGGCAACCGACCCCGCNATCTGCGGGTAACCGACCCCGCGATCTGCGGGTAACCGCCATCACAGGGACGGGAGCACGGTGGAGCGGGGTGTGGCCGGGCTGCTTCTCTACCCATCGAGGCCGCGGCGGAATTCGGCATAGTCGACGAGGGCCTTGAGGGCACGAACGGCGCGGTGGGCACTCGGATGGCACAGGCGTCCCTCTTCGCGCACACCCCGGGACCCGGGGTTCTCGTAGTCGCGTGCGGTGTGAACGAGTTCGCTGGCGGTGAGAACCGGCTTGCCGTAGCGCTCCGAAACCTCCCGCGCCGCCGCCGCATAGCGGCGGTCTTGCCGCTCGTGAAACGCGACGATGCGCTCGAGACCGTGGTCGGGGTAGAAGGAACCCGTCTTCAGGACCTGGGCCGAGGCGGACTGGATGCCGATTCCGAGTTGGATGACGGCGTCGACATCCGGATGGGCGCACACGAGGTCGAGTGCCTCGGGAATCGTGTCCCGGGTCTCGCCGCCGGCCAGGTCGATCGGATTGCGCCGGCTCCAGCGCGAGGGAACCATCGAATCGATACGAGTGCGCAGCTCTTCGGGCAGAGCCACCACTTCGAGGCCCGCTGCCACGCAGGCGTCGGCGGCGAGCACACCCCAACCGCCCGCGGTGGTGAAGACCACCGTCCGGCGACCCCGGGGCAGGGGTTGCGTGGCCAGCGTCGCCGCCCACTCGAAGGCCTCTTCAATGCTGGGAGCGCGCAGAATCCCGAGCTGACGCGCCACACCATCGAAGACACGGTCATCGGTGGCGAGCGAACCGGTGTGACTCGCCGCGGCCCGCTGACCCTCGACGGCGACGCCGCCCTTCACCAGAACCAGCGGCTTGCGCGCCGAAAAACGCCGTGCCACCTCGACGAACCGGGCGCCGTCGCCCACGCCTTCCAGGTACGCCAGCGCCACCCGCGTCTCGGGATCGGCTCCGAAGAACTCGAGGAAATCCGCGATGCCCTGCTGCGCCGAGTTCCCGCACGAGACCGCGCGCGCCACGCCCACACCCGTCTCGACGGCATAGTTGAGAAAGGAGGAGACCAGGTTGCCGCTCTGGCTCACCACCGATAGCGGCCCGGGCGGCGGGTACGGAGCCACGATCTGGGCACACAGCGAACGCGGTGTGGAGATTACCCCCTGTCCGTTCGGCCCGGCGAGCAGCATGCCCAGTTCGTCGGCAACGCGGACCAGTTCGCGTTCGAGCACATGGCCCTCTTCCCCAGCCTCGCCGTAGCCCCCGCTGGCGACGAATGCTGCGCGTATTCCGCGCTCCGCGCAGGCGCGCAACAAGTCCACGTTCGCGTGGTTCGGCGTGCAAATGAAGACCAGGTCGGCCGCACCCTGCGGCACCTCGGTCACGTCGCGCAGCGCCTGACGCCCCAACACCTCCGACCCATCGCGGTTGATCGGAAACACCTCTCCCGCGTAGCCGAAGCGGAGCAGGTTATGGAGCGACACGTATCCGAACTTCCCGGGGTGCGCCGAAGCGCCAGCCACCACGACACCACGGGGCTCGAAGAGCGGGCGGAAGCGCGCGAGCACATCGACGTCCGTGGGCACCGCCCGGGGCTCGCGGGGTGAGGCCGCCACTCCCAGTTCAACCAGAGCGTCGACCGCGACGGGAAGTCCTCCGCGAACGATGAGCGGGTTCAAATCGACGCTCGCGACATCCGGGCGCTCCACCGCAAGCCGCGACAGACCGACGAGCACCTCGGCCAACGCCTCCAAATCTACCGGCGGCTCGCCCCGGAAAGGACGCGTCACCCAATGCCCGGCGGCGAGCCGGTGCGGGAGACGCCGCGCCTCCGCGACGTCGATGGGGACGACGGCAAACACCACGTCACCGAGCGCCTCGGCCAGGATGCCTCCGAGACCCAGCATCACGCAGGGGCCGAAGTCGGGGTCGCGCGCCAGCCCAGCGATGAGTTCGCGGCCGCCGTGCACCATCTCGGCGACCAGCAACCCGACATCCCCGTCCTCGGGACGGGCGCGGGACAGGAGTTCCTCCGCCGCGCTGCGCACCGCCGCCGCCTCGGAGAGACCGACTCGCACGAGCCCTCGCTCGGTCTTGTGCGCGATCGTGTCGCCGCAGAGCTTCACCACCACGGGGAAACCGATCGCCTCTGCGGCGGCCACGGCCGCTTCCGCGTCCGAAACCAGCGCCTCCCGCGTGCACGGAACGCCATAGCTCGCGAGCAGCCGCTTCGAGGCATGTTCGGAGAGGGTGCGACTCGGCTGCACGAACGACGTATCCTACGGCGGCCCGAAGCTCTGGCCCACCCCCCGGCCGGCCGAAGACAGGCAACGAGGGGGGACACCGTGGAACCGAGCGCAGGCTTCATCCAGCAGCTGAACAGCCTCTTCGTCGACTGGATCGTGGCGCCACTCGAAACGGTGATCTTCTTCGACGTCGCGTTCTGGAGACCGGACGTTCAGGTCCCGCTGGTCGTGCTCTGGCTCATCCTCGGTGCGACTTTTTTCACGCTGCGCTTCCAGTTCGTGAACCTGCGCGGCTTCCGCCACGCGATCGACTCCGTGCGCGGCGTCTACTCCCGCCCGGATGAGAGTGGAGAGATTTCGCACTTCCAGGCCCTCTCGGCCGCGCTATCCGCCACGGTGGGTCTCGGAAACATCGCGGGCATCGCCTTCGCCGTGGGCATCGGCGGACCCGGCGCCGTCTTCTGGATGATCGTCGGCGGTTTCCTCGGCATGAGCTCGAAGTTTGCCGAGTGCACCCTCGGCCAGAAATACAAGATCGTGCGTGCCGACGGCCGCGTCTCCGGCGGTCCGATGCACTACCTGAAGGACGGTCTCGCCGAGCTGGGCCTCGGGAAACTCGGCGGCTTCCTGGCGCCGCTTTTCGCCCTGATGTGCATCGGAGGCTCGCTCGGCGGCGGCAATATGTACCAGTCGAACCAGGCCTACACCCAGGTGTCGTCGGTGCTGCCCTTCCTCGCGGGCACCTGGGGCGCGACTGCCTTTGGACTGTTGCTCGCGGCGCTCGTTGCGGTGGTGATCGTCGGCGGCATCCGCCGCATCGGCGAGGTCGCCGCCGGAATCGTCCCGCTCATGTGCAGCGTGTACGTGCTCTCCGGCCTCACAATCCTGCTACTGCACGCGGCCGAAGTGCCCGCCGGCCTGGTCCGCATCGTATCGAGTGCATTCTCGTTCGAGGCGGGCCTCGGCGGCTTCGTCGGAATCCTGATCCAGGGCTTCCGACGCGCCGCGTTCAGCAACGAAGCCGGCACCGGGTCCGCCGCCATCGCCCACGCGGCCGCGCGAACGGACGAGCCGATCCGCGAGGGCATGGTCGCGCTGCTCGAGCCCTTCGTGGACACCCTCATCGTCTGCTCGATGACCGGTCTCGTGATCGTCGTAACCGGTGCCTGGAACGATCCGGAGGCGGGATCGGGTATCCGGATGACGAGCAGCGCCTTTGCCACGGTGCTGCCGTGGTTTCCGGCGCTGCTTTCGGTTACCGCAACGCTCTTCGCTTTCAGCACCATGATCTCGTGGAGCTACTACGGTGAGCAGTGCTGGGCCCAGCTCTTCGGAGTGGGCTCGATCCGGATCTACCAGCTGATCTTCCTGGTTTTCGTCTGGGCGGGCGCTGTCTTCCAGGCGAAGGCCGTCGTCGACTTTGGCGACATGATGATCCTGGGCATGGCCTTTCCGAACCTCGTCGGAGTGATCCTGCTATCCGGAAAGGTAAAGGCGGATCTCGACGACTACTGGCGGCGTCTCCAAGCCGGCGAACTGCCCAGACGCAGAGCCTGAACCCTATTCGACCGGCGGCGGGGCACCCGCCGGGGCCGGCGGCGCAGCGGGTACCACCTCGATCTGCGACACGTCGGAGAACAGCACCCGGCCCGACGCACCGCCGAGACCTCCGCGCGGCTCCTTCCAGCCCACTGCGTTCGTGGTATAGCCGAGCACCGTGGCCTTCTCCGTGCCGTAGAGATACGCGGCCGCGAGCGGTAGCGTGCCCGGCTCGAGCGGTGCGCGCAGGGTGAAGACCACGCTCGCGCTGGACCAGCGACCCGTGGCCGCGTCGGCTTCGACTCCGGTGATGTTGACGAATGAGATCTCTCTCCCGTCTTCCGCAGGACGCTTTTCGAGCCACGCAGTCTGGAGCTGGCCATCGGGTCCGGTGACCTGCGGCGGGGCCGCAGACGACCAGCCGGCCGAAGCGGCCGGACGCGCGTACCAGCGGTGGGCGCGATCGACCAGGGCGATCGCAACGACCGGTCCGGCGCCGCCCGTCACCTGGACCGTCACGGGAAAGACCTCACCCGCCAGAACCTGGGCCGGTGCGGTGATGCTCACCGTCGACGCCTCGTCCACCGCTCGAATCTGCTCGGCCAGCGTCTTGCGATCGGTCTCGGTGAGACTCGCATAACCCTTTTGTCCCGACAGAATCAGGGAGATGTGCTTGCGCTCCGCGGTTTCCTTCTTGGCCCGGTCATGACCGCCCTCGAGCATTTCGAGGTTCCTCGACGAGTGACATCCGGCACAGTACGGCGCAACGTCCGTCTGGTAGCTCGGCGTTCCACCCGGGAAGGCGCCGGCCCCGCCGACGAACACTGCGACAATGACTACGACAAGCCCGGCTACGGATCTCATCCTGCGTCCTCCTCGAATTCCGCGTGACAACGAGCGCACTGGGTGCGCACGTGCGTCACCTGCAAGTGGAAAGGAACACCACTGCCGACCTGCTCGTGAGCGAGGTGGCATTCGACGCAATCGACGCCGAGATCGACGTTATGCACACCGAGTTGGTGAAAACGGGTCGCTTCCCCGGGGACCGGCCGGGACTCTTCGAAGGACGCATGGCACTGCGCGCAGTCCTCGTCCCAGAGCGGCCAACGCATGCGATCGGGCTCCTCGAAGCGGCCCGCCAGATAGAGGAACGCATCCTGCGCAGCGAGGGCCTTCACCCGCACCCTACCGGCGAAGCTCACGCCACCGTGGCAATCGATGCAACGCAACGGCCCATCCACCGCGACCGCGTGGGCGCCCGCCAGACTGATCACAGGGGTCCCGTCGAAGTCGAGCCGGATATCCCGGTGGAGCGCGACCTCCGAGTCGAGGTGACAGGCGTTGCAGAAGTCATTGTCCTGCTCCAGGTGGTCGGTCACGAGCCATCCCATCGACATCGCGGCGATACCCGCCACGATTGCGATGACGAGCCAGCCGGCACGCTGAGCCATTGCCATGCGTCTGTTCAGGTAGAGTAACCTGCTTTGCACCGCAAACGGGTGCCCGGAGAGACCGCGATGGAACTCGGAAGACTCGGTGTCTGGTCCTGGATCGACTCCTTCGCCGGAGCTGAGGCAGGTGCCTTCGCAAAGCGTGTAGAGGACTGGGGCTACGGAGCCCTGTGGATCCCCGAAGCAGTGGGGCGAGATCCCTTCACCGCTGGCGCATACATGGCCACGCACACCCAGCGGCTGGTACTGGCAACCGGCATCGCCAGCATCTACGCGCGCGACGCCATGGCCATGCGATCGGGCCGAGACACCCTGGCCGAGTTCTCTGGCGGCCGTTTCCTACTCGGGCTCGGAGTCTCCCACGCGCCGATGGTGACGGGCCTGCGGGGACACGAATACGGCAAGCCGGTAACGACCATGCGCGCCTACCTGGACGCAATGCAAAAGGCAACCTACCTGGGGCCCGCACCGCCCGAGACGCCGCCCGTCGTAATCGCGGCACTGCGGCCGAAGATGCTTGCGCTCGCTGCGGAATGCGCACAGGGCGCCCACCCCTACAACGTGACGCCCGAGCACACCGCACGCGCGCGAAAAATCCTGGGCGAGGGTGCGTGGCTCTGCCCCGAACAGAAAGTCCTGCTCGAGACGAATGCGGAAAAGGCTCGCGCGCTCGCCCGGAAGAACCTCGCGATCTACCTCGGGCTGCCGAACTACCGCAACAATCTCCTGTGGCTGGGCTTCGAGGATGCCGACTTTGCCGACGGGGGATCCGATCGCCTGATGGACGCGCTCGTCGCGTGGGGAGATGCGGACGCGATCCGCGAGCGGATCCAGGCACATTGGGACGCGGGTGCCGACCATGTCTGCATCCAGGCCCTGCGCCTCGACGGCGAGCAGGGGGCGGACGAGCGCTGCCTGGAACTGTTGGCGCCCGCGTGACCGCGGCGGCCAAACACCTCTTCGCGCTCCGGGAAAGACCCTCGGTGCCGGCGTGATCGCGGCGGAACAGCGTCGCTTCTGGGGCTGGGGCAACGAAGGTGCCGGACCCGATGCCGACCATTCCGCGGGGATCACGCGAAGCCTGGAGAAACGCTTCGGCAGACCGCTGGAACTCATCCCGGAGCCCCGCGCCGAAGACCTCGCATTCCCCGAGCCGCGGGTCACAGCACCTGCAGCGCTCGCTCCCCTCTGCACGGACCGACCCCGGGAGCGCGCACGCCACACCTACGGCTGCGCGTTTCGGGACGTGGTGCGCGCCCTCAGAGGACAGTACGAGAATCCGCCCGATCTGGTGGCCTTCCCCAGAGACGAACGCGACGTGACCGCGCTGCTCGCCTGGTGCGCGGACGCGGGCTTGGCCGCGATCCCCTACGGCGGCGGGTCGAGCGTGGTCGGAGGCGTCGAGGCGAGGGGTTGCGACGGCCATCGCGGCATCCTGTCGATCGACCTGTCTCGGCTGAACCGGGTTCTCGAAATCGACCGCACCTCACGCGCAGCCCGCATCCAGGCGGGCATCCTCGGCCCTGCGCTCGAGGACGCACTGCGCCCGCACGGGCTCACGCTGCGCCACTTTCCCCAGTCGTTCGAGTTCTCTTCGCTGGGCGGCTGGATTGCCACCCGGGCGGGCGGGCACTACGCCACGCTCTACACGCACATCGACGACTTCGTCGAATCGCTGCGCGTCGTCACGCCCCGCGGAACGCTGGAGAGTCGGCGCCTCCCGGGCTCCGGCGCCGGTCCGAGTCCCGACCGCCTATTCCTCGGCTCGGAGGGAACTCTCGGAATCGTCGTCGAAGCGTGGCTCCGCCTCCAGGACCGCCCGAGCCTCCGCGCATCCGCATCCGTCCAGTTCCCCGGGGCGGGGGGATTCCTGCGCGGAGCGGAAGCCGTGCGCTTGCTGTCCCAGACAGGACTCTTTCCAACCAACTGCCGTCTTCTCGACGCCGCCGAGGCGCGCCTTTCGGGCGCCGGTGCCGAGGACGCCGCGATCCTGGTCCTGGGGTTCGAGTCCGCCGACCATTCCCTCGACGCGAAGATGCATCGCGCCCTCGAGTGCTGCCGCGACGCCGGCGGCGAGGTGCCCGAAGGGGCCGGCGCCACGCGCTCGGACGATACTGCGGCGCGGGAAGGAGCGGCCGGGGCCTGGCGCAGGGCTTTCCTGAACGCGCCATACGTTCGCGACGTTCTTGCGCGCGCCGCCTGCATCTCGGAGACCTTCGAGACGGCGATCACCTGGGACCGACTCGAGAGTTTTCACGCTTCGGTGTTGGGGGCGGCACAGGACGCAGTACAACGCATCTGTGGAACGGGACAGGTTTCGTGTCGCTTCACCCACGTCTATCCAGACGGCGCCGCACCCTACTTCACGGTAGTCGCTCCGGGAAGGCGCGGCAGCGAACTCGAACAGTGGGACGAGATCAAGGCCGCAGTCAGCGAGGTGGTTGTGCGCGAGGGTGGAACCGTGACCCACCACCACGCCGTCGGCCGGGATCACCGCCCCGGGTACGACCGCCAGCGGCCGGATCTCTTCGCCGAGGCTCTGCGCGCGACCAAACGAACCTTCGACCCCGGCGGCATCCTGAATCCTGGCGTTCTGATCGATCCCTGAACCTTCCGCTAAGCTCGGGCGCCATGGCGCGCATCAACGAAAACTACCGCAAGCTCCAGGCCGGTTACCTCTTCCCAGAGATCGGGCGACGCGTAAAGGCCTTCCAAACGGAGCACCCGGACGCGCAAATCATCCGGCTCGGAATCGGCGACGTCACCCTACCCCTGGCGCCCGCGGTCGTGCAGGCGCTGCACGCCGCTGCGGACGAGATGGGGACCGCCGAAGGCTTTCGCGGCTACGGGCCGGAGCGCGGTGCGGAGCAATTCCTGCTCGACGGCATTCTCGAGTACGACTTCGCGGCACGCGGCGTCACGCTCGAGCCGGACGAAATCTTCGTCTCCGATGGGAGCAAGCAGGACAGCGCAAACATCCAGGAGATCTTCGGGCCCAACTGCAGCATCGCGGTGACGGATCCCGTCTATCCGGTCTACGTGGACACCAACGTGATGGCGGGACGCACGGGCGAGGCGGACACGGACGGGCGCTACCCAGGCATCCTCTACCTTGCGGCAACCGAGGAGAACGGCTTCGTCCCGCCGCCGCCCACCGGTCCGGCCGACGTCGCCTACCTCTGCTCCCCGAACAACCCCACCGGCGCGGTCGCCAGCCGAGACGACCTGGCGCGGTGGGTGGGCTGGGCCCGCAATCACGACGCCATAATCATCTACGACGCCGCCTACGATGCCTTCATCCAGGACCCGTCGCTGCCGCGGTCGATCTACGAGATCGAAGGGGCCGAGGTGTGTGCCATCGAGATGCGCAGCTTCTCCAAGCGAGCGGGATTTACCGGCATGCGCTGCGCCTACACGGTCGTGCCGAAGGCCCTCGCGGGCACGACCGCATCCGGCGAGCGCGTGGCATTGAACGACCTGTGGATGCGACGCCAATCGACGAAGTTCAACGCTGTGCCCTACGTGGTACAACGCGCTGCCGCCGCGGTCTTCACACCCGAGGGTCAGAAGCAGACCCGCGAACAGATCGACTACTACATGGCGAATGCAGCGCTTCTCCGCGACGGCCTCGGGGGTGCCGGGTTCACGTGCTTCGGTGGAGAACACGCGCCCTATGTCTGGATTCGTACGCCGGAGGGTCTCTCTTCCTGGGACTGCTTCGACCGCGTCCTCGGCGAGGCCCACGTGGTGACGACGCCCGGTGCCGGTTTCGGCGCCTGCGGCGAGGGCTACGTGCGCATCTCGGCCTTCAACTCCAGGGAGAAGGTCGAGGCGGCGGTGCTGCGGATCCGCCGGGCCTTCGCCGACTGACGGCAAGCGGGAGCCGCCCGCGCGCAATCGGCGAAGCACCCGGCCGCAAGGCCACGAACCTCAGCCGCCGCCGTGGTTCCGCCGCTGCTGCGCCCGGTGGTGGCGCCGGTCGGCGCGGTGGTGACGGCGGTCCGCACGGTCGCCACGCCGGTCCCGGTTGCGATCGACGCGGTCACCGCGCCGGTCCAGCCGCTCGTCGACGCGGTCGCCGCGCCGGTCCAGGTTGCGATCGATGCGGTCACCGCGCCGGTCCAGCCGCTCGTCGATGCGGTCACCGCGCCGGTCCAGGTTGCGATCGATGCGGTCACCGCGCCGGTCGAGCCGCTCGTCGAT
>PBYF01000015.1 GCA_002729515.1 Deltaproteobacteria bacterium
TCGGCGTAGTGACAGCGGGTTTGAAAAACGCAGCCCGGTGGCAAATTGCCAGGATCAGGGGGAGAAGATTTGAGCAAAATTCGGTTTCGTCGCCGATGATCGCTGGTTTTTTTGGTTAGCCGGGGAACAGCCGAATGCAGGGCTTCAGTGTATGGGTGAGCGGGGTGCCGCAGCAGTTCGTTCCGCCTAGCGTATTCGACCAGCTTGCCCACGTACATGACGGCGATCCGGTCAGCCACATAGCGGATCACTGCCATGTCGTGCGAGATGAATAGGTAGGACAATCCGAGTTGTGCCTGCAACTCTTTCATCAGGTTTAAAATTTGCGCTTGTACCGAGACGTCCAGGGCGAATACAGGCTCATCTGCCACCACGAATTTCGGTTCGATGGAGAGGGCTCTGGCTATACCAATCCGTTGTCTCTGGCCACCACTAAAACTGTGCGGGTAGCGGCGCAAGTGCTCTTTTCTCAATCCCACCTGTACCAGCAGGCGTTCTGCAGTGGCCTCCTGCTCCTGCCGGGAACCGATACCGTTGCAAACTAACGGTTCAATCACGTTGTCCAAGACGGTCATCCGCTCGTTTAACGAGGCAAACGGATCTTGAAAGATCATCTGCATATTGGCCCGCACCTGTCGCATGCCGGGACGGTCCAGGTCGAGAACCGACAGTTGTCGATCTTGGTGATGAAAGATCACCTCACCTTCCGTTGATTCGTAAAGTCGCAGAATCGCACGCCCCAGGGTCGACTTACCACATCCACTTTCTCCTACCAAACCCAGCGTCTCCCCCTGGTTGATAGTGAAACTTACGCCATTCACTGCTTTGACATAACCAATAACGCGCCGCAACAGCCCTTCCTGAATGGGAAAAAACTGTCGTAAGTCACGTACTTCTAAAATGGGTTGTTCGCTTTCACTCATACTATCATCAATCGTAAAGGTAGCAGGCGACGAAATGACCCGGTTCCACTTCTAAAGTTGGCACCGGGCGAGGTTCGTCACAGGTGCCCTCAATAAACCGGTCACAACGGGAGGCAAATACGCAACCGGTGGGCCGATCCCTGGGACTGGGGACGGCTCCGGGAATGGGAATCAGTTTGTCCAAGGGCCCATCTACCCTCGGAATCGACCGCCATAAGCCCTGGGTGTAAGGATGCAGAGGGTTGTCAAAGATGGCGTCGGTGCTGCCCAACTCCACACGCTTGCCCAGATACATCACAGCGATGTTATCGGCCATCTCCGACACAACGGCCAAATTATGGGAGATCAGCATAATGGCCATGCCGGTTTGTTCCTGCAGATCAACCAGCAAATCCAGAATTTGGGCTTCGATGGTCACGTCCAGCGAGGTCGTCGGTTCGTCTGCGATTAACAACATAGGGGAACAACTGATGGCCATGGCGATCATCGCTCTTTGCCGCATGCCACCGCTAAATTCATGCGGATAAGCATCGACACGCTGTTCAGGGTTGGGAATACCCACCTGTCGTAAAAGTTCGATCACCTGTTCCCGGGCCGATTGGGCACTCTCCGCCTGCTGGTGTGTCAGAATGGTTTCACCGATCTGGTCGCCGATAGTGTGTAAAGGGCCAAAAGAGGTCATCGGTTCCTGAAAAATCATGCCGATATCGGCTCCACGAATCTGTCGGATGGCGGCTTCTTTGGGTTGAAGCCGGGTAATGTCGATCACCTCTCCCTGGCGATGGAGCAGAATTTGGCCATTGACAATTTGTCCCGGGGGTGAAGGGATCAATCGCAGGATTGAATGGGCGGTGACCGACTTGCCACATCCGCTCTCACCGATAACACCCAACGTTTTCCCTCGTGAAATCGTTAGGTCGATGCCGTCAACAGCCCGGACAGTTCCAGTATCCAACATAAAATGGGTTTTCAGATCTCTGATTTCCAGGATCGGCTCTGAGGTCATCGGTGTCAATTGGTCTTGAGGCATGGACTACCTAGAAGCGTAGGGATCAGCGGCGTCCCTTAAACCGTCGCCGACGAAATTAAACATCAGGATTGTCAAAACGACGAACAAGGACGGGATTAGCAGCCAGGGATAATTGGCCAGAGCCGTGATATCCTGGGCATCTTGCAATAGGGTGCCCCAACTAACCGCAGGTGGTTTGATTCCAAGCCCCAAAAAACTGAGGGCGGTTTCACCCAGGATCATACCTGGAATGGCCAGCGTAATATGGACGATTAAGTAACTGATAAAGGCGGGCAAGAGGTGGGTGAAGATGATACGCCAATCGCTTGCCCCTGCCGCTTTAGCCGCCAGGGCAAATTCCTCTTCTCGCAAACTGATAATCCGGCCTCTGACCACACGCGCTAACCCGGTCCACCCCTGCACAGCCAAAATCAAGGTGATAGCGAAGTAGATCTTAATGGTACCCCAGTCACGAGGCAGTGCTGCCGACAGGGCAATCCAAATTGGAATGTTGGGCACACTGATCAATACTTCGATGATTCTCTGGATAATTTCGTCAACCAGGCCACCGTAATAGCCCGAGATCCCGCCCAAAATACTACCCAAAATAAAGGCCACCATCACGCCGCCAAAACCAATAAAGAGGGAAATTCGTCCCGCAAACAGGATGCGGGAGAAAACATCCCGCCCCAACCGGTCCGAACCAAATAGTAGCAAAGGAACGTGTCGGTCTGCCAAGCCGAAAAATTTGTGTTGCATGGGAATCACCTTTAACAATTTATAGGGTTCGGTTTTGACCAACAGACGGATAACGTGACGATGGGCGGTGTTTTCCCTGTATTCGTACTTAAAGGTTTCGGTATTTCGCACTCGAACTGTCTGGCAAACAAAAAGCCAACTTAGCTTCCCCTCTCTGGTTATCAAGTGGATGCGTGTTGGTGGAGCGTCATTAAAATTCTGGAATCGGTTCAGTGGACTATATGGGGCGAAGAAGTCGGCGCAGATTGAGACTGTATAGAGGACGGTGAGGATAATCAAAGCGACAAACGCCAGTTTGTGCTTCTTAAAGGTGTGCCAGACCAGTTCCCGTTGCGAAGCGTAGTACAACCGCTCTTGCAATCGCTGGTTCCTCTCTCGTTTCCAACGGATATAACGCTCACTAAGAGCGGCCAAAAATGTGGGCCTTGATGCTTCGGACATAGGTCAGATGCTCACCTTATCAAAGCGAATGCGGGGGTCAATCCAGGCCAGCAGGATATCTGAGATCAGCGTGCCAATGACGGTCAAACTGCTCAGGATCATGACGATACTCCCCACCAAAAACATATCTTCACCCATGGCTGCAGATAATAGAACTGGCCCCAGTGTTTCCAGACCCAGCGTTTGGGAAACGATGATCTCACCACTGACGATCAGGGGCAACGTCCAACCGATGGTGCTGATTAGCGGATTAATGGCCACACGTACCGGATATTTAAGAATTAGTTTATGCTCTGGTAGCCCTTTGGCCCGGGCGGTAGTAACGTACTGTTTGTTCTTCTCGTCCAACAGCGTGGCACGTAAGATCCGAACCAGCGAGGCAGTACCGGCACTAGCTATTACCAGAATAGGCAACCATATATTTCCCAGCAGATCGATGAGCTTGGCTATTGTCCAAGGCGCATCCTTATACTCAATAGAAAACAGGCCGGTAACCGCGTGACCGGTTTTGGCAAAAACCAGGTATGTCAGGGCCAAAGCTAGGAGAAAATTGGGCAGGGCCAGGCCGACAAAACCGATGATAGTGGCTATATAATCGCCAACGGAGTATTGGCGCAGGGCCGAGTAGATGCCGATTGGCACAGCCAGTAACCAGGTGACTGCTAGGGAGATCAATGTTACCGCCATCGACATGGGTAGGCGTTCCATAATGACTGCGGTCACCGGTTTTTGGTAGATGAAAGAGCGGCCCATCTCACCTTTCAACAGAAAGTTGCTCATCCACAAGATATATTGCACCACTGCCGGCCGGTCGAGGCCATACTGCTTGTAAATGGCTTTAATCTGAGATTCGTCCATCAAGAAACCGGTTTGCTCCAGATTTTCCACGTAGGTTTCGACGTAACTACCCGGGGGTAACAGGATGACAATAAAAGAGATAATAGAGATGATGAAAAGGAGTGGGATGATGAGGATAATCCGCCGAATGATGAACGCTTTCATTGACGTTTATTCCTGTTGAGGATCAGGAGGTGTACTGGGGTTAGCCGACATTCTGGTTTCTAATCTATGCAGTATTATTTGGAGGATCTAAAAAAGAGTTGCTCCATGCCATAATCCAAGGCACGGTCGAACGGATAGCCGGCTTTAATCACATTACCCAGATCGGCATTGTAGACCGTCGGCACGGTCATTCTGCCCACCGGCCAGATTGTCGCGTAGTGGCGTGAGAACCAATTGACCAGATCGGCAAATAAGGCTTCCCCCTCCGGCGACTGAGGTGGAACGACTTTGCGGGCAACATGCAAATCGAAGAATTTCTGCAGATAGTCGGGGGGGTGACGTCCAGAATCGCCGTTGGTGGCAAAGTACTGTTCCGACATCGGTGCCCAGTGCCCTTTTGAACTGGGCCAATAATCCTCGGAAATGCCCGGCCCCCAAATGGGTTCATCACTCCAGTGAATGGTGGCCATCAACTGATTGGCGTTCATGCGCTGACCGAACAACTGGCTACCGATCACATCCAGCGTGGTACGAAGGCCTACCTGTTCAAAATAGGCTTTCAACAATTCGCCCAAAGCGAGAAAATCGGGAGATATGGCCGCAGTGGTAATTCTGAGTTCAAATCGGTTGCCGTCGGGGTCTGTCCGAAACCCATTCGTGTCGAGTTTGTTCATGCCGATTTGATCCAGCAACGTATTGGCGGTCTGTGGATCGTAGTTTTCCTTGGTATAGCCGTCTAGCGTATAGAGGCCAAAATAGAGCGTGTTGTTGACGTCTTCCTTGTCGATAGCGCAAGCTATGGCGCTGCCAAACCGGGGGTCGGTGACCAGACGTTGCCAGACGCTGCCCGCTGTCTGATAATCAAAATCGTGATTCAGGAACAAGATAGGCGGGTTATTTATTGAGCCGTGTAGAACCGTCTTTATGTTGGCTCGTTCCGAGTTCAGTCGATAGAGCGGCATTTCTCTGACTTGGGCATAAGAGGTCATGACATCGTATTCTCCAGAAGCCGCTTTCAGCATGATGGCTTGCAGGTGGTTCGACACCTCCGATTCCACACGATCGACATAGGGCAGTTGATTGCCGGCAATATCTACCTTCCAGTAGTAAGGGTTGCGAACCATCCTGATCACTGAACTGGTGACGGTTTCGGCTATCCACGGTGTGAGTGTGGGTACGCCTATACTGTGCTCGCGATATAGCTCCCAATGGGGCATATCTTTGAGAATCACCAGTTTTTCCCAGCCCTTGATTTGCAGCTCATCCAGAACAGGCTGAATATCGGCCATATCGGTGTGATCGGCGTGAAACTGCTTAATAAAGTGGGCCGGCCTGAAGAGCAAAGTATAGTCTGGAATCCAAGAGGAAAGCTCAGCCAAAAATTGGCCGTAAGAGGCATCGAAGGTAATGATGAAGGTCAAATCATCGATAATTGTTAGTTTACCAGGGATACCATCTCCCCGTCCGAGCGTCCTCACTTTGCGAGGGAAACTGGGATAAATCCGCTCGTCAGCGTAAAGCTCCCAGGTCATGCGTACATCTTCGGTCGTCAGTGGCACACCATCCGACCATTTAAGTCCCTGACGAATAGTCAATGTATATTGGCGATAATCGGCGCTAATTTGATAACTGCTGACAATCGCTGGCAACGGGTCCTTGGTGCTCTGGTCGGGGGCACGCAGAATTGTCATACCCATGGCCAGAGCCAATTCGTGTACTCCTCCGTTGAGGTTGGGAGTGCGAATCGTGCCTCCGTATCGACCAACTTCCCAATCCAACCATCTTTCTGAGTTTAGAACACCAGGGCCAACCACAAACGGTTCTGCCGGCAGGCGCTTCTCGATAGGCGGCAGTTGCCCGGACGCCACCTGTGCAGCGAAAAAGGGAACTTCATTGTATTTGGTTGGTACTAGGTACTTCTGTCGACTAACGACAATGTGACCTGCAGATACCACCTTGCCTGCACTGCCAACAACCAGGGTTGTTTCATCCGCCGCAACCCTTTGACCAACCAGTATGACTATAACTAATAGGCCCATAGAGGGAAAGACTCTAAAAGAGGCTATCGCTTTTGTCATAAACTTGCCGGGTCGATATTTAGTTCCAACACTTGCTAGGTGACAATTATTTCTGTCCATCGTCTGGTATTTTAGCGATAATCTTCAGCGCAGCCCTGTGGTTGATAGCCCAATACCTCTCGCGCGTGTTCCATATCACGGTAGCTCCAGTTGTTGTTGGAGACAACGTAGAAAATGTCGAATTTAACACTGTCCGGCGCCTGGACACAAGCTTCAACCATACCGGCGATATTGTCCTGGCTACAGTAGACCGAAAATTGCCGGTTCTGATGAGGGCGATCTTCGGCGTTTACCGCGCCTATTCGCAGACAGATCACAGACAGGTTTGAACTGTCGCTGAAGTAACGGGCCAGTGCTTCACCCCAAACCTTGGTGCAGCCGTAAATTCCTTGTGGCCAAATGGGGGTTTCATGTGTCAGGTTAGACCAGGTTAGCGGCACCTTCTCGTATTCGCCTTGCGTCATTTCCCGGTAGGGCGATTGCTTCTCGTGTCCGGAAATCACCGCTCCGCTACTGGCGTAGATAATACGTTTGACCCCTGCCTGCCGGGCAGCTTCGAACACGTTATAGGTGCCAATGATGTTGCTCTGTAAAAAACCGTTCCAGTCAGCTTGAATGGCAGCGGCCAAATGGACGATCACATCGATATTGTCAAAAGCAGGTCGAATCGCTTCTAAATCGGCGATGTCTGCCTGATGGCACGTTACGCCTTCAACCAGACGACGGTTGAGCGCACTCAGGTCGCAGGTGGCCTCCAGTCGATTGGCTACCACTTGTCCGATCAAACCGCTCATGCCAGTAATTAGAACTTTTTGGCGAGACATTGGTTCCTCCCAGTCTAATCTATCTCTATTGGATCTTGCTTTTGGTTTATGCCGACAGATCGGCGACTTAGATTCTACTAAAACTGATTGTTTTTGTAAAGGCGGCGTGTCGAATTGATAACTGGGGGCCGCCTGCCGTCGATGCCAGATCCCCTGTACCTCTCGCCAAGTACCGATCAACGTATATGGTATGTCGAATCTGGTAGCAAAGTTTCTTCAGGTTGTAGCAGGGCACACCCACATCCATGTATGCCAGAAATACCAACCGTTGCCCGCACTTTGGGATTAATTTCACCGAACTCTTCAGCCATCGCTTCGGTAATTGGGGCAACTGTGCTGGAACTATCTACTTCCACTGTGCCGGATAAACCATCCTGTTCAGATTTGCTACAATCAGAAATCGCTAAACCAGCAACTATAGCCCAAATCAGAAAACCAGCGGTTACCAAGTCTGATGGGCACTTCTTGTGTTTCAAAAAGTTTAACGAATTGGAAACCTATTTCGTCTCCGTCAGCACTATCAATGAGGATGCGGAAGCACTTATGCCTCTGATAGAAAAAGGCACTAATTGAGTTCTTGAGGAAGGCTAAAAGGCTAGGGCATGTCGTTGTCCACGAGGTCTGTCGCACGGGATATATAACGTTTGAACCTAAATTATGGAGATTAATATTGTTCATTATGTTTTTTAGCTAATTGAGGTACTTGACGGTGTTGTCAAAGCCTCTTATGAACGTGGATCGGCCCTGTACAGCGGTAACGCCTCCAAAAGGCCGGTGAGGTAACCCATTCCTGCCCGGGCGCGACTAATCCCAGACATAATCTATATAGTCGCCCGATTCGACCCGGCGGGCTGAAGCAATCATGGTTTTCAAATCACCTTTGGGATTAAAGTTGATCCAGCTTTTAGCTTTACGGATGTCGTGATCGTATCGCCAGCGCACAGGCAATCGCACCTCCAGCGGTTCACGTCCTGTTTGATCAGCCAATATCTCAGCCGCTTCCGGATAGGTGAAAGGCGACGGCGCACCGACGTTAAAGGATTCGCCGATCGCTCCCGGNTCCTCCAGGGCACAGACCAGGCAGTATGCTACATCGCGAGCATCGTTGGGCTGATAGTACCAAGGACGTCCCTCCAGGTCGCGGGCGCTACACGGCTGGTCACTGCTCTCTGCTGCCGCTTCGACCTGATGCCAGAGTTCCGTTCCATCCGCCATGTAAAGTTCACTACCNGGTTTNTTTTGGCCACTTTTTAGAATCCCACACACCCGGGCAACGGTGAACTGGCTCAGGATGGTGGTACCGGAGATGGCGTGGCTAGGTCGGACGATTACCGTCCGCAGACCAGTTTCACGTTCGACCGACTCAGCGTACAACTCTCCGACNACTTTGGAGATGTTATAGTTCCCTGTGGGTCGCTTGGGATGCAGCTCGTCTACCGGATGGTAAGCGCAGGCAATACTCTCCCCATTATTAGGAAAAACGCCGGAGGAACTGACGTAGATATATCTGTCTAGCACATCGGCCTGTTCCCCGCAGGCCAGCGCTACCAAGCGATTGCTTTCGACGTTATTATGGAATTGATCACCAACGATATTAGCCGTATGAATAACAACTTCCACCCCTTCGACCACCTGTCGAACGTAGGACGGGTCGGTTAAGTTGCCTTCGACCAGTTCCAGATCCAGACCTGTCAGCCGTTCCCGACATGGATCGTCGGGCAGGATTGTACCGCGAACTTGATAATTGCGGTACAGCAGTTGTCGTACCAACCGACAACCGACCTGACCCGCCGCCCCNGTAACCAATACTTTCATGACTCTCTCCTCAATCCATCTATATTTTAGCAACCATTCGTATGATATGCCAAACATCTAGAACATTTCCCGTGAGGATTAGGATACTCACAACCATTTCAGANGCTAACAGTGAGTNGGCTGGTCAAAGAAACAATAATCATTGGCTAAATTTATATGTAAACTGCTGTTACAGCTAAGAACCTGTTTGGTAGAGCATTGAGGTTGAAAGTGTTCCATGTCAGAATGATCAGAAACCAATCTGCAATGGAAGCTAGAAACTATAATTCAGATCTGACAGATCAACAATGGCAATGTATTCAGCCCTATCTACCTCCCAGTTGATGTAACCGGGCGATGACACCACTTTTCGAATAGGTAAGACCAAATTTTGTTGGGATGAAATATCAAATTTATTTGGCCTCAGAAACCAAATCAGAGTCCGCATAGTGGCTAACTACCGGTCGTTTTTCCTCGCTAAATTTCCCTTCANATCCNGGACAATGACGGCTTAGAAACTGGCCAATGNTTTTTCGTTTCAGATAGTGATTTTGCCATCGGCGGACTGTGTTTTCCTCAATCGATAATAGTACCGCGGTTTCAGTTAGCGTATGCCCTTTGGCTATCAGGAGTATCGCCTTGATTTTATACCGATTTCAGTTTAAAATTTCCGTTTGACGTGATATCCTCTCCTGACTCTTAATCCCTTGCTTCCGGAGGAAAACCATGTCAGGAAAACTCAAGATAGAAGAAGCGGTCACTCTCCAACAAATCGATGAAGCGGGAAAAACAGAGATCGATCCCCATGATCAAGAATGGTTAATGGCCATTCGGATGGCTCATCTGGGTTGATGAGCCCGGCTGAGATTGCTTTGGCCCTAAGGCGTAGTAAATGCACCATCCGTTACTGGTTAAAGAAATATGGCCTAGGAGGACTGGAGGACCGGCTTACAGGCAGCAATGGTCATCGCCATCCCGGCCGGCAAGCTGAGATACAACAAGCCCTGCTGCGGGAAAGTAATCAAAGAGATCAAAGCCTAGCTCTTGGAGGAGCATAGTATTGGTCTGAGTCTTTCAGGGGAGCACTACTGGTCGAATAAACTGGGAAGCAGTCTGAAAGTTCCCCCGCCAGGAGCATCCTCAGAAGAATCACGACCCAGTGAAATCCTTCAAGCCGCAAGTTGTCAACGAACTGCCGGGATGACCCATTCCCCTTGACAAGCGGGTGTGCACTCAGATTGAGGGTGAACTGAGGACCGAGCTAGAGGCCGACCATATTCTGTTCTGGGATCAGGCTGGGTTACAACCACAAGCAGAGACTAAATGCTACCAGAACAGCTCTATCTGATCCGACTGTCTGCTTACAGTCCGGAGTCTGGATGCGATGGAGGTGGCCATCACCGGGGGTTGGGTGACAGGTTGGTTAACTTGTGCTGTGAGCATACTCATGGGCCTGCGTCAGGCGGCATTTTTAAACTAATGATGGTATCATCCCTGTTTTTACCACCTCTTGCCTGTCGATGGGCATCTGTTAATTCGGCCTTTTCCAACTCTTTTAAGTGCCATGTTACCAAGTTTATTATTATCTCAGATCATGGATCTTAAAACACATGAATTTTTGATGATGTTTCCATTATTCTGTTTTGGACTGGCTATGACACTGTTCTCAGACAGTCGAAAAGATTCGACTTTATGGAATTCCGCCAACCATAAAAATCAAGGTGCTAACAAATCAGTAAAAAGGAGATTAAAATGGCGAACCAAGATACGCAGCAGTTAGATCAACAACTCCGCCAACTATTTGGTGCGCATACGTATAGTGAAGGACCACTAGCGGTTAGTGGGGCAGGACGACGCTTCGTTGGCCTAGATTTGTGCCACCCCTTGAACCTCGATCAGGTAACATTTATACTGGATGCGTTGAGCCAATTCCGTATTATCAGTATCGCAGGACAAGATCTGACCGCCTTTTCACTGGCCCATTTCGAACGGTTTGCCAACCACTGGGGAGCACCTGTACCACACCCCAATAACTTTCTGCGGGGCGGAAAATCAGCACAGTCTGATGGTGATAGCGATGGCGAATTCGAACTGATTCCGTTCGAGAATCGCACGGCTTCGGCAGTCAATTTGACTTTCCCCGACCAGTTACAGTGCTTGGCGCACCAATCACCAGCAGTATTAGTTGTTACCAATTTTCGGGGGCAAATTGTTGGTGATTCAAATGGAAACCGACCCACCCAAGTTGGTCGTGGTGGGTCGTGGCACACAGATATTGAGTACGAGCCGTTACCGATTTATGTCTCTATGTTCTTGGTTCATCACGCACCTATGGCACGGACGGCAGAGGGCGGAAACTGGGTCAATGCTCCCGACTCACCTGGCCCGTATTTTGAAGGTAGTAGCGACGAACTGATGAAACGACGGATGCGACTCCCACTGAACGGTGAAACG
The DNA here is from genome assembly GCA_002729515.1 of Deltaproteobacteria bacterium. Taxonomy (GTDB): domain Bacteria; phylum Myxococcota_A; class UBA9160; order UBA9160; family SMWR01. The sequence goes on from PBYF01000015.1 coordinate 11,285, forward strand.
GCATTTGCCGATACCGCCGCCGCTTTTTCGGCTTTGCCGACCTCAGAACAGGCTGAATTGGAGAAGGTACAATTGCGCAGACGGCTGAACATACAAGATAAAGGGTGGTTGGCACCCTTGGTCCGCACTAATCCCCGTTCTGGGATCAAGTCGTTCCACAGCCCGATCTGGGCTTCACGTCCCCGTGTTCGCCCGCCAGTCGAGGTCGACAGCATGTCGGAGAGTGAGTCCCGTGCCTTTTTAGACCGACTCGAAGCACATGTTCTACAAGAGCGGTTTCGCTACGATCATTTACATCAGCCGGGAGACGTAACTTTGTGGGATAACTACATGACTTTACACAACTCGCCCCCGTCCAAAGGGAATATCGACTCTATTGAGGACGCCCGCTTGCTGTATCGCTTGAGTTGTAAGGGGGAATCCACATTGACCCTACCTCGACATGATCCTGAGGACTGGTTAAAGACTCATGTTCCAGGTGGTTATACGACCCCACCCGAGATTATCAACATCGGTTAGTCAGCAGAAGTTGCAGTTGCTAGGCTAATACTTATTGTGACTAACAAGCCCATTATTTTTTAGTCCAACCAAAAATTATAATGTAAGTGCTCATAATGGAGAGATCTGATGATCCAACCCATTTTAATTGGTGGCGAGTGGTGGCCTGCTGACACTGCTAGTCTTCCAACCTCTCAATCTATTTAGCCAAAGAACCGATTGGCGAGATCTATCCAGTTAGTTTGGTTACTAACGTGAATCGATCAGTAGAGGTTGGAGGAGAAGCCTCGGAGCAGTCTGCCGACCAAATCGAAGAACATCGAATTGAGATTGTTGAGATGGTTCATCAAGAGGTGAACTATCCTAAAGAGACACGGTAGGATGATGTNGGGTTGCCACGAATTATCCGAACTGACGACTAATACNGATGAGGATNAGTGAAAAAACGAGTGCCTGCTATCGGGTGATACGANCTGAAGGAATCGGGCGTTGAGGCTNAGACCAACCATCACAGCTATCNAGCCATTGCGCGTGGNTAGGTNCATCAGTGNATAGGTTTCAGTGCTAAACCGGTACGTCATTGTGAATCTGTTGCCCTTGACAACTCTTGAATTATGCGAGTAATTTAAGATGATGATTTTCTGCCCTTCCATTCCCCCGAAAATGGGACAAGTATCAGGAGTTACAAATGAGACAGTTTTTTTATTTTTAGTTGTCTTCATCATTCTCAGCGTTGGGTTTACGATTCCAGCGGTGGAGATCAATCAAGGTCCAATTCTATATCTCCCCTTCGAAGATGCGGACAATCCCGTTGACCACTCCGACAACCCGGCCATACCAAAGATCAACGGCGAATTGGAATAGGTCAAGGGCAAGTTTGGCAAAGCCCTCCGATTCAAAAGGAAGGAAGCTAATGCGGTTGAAGTACCGACAGTGGCAAAATTTGCGGACATGAGAATACTAACCATCGTCGCTTGGGCCATGACCAACGGAATTAAGGGACTGACGGGATGTCGATTGCCTCGAAACGCATCGGCTTCAACAAGTGCACCTGCTACAACCTATTTACTTTGGGTGAACAGAAAATGTACACTTGGGTCAATGGAAAGAGCCAGATTATTTCGGCCACAGTCGTCAAAGACGATAAATGCTATCACATCGCCCATAGGTTTGCAGGTGGAAGGAAAGCTAAACTTTTTATCAGTGGTGTCGAAGAGGCAGCGGCCGCCAATCCAGACAATACGGTCTTGAAAGACAATAAATCGCCGCTGTCCTCTATTGATGAATCACTCAATCATATTCTTTGATGGTTTCTGTAACCTTTGTAATTCTTTTATTAATTTTATAATTGATACAGATAAGAAAAGAATTTATAGATATTCTTCACTTCAATCCCTCGAAGGTCAGAAATTGGTCAAGTCTATTGGTCAGACACCATATAATTATAAGTCCCTGATATTAGTGCAGAATAATATGATGTACCAAAAATCCACTGCAGTATTAAAAATATTTCGTGAGTTAAGCTTCCCGTGGAATCTTGGCTATTATTTTAAAATTATCCCAACGTTTATTCGTGATTATGTTTATTCCATAATTGCGAGCAACAGATATAATTTGTTTGGGAAGCGGAACACATGCCGAGTTCCAAATGATGAAGAAAAACAATTATTTCTTTGACCCAAGCTTAACCGAAGACGACGAGTACTGCCAAGTGTGAACATAACTCATAAGATGCCAACACGAAGGATAAACCAACACTGCAGTATCAAGGTGTTGACGGATCTCGTTGGTCGCCTTGCCTTGTCTTCTTTTTTCCTACGTCAATTTACATCTGCTAGCAGTCTGTCGGACAATGAAATTATCGATTCATAGAGGAAAAGAGTTGCTGGCCTTCAAAATCACCTGTCGAACTCATTTTTGCCGACATTGTTTTTTCTAAACGAATCAACAGGCTGGAACAAGCGAGATGGAGCGCTAAAATGCGCCTATACTTTGATCCAGACCCGCCATAACCGGATTTTTTCGACTTGGTTTACTCAATACATGCATCCGTTTTAGATTCCAGGCAAGACTTACCAACTTCCACTCTGCTTTGACGTTTTCTAGGCCTCTGCGTAAGAACTGGTTATAGCCAAGAACTGATTTTATAATTCCGAATACCGGTTCGACCGTGCACTTGCGTTGTCCATAGACTTCCTTGCCGGCCTTGGTTTTCAACCGATGCTTCATTCTTGTGACACTGTCGGCATCTCTTGCTACCGGCTCGGGGTTACTCAACCGATCCTCAAGACGTTGATTATGCTCTTCACGCGAGACCGCTATGAACGGGGTCATTCCTGCTGTTTCACAGGCCTCCACATTGGCTTGACTGAAATACCCGCTATCGGCTATCAATTCTTCGACCCGTCCTAACTGTCCGCGAAGCTTGTCAAGCTCTTTGATTGCGGGCTTGATTTGCTGTTTGTCATTGACCTGCTGTGTTGTCTGAGCAACGATAATCAGCAACGTTGCAACATCAACACAGGCCTGCGCATTGAAGCCTTGCGTAAAACCGCCTCCGCTGGCCGGCATGATCCTCGATTCTTCATCGGTCAGATTGACCTGATCCTTTGGTCTTGGACCCGGTTTCTGTGGTTTGGCTGGTTTACCCTTGTTTTTCTTGCTACTCTGTTTTTCTTTTTGCTTCCGATCTGCCAGCTTCTTCTCAGATGCCTGCTGTTGCTCTGCATCTCGTTCTGCAGCTCGCGCTTCTATTTTCCGCTTGGCTTCTGCGATGGTGGCCAGTCGTTTCTCCCGGCGTTCAAGTTCTGCCGAGATACTCATACCATCAGGAATGGCTGACTGATCTGCCTCTTCGGCCAGCTGCCATAAGTGCTCGACTTCTCTTTGCAGTTGCTCTTCAAGCTTGCAGGCGTGCTGCCAGCTTAAAGCCTGGTGTTTGGACGCATTGGCTTTGACTTTCGTTCCATCAAGGCTCACACGGCCCAGCTTCAACACTCCCATTTCACTGGCAATGCTGAGCACCTGAACAAATAATCCCTGAAGCTCCGGAGAAAAACGTTGACGGAACGTTGCTATGGTATCATGATCCGGATGCTGATTACCGGCAATATAGCGGAACGCGACAGAATCATAGGTTGCCTGTTCCAGCTTTCTACTCGAAAACACACTGGTCGCATAGCCATAAAGAATCAGCCAAAGCAACATGGCCGGATCATAGGGCCTTGAACCTTTGCCGGCATAGACTGCCCGGAGGGAAGACAGATTCAGTTGCCCGACAATATCAACGACAAATCGTGCAAGATGATCCTGCGGCAGCCAATCCTGAACGGATGGTGGAAAAAGAAACGGTGTCTCACGGTCTGCTTTGATGAAATCAACACTCATAGGGCTAATGGGTATGAATAAGTAGTGTCTCAGAATAGAATAAAACTCATTGTAATATATTCTAATATAATAATCTATACCCTATTTACCACTACATGATGCTGAATCTTAAGTCCGACAGGCTGCTAGAAAAGAAGGATCTGATAGTATCCTCAAGGATTTCGAAGCTTTATATGATCCGGATAAAGAAAAGTCGTTTGTATACGGAAAAATCGCGAAAGATTTAATTAAAAATGAAGGGAAGGAGATCAGAGACCGAGGTGAGGTAGACAAGAGAAGGAAGGCGGTCAAGATGATGGTCGAGCGAGATTCGCGCGTGCAAATTGAACTTTCGATTTTGGAATCTAAGCCGGTACCATGGCTGTTTAAGTATTTGAAGCGAGAATATGAAACTCCAGAATCGGGCAGATAAAAGTAACTACATAATCATTATGTACTGTGGTTTGGCGCAATTTCAGGCGCTACAATTAACGGAAACAACATAACCTGGGGAGGGTTTAGAGGTGCATCGGTTTACTGTAAATGATATAGCCAAAT
>PBYF01000016.1 GCA_002729515.1 Deltaproteobacteria bacterium
GGGGCTGCCGTAGCGATCCAATTGGAATCGGCGAGAATGACCTCGTCCCCTCGGCCGATTCCGAGCGCTGCCATGCCCATATGTAACGCGCCGGTGCAGCTGGATGTGGAAATTGCATGCCGCACGCCAAGATGGCTCGCAAATTCTTTCTCGAACCGATCGATATATGCGTAGCAGTTCTCACCCCAGCCATCAGTTGCGGCGTCCGTCGCATAGCGTACTTCCAAGTCGGTAACCGAGGGCTTCGTGTAATAGATTCTTGAGTTCATTGAATATCCAAGCGAGGAATCGGTGTGACAAATTGCGTCCCCGCCTTTCTCAGGGCGGAAAGTTTTTCACGAATTTCCGAGGCGATATTCCACGGAAGAATGAGAACAAAGTCTGGCCGGTAATCGTCCAGAGTGTCCGGTGATAGGATCGGAATGTGGCTGCCAGGCATGTACTTCGATTGCTTCGACGTGGCGGCATCGCAAACAAAGGGAAGAAGGTCCGGCTTCACGCCCGCGTAGTTCAGCAAGGTATTGCCTTTGGCGGCCGCACCGTATGCTGCAATCCGCTTCCCATCCCTCTTGACTCCGATGAGAAAAGTAACGAGTTCGTCTTTGGCACAATCTACGCGATCTTGAAAACCACGATAGGTTTCCATGTTTCGCAGGCCGCGCTCAGTCTCGGCCTCGATTAGCCTTTGCACCCGGTCCGAATCCCGCCGCGCATCATCTTCATGACATCCGTAGATCCGCAAACTCCCTCCGTGAGTCGAAAGTTTCTCGACGTTCCAAATCCGGAGGCCGGAGGTCTTAAAGATTCGCTGCACCGTTTGGATGGACAAATAGCTAAAGTGCTCGTGGTAGACCGTGTCGAACTGGTTTCGCTCGATCAACTCCATGAGGTGGGGGAACTCCAGGGTGATGCATCCTCCGGGCTTGAGGAGCGCCTTTAGGCCGCGGGTGAAGTCATTGATATCGGGAACATGGGCATAGACGTTATTGCCCGCAATGAGATCCGCCTGTCGCCCCTGCGCGGCCAGTTCATTACCGAGGGCATCGCCAAAGAATCGGCGCAGCACGGGCACACCGCTCTGCTCGGCGGCAATGGCCGTGCTCTCGGTCGGCTCGATGCCCAGGCACGGAATACCCTGGTCTACAAAATTCTTTAACAGACAACCGTCGTTGCACGCGATTTCCACCACGAAACTGTCGCGCGACAAGCCCAACTGGTCCGTGATTTCCCGGGCGTAACCGGCGACATGTTTTACCCAACCTGCAGAAGTGCTGGAAAAGTAGGCGTAATCGGGAGTAAACAAGTCGCCCGCCTGTGCATAGTCTTCAGTCTGCACGAGCCAACACTCCCCACAAACGTGAAGGCGGAGCGGAAAATACACCTCGGGTGCCGTGAGTTGCTCCTCGCTCAAGTAAGCGTTCGAAGGTGGCGCAAAACCGAGGTCCAGGAATTTCAGACGAGTCTCGCTTCCACAATGTCGACATTTCATGGCGTCAACCCCCGGAAGTCTCTCGGTAGCAGCGGGTGGGCGCCGTCCCGATCCGACAACACCGTAACCGGAAGCGGCCAATCGATCGCCAACGCCGGATCTTCGGGGTGGATGCCTCCCTCGGCCTCCGGGGCATACAAGGCCGAGTGGAAATAAAGCAGCTCGCAATCGTCCGACATCGTCTGAAAACCGTGAGCAAACCCTTCGGGAATCAGTAGCGCACGCTTATTCTTCGCCGAGATCTCCTCGGCATGCCATTGCAAGAGGGTGGGAGAATCGGCGCGAAGATCAACGGCCACATCCAAAACAACTCCCCGAAGGCACGAGATCAATTTCATTTCAGCGTGGGGGGCGCGCTGAAAGTGCATGCCTCTGATCGTGCCCTGTTTCCGAGTCCACGTATGATTGACCTGAGCGACCGGCCCCTTCCAGCCGGCCGCGGCGAGTGCGGCTTCGCAGAAAAGCCGCGCCAGAAAGCCTCGATCGTCACCAACCGGAATACGCTCGACTCGTTTGAGCCCCTCGAGCGGCGCGTCACGAATCGCAAACTGGGTCACTTGGAACCACCAGCCACGGCCAACTCGAAACCCGTCAGATCTGCCCGACAGAGGCCGCGGGCATCGGCACCATCTGCTTGTCGGCGATACCACTTTATGGTTCGCCGGACCGCTTCTTCCAAGCTCCAGCGAGGGGCGACTCCCAACGTTGCCTTAGCTGCGCTGGCATCCAGGGAAAGAAAATCGGTTTCGACAGGTCCCGATTCATCTTCGAGCCAGATCACCTCACCCTTGCCGTAAAACTCCTGGGCCATCCCTACTACGTCACGCACCGTCGCTACCCCTTCGGACATCGGGCCGAAATTGTAGGGTCCCGCTAGTGCGGGTTCCTCGCCCATCGCCTCCGCGAGAAGGAGATACCCGGCCACGGGCTCGAGAACATGCTGCCAGGGGCGGACGGCTCCGGGCCGGCGAACCGTCAGCGGCTGATTACTACTCCACGCCCGAACGGCATCTGGGAGCAGTCGGTCGAGCGACCAGTCGCCGCCACCGATCACGTTGCCCGCTCGCGCAGACGCGAGGGCGACGCCCTTTTCCGCAAAAAACGAATCCCTGTAGCTCGCGATCACGAGTTCCGAAGCCGCCTTGCTCGCGCTGTAGGGATCGTGCCCCCCCAACTCATCCCCTTCCACGTAGGCACGAACACGCTCGAGATTCTTGTAAACCTTGTCCGTGGTCACCGCCACCACGGTGTGAATCGAATCCAGTGGTCGCAAGGCCTCCAACACGTGGACTGTCCCCTGGATATTTGTCGAAAACGTGGCCAGCGGATCGCGATAACTTTCACGCACCAGCGGCTGGGCGGCCAGGTGAAAGACGACTTCTGGATCGGCTTCTCGAATGATCTCCGCCAGACGCTCCGAATCGCGAATGTCACAGAACCGGCTTTCGCAAAGACTCTCGATTTCCAGAAGCGTAAACAGATCAGGCGTTGCAAGGGATGGCAACGCGATGCCCGTGACCTCTGCTCCCAGCCGCTGAAGCCACCAGGCAAGCCACGACCCCTTGAAACCAGTGTGGCCAGTCAGCAGAACACGCTTACCATTCCAAAAAGAGCATGACGGATTTCGCAACGTGTTCAGTCCCAGCTCTTCCACGGCGCTTTTCCCGTCGACCACATGTCTTCCAGAACATTCTTATCCCGAAGCGTATCCATGGGCTGCCAGAATCCGTGGTGCTCGAATGCCATCATCTGTTCGTCCGCAACCAGTCGACTCATGGGTGCCGCCTCCCATGGCGTATCGTCGCCGTCAATCAACTCGAGACACTGCGGCGAGAGCACAAAAAACCCACCGCTGATCAGCCCGCCATCCCCGAGCGGCTTCTCAACAAAATCGGACACCCGTTGACCCGAGATCTCCAATGCCCCGTATCGGCCTGGCGGCCGGACCGCCGTGACTGTCGCAAGTTTTCCGTGTTGGCGGTGAAATCCGATCAGGTTGTGCAGGTTCACATCGGAGAGCCCATCTCCGTATGTGAAGCAAAAGCATTCCTCTCCCTCGACATAGCTGGCAACTCGCCTCAAACGCCCCCCCGTCATGCTCTCTTCACCGGTATCGACCAGGGTCACGCGCCACGGTTCTGTCTTGCGCTCATGCACTTCCATCTCGTTAGTCGTCATGTCGAATGTCACGTCGGACATGTGCAGGGAATAATTCTCAAAGTACTCCTTTATCAGGTAACCCTTGTAACCGCAGCAAATCACGAAGTCGTTCACGCCGTGGGCTGAGTACGTTTTCATGATGTGCCACAAAATCGGTTTGCCACCAATTTCGATCATTGGCTTGGGCCTGAGGTGGGTCTCTTCTGAGATTCGCGTTCCGAACCCCCCTGCGAGAATTACGGCAATCATGAATTTCCTCCGTTGAAGAGCGCGGGCCTTCGCAATCGGTTCGATTCAGTTTCTGGACCCGCGAATTACAGTAGGGGGTCACGTCGGGTGAGTTAATCCAACTCTTCATTACCCATCTGGATCGTTGAGATCGGACTCGTTCCTATCATTCGAGTTAGGGAATTTAGTCGAGAAAAACCCGCCGTGCCTCGCACAATCTTCGGCACCGCACACCCAGCCAAAAATTTCGAGCTACGCCTTTCTACCGAGCAGGAGAGAGAATTTCATCTTCACTCTCTTCCAGGGCCACTTTATCCAACGTTTGTAGATCCGAAGATGCGCGGTACGGGCCAGATGCACCACCAACCAAAGGCTCACTAAGGCCTTCTCCGCGTAGGAGAGCCGGCAGCAAATCAGCGCTTTCAGGTGGTACCGAGAAAATCGCGCTAGAAATCGAAGCTGATTCGATGCACCAACCGGTCGATAGCGGTCACTCGAGAGTTCGCCGGTCCGCTGAAAGAAAGTCGTCTCACGGGACCCCGCGACGCGGTCATTCAAAATGAATTCGAGAATCATGACGCGATCCATCGTCCAGACGTGAGAAAACTCTTCTGCCGTGGCCTGAGCGCTCGACAGCGCTTTGGCCCGGTACAACCCATAGAACCAGGTTGCCTCCGGATGGGAGAGCATGTATCGGACGCGGCGAACTCGTTCGGCAGGAAGTGCCGGAAATCGAATACTCTTCTTCTCCCGTCCATCCGGCATGCAGCGCACGGCATTCCCGCATGCAACATCACACTCCGGATTTTCCTGGAGAACACCGACGAGTATCTCGAGATAATTCGGCTCCCACCAATCGTCATGGGCGTGCCAGAGAAACAAACCGGTGTCGGAATGATCTAGTACGTAGCGAAAATTGCCCACCGCGCCGATATTCTCTGCTTGTCGAACGAGAACAATTCGACCGTCGCGCGCTGCCCAGCCTTCAAGAATCTCCCAGGTGCCATCGTCCGATGCATTATCTGAAACCAGAACAGAAAAATTCGGGTAGTCCTGCTCCGAAATGCTGGCAATCGCCCGCTCTATGAAGGCGGCACCGTTGTAGACCGGCATACCAATCGTCACGGGGGGATGCTTCAAATCGCTGCTGAGATTTTCTCAAAGGATGGCCGCTTGCGATAGGTGTTCCTCTCGACTTCGGCCCAATCTCGTTTCATTCAATCTACCCTTTGGTACCAGAATGCTCCAACAGTCTTATCGACTCTCGACATCTCCATCAGGACGACAGCATCGACGGGAGGTGCGGCCTCCGAGATGTGTCACGCGGAACCCGATCGCGCTGAAGCTATAGCAATGCACCTCAAGAAGACAAAACCCCTCGCGGTTCTCGGACTGAGATGAAGAGATCTTTCAGTTCGATCGTTTCCNTACACTCGGTCTCCGGATCACCCGACCACGGGTAAGGCGTTTACCCGATTCGACCGACCTGAACGAATGGGTCGTTGTTCCGTCCTGGTCACTTCGACCCTCCGGCTCAGCCTGCCTGATCACGATGACGGGATGTCCGGCTGGACCTGCAATTTCAAAATCCAGAATATTTTGACTACTTACACTGGGTGCTGGCTCGGTGTCCGAGTATGGACGTTTTGTCAAACCCCTACGGGAAACCTGGGAAACCCCGCTGCGAGAATGTCCTATCCGCTTCCGGCGAAGCGCTTCTTGAGGCGGGTGGTGACTGGCATCTGCACTCAACCTTCCATGCGGTCGCAGATTCCTACGTCAACTTGACAACACCCCGGGTATAACCTTCCGGGCAAATATTGTCGGCGAGTCCCAGGCAGCGACAGCCATGGATAGTAGGGCTCTGCTTCGTGAAGCCAGGCCAACAGGCGCAGCGGCTCACTGCGGGGGCTGGAGACCGAGGCGGGTAGACAGAGGCGGTAGGCGGATCGGTCGCGCCAGGCGCTCGGGTTGCGGGGGCTGGCTGTGAAGCCGGCCCTCAGCGTGCCCGGCGCCCGTCAGGGCCGGCTGAAGCCCAGCAGCGGCTCGATCTTGCGGGCGACGTCCTCCGCTTCGTGGAGTGCCCGGGGCTCGACGGCCGGCATCGGCGTGCCGAACGGGACGGCGAGCCCCCGCCGAGTCAGTTCTTCGCGCAGCCTCTCGACCCGGTGCGGACGTGTGAGAATGCCCCGCTCGATCAGCCGACTACAGGCGTACTCGAGCCCCTGCTGCGGGCGCACTGTGCCGCGAGTGTTCAGCGGACGGGCATGCGCGCGGACTTCGACCAGGCTCTCGATCCGGGTGCGAAGGCCGGCCCGCCGGTTCGACAGTTCGTAGAGATGGACGGGGTGACCGACGCTACAGGCCTCGGCGAGCAGGGTTCGTCCGCCTCCCGCCACCACGATCACGTCGGCCGCAAGCAGGGGAGCGAGACGAGACTCCGGTGACACTGAATCCTGGAACCGGCCGCTGCCGCCGAGCCCGCGTTGCAGGGCACGCGAGAGTTCCCCGCGAAACGGCTGGGACCCGATCGCGAAGATGGAGCCCTCGAGTTCGTCTGCAAAACTCCGAACCTCCCGCGCCATCCGCTCTGCTACGTGGGGCGTCAATGCCGGCTCGTCTCCCACCAACAACGCGACCCGGGGGTGCTGCGAGTTCCCCCACACGAGTTCCCCTTCCTGGGTCAGCCTCTCGGCATCCTGCGTGGACAGCTGTGTGAGGGGTGCCAGCGTCTCGATCCGATGCGGATGGGGCGGGCGGTCGCTGGGGCCGTCCGTCACCACCAGATCGAACGGGGTCTCCCGCTGGCCCGCTCTGTGATCGACCTCGATCACCCGCGTCCGGCCGAGACTCTCGAGGCCGATCGAACGCGCGACCTCCGAGGCGCGTCGGCCAGAGCCGATCACGAGATCGGGCCACGGCGGGGTCAGGGGATTAGAGCCCCGGGGGTCGAGGCTGGCAGGCTTTAGCTGGAACCCGGGCGCTAGGGAGCCGAACGCGGACCAGAACGGAAAGCGCAGCTGCTTCGTCTCGTAGGGCCAGCCGAGCGCGTCGGCGAGCGCCTTCGTCTGGCTGTCGTGGGTCGGCGAATCGTCGAGCAGGACCCACACCCGGGGAGCCGTCGGCACCCGGCCGCCTTCGCGCTGCTTCGACACGGGACTCCCGGGCTCGTCCCGGCGGAGGACGATCTTCCAGTTCACGTGGGGATGCCGGGCGCCGGCCTTCTCGAATAGGATCGTCCAATGCGACCAGTCGCGCGTCCGCGAGGAGTAGCCGCTCGGGAGCGGGCCCGGCGCCGGCTCGCGGATGACGGTGTAGACGAAGCCGCTCGAGCGTTCGAAGAGCTCTTCGACGACCCACGCCGCGTCCTCGTCGGGAATCCGCTCCAGCCCCTCCGTGCAGACCACGCCGTCGAAGCCCGAGACGGATCGATCCGGTTCGTCCAGCACGTTCAATGTCGTGACCTCGAGCTTCGGCATCTGCGCCTCGATCCGCTGAGCGGGAGCCGCGTCCCCGATCTGCATCTCCAGCAGCTGCTTCGACTGGTGCCGCGAGGTCATTTCACGGATTTCCTGGAGGTCCCCCAGGTCGGGTCCGTCGGCGTCCTGGCTCGCCCGGGGAGAAATGGAGCGTTCAGACTCGCCACGGCTCGCGAGCGCGCGAAAGTTCGCGCTCGGATGCTCGCGAGAGAACACGTGGAACCCCGCCTCGTCGGCAGAGCGCTCGAGGTCGTACCAGACGTGGGCGACCGGGTTGCGCTGATAGACGTACCGGGCGGGAATCGGAACCCAGGGCTGCTTGTGGAGGATCGTGTAGTGGATGAGCTTCGAGTGTCCGACGCGAGCGGGATCCCGGGCGTTCCACAGCGGGTCGAGCAGGCCGTGCAGACCCGGAACCGCGAGTGCGTGCTCGATCATCTTCTTCTTGGGCGTCCGCTGGGCGGACTCGAGATCCCAGACATCGATCATCCGCTCGCAGTCCATGACCATGACAGACGTATCGACCTGGGTCCCCGAGGCCAGCCGGGGTACGGTCAGAAACCCCGCGTCTCCCAACTCGGTATCGAAGAGTTCGGCCGGGTCGGTGAGATAGATCTCATCCACATCGTTCCAGATGGCACGGCCCGCGCCGTTGCAGAAGTGGGGGATGGCGAAGCGATAGTTCGTGAAGCCCGTGAGCCAGCGGCGTCGGTCGAAGCCCGCGAGATCCTTCATCAGGTAGATCTCGTAGGTGCGTGCCGGGTCGCGGGCCTGCTCGATCGACCACACGAACACCCGCTCGGCCCGGCTCTGTGCGGGCTCGGTGCCGAGGAAGATCCGAACGGGGGGCGCGTCGCTGGGGGCTACGCCGTGCTTCGCAGGGAGCACGATCCGCTCGGGTGCATCCCGCATCCCGAAGCCACCGCGGCAGCGGTCTTCGCTCGTTTCGAGGAAATACAGCAGGCGTTGGCGNTTATCGAATAGGGCCATGGTCCCCTCTCCCCAGGTAGGCACCCGGCCCCAGCGCAAGACCCGGGCCGTTCAGGGCCAATTGAGTTTCGCCTCGAGCCGTGCGTATGGTGCGTGTCGACCCAGGGAGGGCGCCTGATCCCCTCCCCGGTCCATATTTTACAGAATGTCTACGGATCGGACCCGGGGAAAACGCAGCTTGAACTTCCCATGCTCGCGCGAGCCGATTGTGAAGGCCTCGTCCGGGCAAAACGCGTCCTGGACCTCCCCACCCATCACACTGAAAAACATCTGGGGTGATTCACCCCCATGTCCGTCCTTGGTATTGGGTGCTGTCGACTCGGCGCGGACGGCGTGTGGACGCCGGGCTGGAGCCTGGGCCCACAGGACTCGGCGCGGACGGCGTGTGGACGCCGGGCTCGAGCCTGGGCCCACAGGACTCGGCGCGGACGGCGTGTGGACGCCGGGCTNGAGCCTGGGCCCACAGGGACTCCTGGGCAATTGCCGCCAGCAACCCGTCGAGGACGCGCCATTCGGCCCGTGCTGGAGCCTTCGCCCGGCGGGGCGGGTGGCCCCCAATACGGGTATCACCACATACCCGGTGCATCCGGGAAGGCTCTTCTGGGTTTTGTGTGGGTCCGATGATCCGTGATTCCCGCTTGGAGGAGCCTGAGGGCGGGGCCGGAGATATTCCGGCCTGGATCGAGTGGGCTGTGTCGCCGGTACAGTGTCGCGATGCAAGATCGAACTCTCTATGCGCGACTGCTGGGGATCGAAGATCTCTGACGTGACGCTGCATCTGGATGAAGAGCAGGCGGTAGTGGTGTCTGTGGAGATGGATCCGGTAGCGGTCCTCCAGTGCCCGAAGTGTCAATGCCGAGTATCACGCTACGACTCCCGTGAGCGACGCTGGCGTCATCTCGACACCATGCAGTAGCGCACGATTCTCGTGGCTGACGTTCCCCGGGTCGCCTGTGACGAGCACGGGGTCATTCAGATCACGGTCCCGTGGTCGGATCCCAAGTCTCGCTTCACAGCCCTATTCGAGGCGCTTGTCATCGACTGGCTGAAAGAGGCCAGCTTTGCGGCGGTCGCGCGTCAGCTGTGTCTGAGCTTGGATCAGGTGGCGGGAATCCAGGACCGGGCCGTTCGTCGCGGGCTGGCCCGAAGGAAGACGCAGCGGCCTCGTCGCATCGGGATCGATGAGACATCGTTGCGCAAGGGCGCCGAGTACATCACGGTGGCAAACGACCTCGATCAGAACCGGGTTCTCTGGGTGGGTGACAACCGAAGGAAACAGACCCCGAATGCTTTCTACGCAGAACTGGGCGCGGAAGGCTGCACACAGCTCCAATCCGTCGCGATGGATATGTGGGCTCCCTGCATCGCCTCGACCCGTGAACACGTTCCCAACGCGGATCGACGGATCCTATTCGGCAAGTTCCACATCGCACAGCACCTGGGTCGAGCCGTGGACGANGTTCGACGAGCCGAGAACAAAGAACTCGTTAGCCAGGGAGACGGTCGCCTGAAGAAGACCAAGTACCTCTGGCTCACCAATCCAGACCGAATGAGTCGACGGCGACGGGAAGGGTTCGCATCGCTTCGCGATAGCCAGCTGGATCTCTACCCGAACTCTCTCAAATCAACCCACACGAATCCCTGAAGCACCGAACTTCCTATCTGCCCCAGTGTGCCTAGCTCGAAGGTGCGCCTGGTTCGATCTTTCCCGCGCTCCAACCTCCGTCGACCGGCAGATCACAGCCGGAGATGAAGCCGCTCTCGTCCGATGCCAGAAAGACGATCGCTCGGGCCACGTCGCCCACGTCGCCGTGGCGCGCGAAGGGGTGAACCGGGCGGCTCGGCAGCGGCTCGTCGGCGGCCTTCAGTCTCTCGATCGCCTCGGCATAGAAGGGCGCGACCATCTCACTGCTTCCCGGGTTTGGGCAGAGCGTATTGACTCGGATCGAATATCGACCCAGTTCCTGGCAGGCAGCCTTCGTCAGACCTCTCAGGCCCCATTTGCTGGACGTATAGACCGCGACACCATTCGAGCCCTCGAGCCCATCGATCGACGAGATGTTGATGATCGATCCGCCACCGGCGGCCTTCATCGTCTCGAAGACGGCACGGATCCCCAGGAAGGGACCAAGCTGATTGACTGAGAAGATCTTCTTGAATGTCTCGGCCGACGTCTCGACGAGTGAACGAACTTCGAGAATCGCCGCGTTGTTGACGAGAACGTTGACCGGCCCGAAGTGCTCGCAGGCCGTCGCGACCGCCGCATCCCAGTCTTCTTCTCGTGTCACGTCGAGGTGCTGGTAACACGCCGAAGCATCTCCTAATTCGCTCGCAACGACCTGCCCAAGTTCGTCTAGAATGTCACCGAGAAGCACGCGCGCTCCCTCGGCAACAAACATCTTTGCGGTCTCTGCGCCAGTTCCTCGTGCCGCTCCCGTTACGATCGCCACTTTGCCGTCGAGTCGCCCCATTTGAACTTCCCCTGTGCCGGAATTCCGGCGATTGCATGAAGGCAAGGATGGTAGTCGAGCGCTTAGCACCTGAAAGTCCACCCCGAGCAAGGCGATTTTACAGCCCTGCCCATGGGAATTGAAGAACTCCGGTCTTCGGGCCCCCCGGCACCCTCACCGCTGAGCCCACCCCATACTCGGGNATGACCCCTTCACCCGCGTCTATTTGACAGAATGCCTACTATTTTACACCCAAAGAAAACGCAGCTTGCAGATAGGAAGTTCAAGCTGCGTTTTCGCAGCGTCCGAGTAGTAGGCATTCTGTCCAATACAGGCGGGTGAAGGGATGAGACCCCGATACGGGTCATTTCTCTGTAGCGAGTTGGCGAGCGAGCTGGCCGTTCACCCAGCGCAGGAGGCCCGGAACGAAGCGCGAGGCGTAGTAGAGACCCCAGGCCTCGAGCGAGATCGGTGCGACGACTCGATTGCGTTGCACCGCGCGCAGCGTGTTTCGAGCGACGCGCTCAGGCCCGTAGTTGCGACGGCGATAGAAGTCGGCCGTGCGCTGGCGCGTCGCCGGCTCGGCCGTGGCGCCGCGAAGCCGCGCGCGCTCGACGATCGGCGTGTCGATGAAGCCTGGACACACGGCGGTGACACCGATTCCCTTGTTTCGGAGTTCTGCCTGCATGGTCACGGAGAGCCCGAGGATGGCGAATTTGGTGGCCGCGTAGGCACTCTGCGCGGGAAGCGGCGCATAGGCGGCGGCGGACGCCACGTTCACCACGTGCCCCGGGCGCCCTCGCTTCGCCATCTCCGGGATGAAGAAGTGGCAGCCGTGAACGACCCCGAACAGATTGGTCCGGGTGATCCACTCCCAGTCCTCGATCGTCGTGTCGAGAAAAGCGCCCCCGAGTCCGACTCCGGCATTGTTCACGAGCAGATCGACGGGTCCCCACTCGCGATGGACGTCGGCCGCGAATGCCTCCATCTGGGAGCGCGAACCCACGTCCACCCGGCGCGCGAGCACCTCACAACCGAGCTCGCGAAGGTCGGCCTCGGCCTCCCGAAGCCTCGCCTCGTCGAGCTCGCCGATCGCGACCCGCGCGCGCCGCTTGGCGAGGGCCCGCGCAAGCTCGCGACCGATGCCGCTCCCGGCACCCGTCACCAGCGCAGTGGCTCCCGTGAGGTCTCGAACGTCCACCGCTCAGGACTCGAACAGGCGGGGCTGGTGGGCCACAAAGACGCGCTTTGCACTTTCGGGTATGTCTTCCGGCAGCGACGCGAGATCGCGCGCCAGGGCCGTCGCCGACTCGAGCAGCTCGTCCTGCCCGAGCACCCGATTCACGAGCCCAATTCGCAACGCCTCCTCGGCGTCGACCGGCCGGCCCGTGAGACACATCTCGCGCGCCATCCCGGTCCCTACGACCACCCGCATCAGCTCGTAGGCGGCGGCCGCCCCGAAGCGCACCTGTGGCTGACCGAAGGCCGCTGACGCGGCGGCGAGGCGGAAGTCGCACATCGCGGCCAGGTCGCAGCCGCCGCCGAGCGCGGGACCGTTCACCGCCGCGATCAGGGGCTTGGGAAACGTGAAGACTCGGCGGTGGTACTCGATCGCGTCCGCGAAGACCTCCGCCATGCTGCCCCCGGCGAACTCCGAGCGGTCGAAGCCCGCACAGAAGACGGGGCCCGCCCCGGTGAGAACCACCGCTCGCACATCGCTGTTCTTCGTCAGCTCGTCGAGGCGCTCCACGATCTCGTCGCGCAGCACGCGCGACAGCGCATTGCGTTTTGCCGGCCGATTCAGCGTCAGCACGGCGGCGCCTTCCGCCACGTCCAGGATCGTGAGGGACTCACTCACGCTGCTTCCTCCTCGTCTCCGGCGCAGAGCCCGCGCAGTCGCGATGCGCTTTCGCGGCGCTGCTCATGTCGACGACGCGGAAAGGAGCGCCAGACGCACGGGGTCGTTTCGGTGGCTCGCCAGGTCGTCAAGCGTATCCATGACGCGACCGAGTGGATAGCGGGCGATGATCGAGCCCGACAGGTCGAGCTTGCCGGTCGCCGTCAGATCCACGACCCGCTCGAGCTCAGGAAGCGTATAGCCCATCGATCCCATCACGCCGATCCCCGTGCCGACGAACGAGACGAGCGACCCGATCTCCCGCCGGGCCAACAGCAGCGCGCGCAGTGAGATCCAGGAGCCGCAGGTGGGACGGGGCAGCGCGCCCAGCCGCCCCGTGGCGCCGAGCCACAGACCTCCCAGCAACTGCTCGATCTCGCNCAGCTTGCCGAGCGTGGCGGCCCAGACCTGGCGCTCCAACTCGGGCCTCTCCACGAGGAGCAGGCCCCGCGCGCTTTAGCCGAGACTGGCCTGGAACAGCAGGCGGTCGAACACACGCGGCCTAATCGGATCGCCCTGGGCCGGAGCCTTGCCCATGCACCGGGCATTGTCGTCGCAGATGTCGTTGCCGACAAAGGAGCTCTGGCGGACCCGGTCTCGTATGTATTCGTGGGCTAATGATGGCCAGACCGCCGGTCTGCGCAGCGCACTCGCTTGCCGGAGAGCAGGCAGCGCTCCAGCCCTCGGCCTTCCACATCGTTGAAGCTCATCGACCAGCGATTTCTGTGCTTCGAAGACATGGTGACGAAGCCGTACTGGTAGATCACCTTGTGCAATTGGATGGCGACTCCATCGATTTCGGGCGGCACAGGCACGCTCGGAACCAGTTGCGTCCCGCCGTTGGCGACGACGAGCTGAGGCGGCCGCCCTTGGCCGAAGCCCAGCACCTCGGCCAGGTGGATGTGCGCGCCGACGAAGAGGCGCGTCGCGCGCGGCACACCCGCTTCGCGGACCACATCGTGCAACTCGCTGGTGTGGATCTTTCGAACTGGCTTACCGTCTTTGTTGGGCTCGTCGTCGGCCCCGAACGCGAAGAATGGGCGATGCGATCCACGCGGGCTTGTACAGCTCGCTGTCGAGCTGCCGGAGTTGCGCTGCAAACTGAGGCGCGCGTGAATTGCCGTGCTCGTCTTTGGTGC
>PBYF01000017.1 GCA_002729515.1 Deltaproteobacteria bacterium
CGATGATCTCTTCTGCGGTGTGGCGTTTCCTGCCCATTCGACCTGCTCCTTGCTCGATCCGAATCTACATGCCGGATCGATATGAAGGGGTCAGGTCACGCGAACTCCAGAGGCGTTGCGACATGCCTTCGCCCAACGTGTTGACTTCGCGACTTCGGGAGGCAATCGAGGCCGGCATTCTCCAAAAGGACGACCACGGTCTCTACTGCCTTACCCGAAGGGGACGCAAGCTCCTCGATCTATTGGCGCCGCTCGACGCGTGGTCGAAGGAGTGGGCGCGAACCCTCGAGAAGTGACGACGCCTACGACGTCAATCGGAGCCGTGTTGGGGCCTCACCCGCTCCTCGGCTGGGGGGCGACGCGCTCGCCGGACCCGGCTGGTCACCTGGGCGAAAAAGCGCGGGGGAGCGCCAGTCTCGGGTCGCCCGGGTCCACACCGTCGGTGTACCATGGTCCGGAGTGCTGAACAGGACGCCCACCGAGGCACAACTGCGCTGGTTCGGACTGGTGATCACCGCGTTCTTCGGAATCGTGGGCGGCATGGTCCTGTGGCAGGCGGAATCGCTGCGGGCGGCAGGCGTCGTGTGGGGGGTGGGCGCCGGCCTCGCGGCGCTCTATTGCTCGGCTCCGCCGCTCCGTCGCGGCATCTACCTCGCCTGGATGGCGGCCTTCTCGCCCATCGCCTGGGCGATCTCGAGCCTCGCCCTGGTGGCCGTGTACTACGGCGTGATCGCGCCGGTGGCGCTTTCGATGCGTCTCGTCGGGCGCGATCGTCTGGCCCGTTCATACGATGCGTCTTCGGACTCCTACTGGGTTGCTCGCAGGCAGAGCGAGGACAACGCCGACTACTTCCGACAGTCCTGACGCGTGACCGCAATTCTCGGCATCTCTGCGTTCTACCACGACTCGGCCGCCGCGCTCGTGGTCGACGGCGAGATCGTGGCGGCGGTCCAGGAAGAACGGCACACGCGCCAGAAGCACGACGACGGCTTTCCGTCCCACGCCATCGCGTCCTGTCTGGAGCAGGCAGGGCTGACCCCGGAGCAGCTCGACTACGTCGGCTTCTACGACAAGCCCTACCTGAAATTCGAGCGCCTGCTGGAGAGCTACCTCGCCTACGCGCCGAAGGGTCTCCGCTCCTTCCTGACCTCGATGCCGCTGTGGCTTCGCGAGAAGCTCTGGCTTCCGCGGGAGCTGCAGAAGGGTCTGGGAGGCCGCTATCGCAACGCCTTCGTCTTCACCGAGCATCACGAGGCCCACGCGGCGAGCGGCTTCTTCCCGTCGCCTTTCGAGGAGGCGGCGATCCTCACGCTCGACGGGGTAGGCGAGTGGGCGACGGCGAGCTACGGCACCGGCCGGGGCAACCGCATCGAGCTGAGTCACGAGCTCCACTTCCCGCACTCCCTGGGGCTCCTTTACACGGCCTTCACCTCCTACACGGGCTTCAAGGTCGACTCCGACGAATACAAGGTGATGGGACTGGCCCCGTACGGCGAGCCCCGGTTCTACGACTTGATTCTCGATGAGCTGCTGGACCTGAAGGACGACGGCTCCTTCCGCCTCGACATGGAGTACTTCGACTACTGCGCCGGCCTGAGAATGACCAACGAACGCTTCGATCGGCTATTCGGGGGTCCTCCCCGCGTCCCCGAGTCCCCCATCACGCAGCGCGACATGGACCTTGCAGCCTCGGTGCAGAAGGTGACCGAGGAGATCGTGTTGCGCGCCGGAAGACACGTGCATCGAGAGACGGGACAGCGGAATCTCTGTTTCTCGGGCGGCGTCGCCCTCAACTGCGTGGCCAACGGCCGGCTCCTCCGGGAAGGTCCCTACGAGAGCATCTGGGTGCAGCCGGCGGCCGGAGACGCCGGCAGCGCGCTGGGCGTGGCGCTCTTCATCTGGCACCAGCTCCTCGAACGTCCCCGATCCCCGGGCCGGACCGACCTCCAGCACGGTTCGCTGCTCGGCCGGGCCTACTCCGACGCGGAGATCCTGGAACTCCTCGGGTCCACCACCGCGAGCTACGAGCGGGTGGAGGACGATGCGGAGCTCGTGGACCGCGCGGCCGGCCTGCTCGCCGACGGCGCCGTGGTGGGCTGGTTCCAGGGGCGGATGGAGTTTGGCCCCCGGGCGCTGGGATCCCGGAGCATCCTCGGAGACCCCCGGGTCCCGGACATGCAGACCACCATCAATCGCAAGGTGAAGTTCCGGGAGGGATTCCGCCCCTTCGCGCCGGCGGTGCTCCGCGACCGCCTCACGGACCACTTCCGATGGGGCGCGGACCAGGACAGCCCCTACATGCTCTTTGTCACCCGCGCGCTTCAGGGCGACCTGCCGGCGGTGACGCACGTGGACTCCTCGGCGCGCATCCAGACCGTGGACGAACGCCACGGACTCTTCCACGGGCTGCTCGAAGCCTTCCGCGAGAAGACGGGCTGTCCGGTTCTGGTCAACACGAGCTTCAACCTGGGCTGGGAGCCGATCGTCAATACGCCGAGGGACGCCTACGAAACCTTCATGTCCTCCGACATCGACGTCCTCTGCATCGGCCACTTCGTGCTGACGAAGCGCTCCCAGAAGTCCTGGATCTCGGTGACCGGGCAGCAGCGGCTTCCCTCTCTGCTCGGGGAAATCGCGACGAGCCCGTGCTGCAGCGCCGCTCTCCGCCTCGAGCCGGAATGCTGTACCTGCCAGAGCTGCGGCCATCCGTTCCCGGTGGAGAACGGAATTCCGAGGCTCTATTGGCCCCACGAGGGCGGGGAAGAGGACGTCACGCAAGACGTCAAGGCGTTCTACGAGGAGACGCCCTTCCCGAACTACCAGGACCACGAGACCGTGCGCTCGCTGCTCGACAAATCACGCCGGGGCGCCTACGCACACCTGCTCCAGCGCGCGATTCCGTTCAACAGCGACGTCCTCGAGGTCGGCTGCGGCACCGGTCAGCTCACGAACTTCCTCGGGGTCTCGTGCCGCCGGGTGGTGGGAACGGATCTCTGCGTGAACTCGCTGAATCTGGGCGAGACCTTCCGCCGCGCTCACGACCTGGACCGCGCGGCCTTCGTGCAGATGAACCTCTTCCGGCCCGCCTTCGCCCGGGAGCGCTTCGACGTGATTCTCTGCAACGGGGTGCTACACCACACGAGCGATCCCGCGGGAGGCTTCCGGGGCCTGGTCCCGCTGCTGAAGCCCGGTGGCTACATCGTGGTGGGCCTCTACAACCGGCTGGGCCGGCTCATGACCGACGCGCGGCGCCTGCTCTTCCGACTGAGCGGCGGGCGTGCGCGCTGGATCGACCCCCAGCTGCGCAACGTCGGGCTGGGCGAGGACAAGCAACGGGCCTGGTTCGCCGACCAGTACCAGCATCCGCACGAGTCGAAGCACACGGTCGACGAGGCCCTGTCGTGGTTTCAGGAATCTGGAGTAAGCTTCGTGCGTGGCCTGCCCTCGGTGACCCCCGGTACGGAGCTTCCCGTGGAGGGGCTCTTCTCCCCAGAGCCCGTGGGCGGGAGGCTCGAGCACTGGATGGCACAGGTGGCGCAGATCGGCACGGGGAGTCGTGAGGGTGGCTTCTTCCTAATGATCGGCAGGAAATGAGCGGCGAAGAAGAACGCGCCGCAGAGTTCGAGCGAAGGGCCGCCCGCGAGGCGGGGAGGCGTCGCGGACCCGTTCGCGAGTTCCTCGCGCTCGCCCACCGCACGCGGCGATACTGGATGATCCCGATCTTCACCGCGCTGCTGCTCGCGGGACTGCTCGTGGTGGCCGGTGGTAGCTCGGTCGCCCCGCTGATCTACGCGCTTTTCTAGCCCATGTCGAAGCAGCTGGTCCTCGAGATCTGCGCCAGCCTCCTGGTGAGCCTGCTGCTGGTCGAGGGGATCGTCCGGATCTTCGGCCTAGCGCCCGAGATCGCCGTCATTTCCTTCGGTCGCTACCGGCTCTCGGCGAACGAGAAGATCGGATACGAGCCCCGCCCCCGGGCCGAGGGGGCCGACGGAGCCTCCTACGTCTGGAGCTACCCGCTGTCGCAGGTGAACGAGTTTGGATACCGGGACCGGAACCACGAGCGGGAGAAGCCCCCCGGCGTATTCCGGATCGTCGTAATCGGCGACAGCATCGCAGCGGGGTACCGAATCGACGCGCTCGAAGACGTGTTCCCGTTCCAGCTCGAGCAGGCACTCCGTCGGCGCGGAGTCGACGCCGAGATCCTGAACTTCGGCGTCTCGGGCTACAACACGCAGCAGGAGGTCTACACACTGATCGATCGGGGACTGGCCTACGATCCGGATCTCGTCGTACTCGCCTACTGCCTCAACGACCGGGACCGCATCGACAGCGGCGTCTTGTCGATCCTGCTCGCGAGCAAGGGCGAGTCGGCGGTCGTGCGGTCTCGCATCGATCGGTGGCTGAGCTTCAGCGCCGTCTACCGGATGCTGCGCCACCGGTTCGCGCGCCGGGAACTCGACGAGGAACTCGCGCGTCGCGACAAGGCCGTCGAGCAGGACGGAGTGGAGGATTCCCTCGGGCGCCTCGCGAACCTGTCCGAAACCCGCGGCTTCGAGGTCCTCGTGGTCGTGTTCCCCTTGCTCGACAATCTCGCAAGGCGCAAGGACGCCCGCGAGCGTCAGGCGATAGCGGAGCTAGCGTGGCGCAAGCGCCTCCACCACCTGGATCTCCACCCCGCCCTGCTTGACTGCGTCCGGCGGGAGCCCCAGGTCGGCTTAGATCCCTACCACCCGTCGGTCGAGGGCCATCGTTGCGCGGGCGACGCCATCGCTCAGCACCTCTTTGCTCGGGGCTTCGCGCCCCAGAGGTGGCAACGCGGTGCCCCGCGCAGATAGGAAGTTCAAGCTGCGTTTTCCTTGGGTCCGATAAGTAGGCATTCTGTCAAATAGAGGGGGCGAGGGGAAGAGGCCCCGGTACGGGGTCTCGCGCTCGTGATCGAGTGGATCGTGCCGTTCACGTCAGCGGGCCGTGACCTCGCCTTCCTGATGATGTCGACCACCGCCATCGGGGTGTTGCTGAGCTACGGGAGCCATCGGATCCCGGCTCTCGAACGGGTGGCGCCGCACGTCCTCCTGGCCACGTTCTTCCTCATGCCGCTGGGAAGCACCTTCGTCCTCGGAGGGCTCTCCGCGCCGACCATCCCGTTCCTGGTGGTCGTGCCGATGCTCGCGACGCAGCTCGTCGGTAGGCGAGCCGCGATCTCCTGGTCGCTGGCCGTCGGTGTCGCGATCGGGGGTCTGATCCTCGCGGACCGCCTCGATGTCGAGATCCCTTCGGTCATGCGCGCCGCCAATCGGCCGATCGTTCTCGGCATCGTTCAGTATCTGGTCGTCGTCGCGGTCGTCGGCGTGGCGCTGCGGAATGCGTCCGTCAACCAGCGGCTGCGCGCCGACCTGGCTGTCGAGCAGGCCCGCTTCGCCGAGCTCGCTGGCACCGATTCGCTCACCGGGGTGGCCAATCGCCGCCGCCTCGACGAGCACCTCGATCTCGCTGCGGAACGCGCGCGCCGCGGCGGGAACAACGTTGGCGTTGCCGTCTTCGACCTCGACGGCTTCAAGGAGATCAACGATGAGCTCGGGCATGCGGCAGGCGACGCCGTGCTCTGCGCCTGTGCCGAGCGACTCGCGTCGATCACCCGACGGACCGACCTCGTGGCCCGTCTGGGCGGGGACGAGTTCGCCGTCGTGCTCGAAGGGGTCCCTTCGCGGGACGAGCTCGAATCGGTCGCGAGGATGCTGGCCAACCGCATCCGTCAGCCGATCGATCATCGCGGCGATCTCCTCGCCTGCGGCGCGAGCGTCGGAACTGCGCTCTTCCCCGCGGACACGGGAGATCTCGTCGAGCTGCTGGAGATGGCGGACGGCGCGATGTACCGCTCGAAGAAGCGCGATCGCCAGGACGCGGACCGCGACGTCTAGCCCGCTAGCTCGATGATAGGATCGAGCGATGAGCAGGCTCCCCCCGCACTCGCGGACCCCGCACGAGCCCTGAGCGCCCGTGGCGAAGAAGCTCGCGATCGCGACGATCGTCCTGCTCGCGGTGTCGGTCGCGGCCGTCGCCTTCCGCCATCGCCTCGTCGTTCACGCGCTCGCCCTGGCGGGGCCGCCCCCCCTGCTCGAGGCGGGCGACGAAGGGCCGGCGGTCCGCTGGCACGACGACTACTTCACGATCGAGGTACTCGACGAGCGGACGTTCGCGATCGGCGAGCCGCGCTACGCGCAGCAGAACTTCAGCTACCTGATCGTGGGCGCCGAGCGCGCCGTACTGTTCGATGCGGGGCCCGGCGTGCGCGACATCCGCACCGTGGCGGCGTCCCTGACGGATCGTCCGATCACCTTCGTGCCGTCGCACTTCCACTACGACCATGTCGGCAACGAAGTCACCTTCGAGCGCGTCGCGGTGGTCGACCTGCCGTACCTGCGCGAGCGCGCCGCGAGCGGTCGGCTCCGGCTCACCTTCGACGAGCACCTCGGGCTCGCCGAGGGCTTCGCGACTCCGACGCTCGAGGTCGACGAGTGGCTCGCGCCGGGCTCACGGCTCGACCTGGGCGGGCGGTCGCTCGAGGTGCTCTACACACCCGGTCACACCGAAGACTCGATCTCCCTGCGCGACCTCGACTCGGGAGACCTGTTCGCGGGCGACTTCCTGTATCCGGGGCCCTTGTTCGCCTTTCTGCCGAACAGCGGGCTGGGGGACTACCTCCAGGGTGCCGAGACCGTGCTCGACGTGCTCGGCGATACGGCGCGGGTGTTCGGCGCGCATCGCACAGCGCCCCCTGGAGCTCCGCTCCTCGCGACGCGTGACGTCGCCGACCTCCGCGCGGCGCTGCTCGCGATCCGCGACGGCGGCCTCGAAGGGGAAGGTGTCTACCCCGTGGTCTATCGGGTCAACGAACGGCTCGACCTGCTCGCCGAGCCGGCCTGGCTCCAGAGATGGACGCCGAGGCAGCCGCGCACGGCGGATTGAGCGCCGCTCGACCTTCCTGAATGCCGGCTACCGCCAGAAGGCGGCCTGCTCGAGCGAGCTCCCACTGGACCTCACGAGCCCGGAAGGCGGCTAGCGAAGCTAGGCGAGCGTTCCCGCGAAGGTCCGGCCGTCGAAACGCTTCACGGCCTGACCGCTGAAGAAGAGCGTCTCCTTCTCGCTCGGGCCGCGGGGCAGGATCAGCGAGCCGAACTGGAAGAGGTTCGGGTGCCAGCGATCCTTCTCGGCGTCGAGTACGGACGTCCAGTGATCCCCGTCCCGCGACACCCAGAGGCCGATGCTCTGGTCCGCGTCGGGGGACACCGACTCCACAGTCGTGCTGAACGCGTACACCCCGCCGAAGCGGCAGGCGTAGAGACAGCTTCCCCCGGTCTCGATCAGCCGCTCGGTCCGCCCCGACGCCTTGTCTATGGACATGACGGCGTTGGGCTCGAGGGGCGTGTCGGTGGCGTAGATCAGCCGGTCGCCGAAGTCGAAGGCCTCGCACAGCCGGTATTGCTGGTCGCCCCGGACGAGCCAGTCGAAGTGAGCGAGGTCTGCGGACAGAATGCCGATGCCCGGCTCGTCGTCGTAGTCACCCGTGAAGACCCAGTAGTGCTCCCCGGCGGCATCCCAGGTCACGTTGTGGACGTGCATGATGCTGCCGCCCTCGAACACCCGGCCGATCTCGAAGCTTCGCCCGCCGTCTTCCGAGACGTAGAGCCGCACCGCAGTGCCGTGACCGGTCTTCGGGTTGTACTCGCCGAAGAGCACGCGCTCGTCCGGTCCCACCGTGATCGAGAACGGCGGCATCAGGGCCTGCCCGGCCTCGTCCACGTTGCATGCCTGGACCCTGCGCTCGCCGGGCTTCGCGTGGAACACCCAGTCGCGGTTCGCCGCGACCAGCGAGCCGTCCGCGAGCGCCGCCAGTGCGCGCACTTCGAAGCGCAGCAGCCGCGCAGCGAGCCGCACGAAGCGACCGGGCTGGCGCTTCCAGCCCACGGGGAGCGAGGTCCGGTGGGACCACGTCGCGCCGTCGTCCTCGGACTCGTAGACCGCGTACCCGCGGGACGCGTAGAGCCGGCCGTCCAGCCGCACGGAGAGAGCGCGGCCCGGGCCAAGGTCTTGAATCTTAAGGCGTTCCATAGATTCGAATCGCGGGAGAAGTGCTAGCGTACTCCATCGCGGAGTATCCCGCGGGGAATTCCCTGCCCACGGAAGAAGGGTTCGCAGCGTGGCCGTCATTCTTGGGATCAACGCCTTCCACGCGGGAGCCGCGGCGGCGCTCGTGGTCGACGGCGAGCCGATCGTCGCGATGCCCGAGGAGCGGCTCAACCGGGTCAAGTACTTCGCCGGCTTCCCTGCCCTCTCGATCCGCCGCTGCCTCGACATCGCGGGCCTCGAGTTCTCCGACATCGACGCGGTCGCGGTGGGACGCGACCCGTCGGCGAACCGGGTCGCCAAGGTCGGCTTCGCACTGCGCAACCTGAAGGACCTGCGCAACCTGCTCAAGATCCGTGGCGCGCGGGGTGCGCTGGATGATTTCAAGACGCTGATCTCGAGCGAGTGCGACGTCGACCCGGCGAAGCTCCGCTTCACCTCGTACAACGTGGAGCACCACCTGGCGCACACGGCCAGTGCCTACTTCATGTCCGAGTGGGAGCACGCCGCCGGCTTCACGCTCGACGGCTCCGGCGACTTCGTCACCTGCCTGATGAGCGAGTGCGACGGTCCCGAGATCAAGCCGCTCCACCGGGTGTACGTGCCGCACTCCATGGGCTCGCTGTACATGATGGTCTGCGAGTTCATCGGCTACACGAAGTACGGAGACGAAGGCAAGGTGATGGGCCTGGCGCCGCTGGGCAAGGACACCTACCGCGACACCTTCGATCGGATGCTGCGGCTGCGCGACACGGGCTTCGAGATCGATCTCGACTTCTTCATGCCGTTCGGCTCATCCCAGGGGATGTCGATCAACGAGAAGGGCGAGATGGTGATCCATCGCCACTTCTCGGATCGCATGATCGAGCTGTTCGGCGAGCCGCGCGAGCCCTACAGCGACTACACGGAGCGCGACCTGGATCTGGCCTTCGGCGTGCAGCGCGTCTTCGAGAAGGGCTACATGCACCTGCTCAACCTGCTCCACGAGCGCGTGCCCGAGGAGCGGATCGCCATGTCGGGCGGCTGCACCCTGAACAGCGTGGCCAACGGCAAGCTCTTCGACGAGACCCCGTTCCGCCGCACCTGCATCCAGCCTGCGGCCGGCGACGACGGGCTGGCCCTCGGCTCGGCGCTCTACGTGAGCAACTCGGTCCTCCGGGAGGGCCGGCGCTGGGTGATGCGCAACTCCTTCCTCGGACCCGAGTTCGACGAATCCACCATCCGCCGCGAGCTCGACCGGGCGGGCCTCGCGTACCGGCGGCTCGAGCGAGAGGTCCTGCTCGACGAGGTTGCGCAGCACATCGCGGACGCCCGGGTGGTCGGATGGTTCCAGGGCCGCATGGAGTGGGGCCCGCGCGCGCTGGGAAACCGGTCGATCCTCGCGCATCCGGGCCACCCGGACATGAAGGACATCCTGAACGCTCGCATCAAGCACCGCGAGTGGTTCCGCCCGTTCGCCCCTTCGGTGCTGGAGGAGCGGCAGGGCGAGCTCTTCGAGCACACGCACCCCTCGCCCTTCATGCTCCACGTCTACAAGATCAAGCCCGAGTGGCGGGAGCGGCTCTGCACGGTGAATCACGTCGACAACACGGGACGTCTCCAGACCGTGTCGCGGGACGAGAACCCGCTCTACTACGATCTCATTCGCGCGTTCGAGGCGAAGACCGGCATCCCGGTCGTGCTCAACACGAGCTTCAACGAGAACGAGCCCATCGTCTGCGAGCCTGCCGAGGCGATCGACTGCTTCAAGCGGACCCAGATGGACGTTCTGGCCGTGGGACCGTTCGTCTGCACCAAGGCGGACGCCTGACCGGCGACGACGCGCGTCCGCTCAGCGGCCCGCCGCGATCGCCCGTTCGAAGACCCGGCAGAGCTCGTCGATGGAGTTCTTCCACGAGAACTCCTGCACCCGCTGGGCGCCGATCTCGATCCTCCTGCGTGTCGCCTCCGGCTCCTGCAGCACGCTCCGAACCGCGGCGGCCAGGGCCTCGGGATCGTGTGGAGGGAAGTACAGGGCTGCGTCCCCTGCGATCTCGCGGAAGATCGGCAGCTCCGAGGCCACGATGGGCGTTCCGGTGAGCATGGCCTCGAGCATCGGGTGGCCGAAGGACTCGAGCAGCGAGGGAAAGACCATGGCCGCTGCATTGCGGTAGTAGTCGAGGATCTCGCGATAGGGCACCGCGCCCAGGAATCGGACGCGATCCGCGAGGCCCTCTTCCCGCGCCCGACGGCGCAACGTCTCGCCGTACTCCGGCTCGAGCGAGTCACCGCCGACGACCCAGACCTCGAGCGCAAGGTCGTCCATCAGCGGCAGGCTCTCCAGCAGTACCTCGAGGTTCTTGTGTCGCTCGAGGCTCGAGGGGCAGAAGAGATAGGGCGTCGGCGGCGACTCGGGAGCCTGTTCGTCGAAGGCCTCGCGCGCGATTCCGTAGTGCACGATCGAGAAGCGCTCGAGGGGAAGTCCCAACAGCGGGGCGATCGCTTCGGCAGCCGTCCGACTGGGGCACACGATGCCTGCGGCGCGACCGATCCCCGCTCGGATCATGGCGAAGAGGGTCCGCGTGCGGAAATCGTCGAAGAACGTACGGTCGTAGATGTTCAGGTTGCGCAGCGCCACGACCGTGGGGATCGGCTTCCAGGACGGGATCACGTCCGACACGCAGTAGAGCATGTCGAAGTGTCTGGCGCGAAAGGGAAGCACGGTCTGCTCGTAGAGCACCCGCGCGATGGTGCGGCCCCGTCTCGGGAAATCGATCTCGATGTGCCCGAACCGACCGATGACCTCGGGCGGGATCATTCCCGTAGGCGAGATCACGGTGAAGTCGAACCCACGCGAATCCCGGTTGAGCTCGCGAAGGAGGTTGATCAGGTAGGTCGAGCTCGAGCCACCGCCCCACGCGGAGAGGCCGTTGATCAGGATCCGCCGGCTGTCCACGGCGGCGGATCATAGGGAACGCACGCCGTGCCCACCTGCGGGACGGCTCGTGGACGATCTCGGTCGGAGTAGGGAGGTGCGCTAGCCCGCGAAGGAGTCTGCGACGCGCGCGGCGATGCGTGCCGGCGCAGCGGGCCGGCGTCGGCGAGCGGGAAGCGTGTGCACCGGCGCCTTGCCGCGCCGGTCGTTCTCCTCGAGCACATCGTCGAACATCGCAAGCAGGCATTCGGCGCTGCGCGTCCAGGTGAACTTGCGAAGGTGCTCATTGCCGCGCTTGATCAGCGTGTCGCGGGCGCCCTCGCGGTAGAGCGCTTCCTCCATCGCCGCGCCCCGTACCGGGGCCTCTTCCCCTCGCCCCCTCTATTTGACAGAATGCCTACTTATCGGACCCAAGGAAAACGCAGCTTGAACTTCCTATCTGCATCCCCCCATCTCAG
>PBYF01000018.1 GCA_002729515.1 Deltaproteobacteria bacterium
TGCGCCGGTTTCGTCCCTCGAGGAGGTGTCCTCCTCGACAACCGGTGCGACGGGCTCGAGCACCATGCCGCACGAGGGACAGGCGCCCGGTCCCACCTGCCGAACCTCGGGGTGCATCGGACAGGTGAAGATTGCGCCAGAATCGTCCGTCAAGGGGCACCAGCGTACCCCAGGTCCGCCTATTCTCCGAGTTGTGTAACGCTACGCGCACGGGAACGAATGCAACCATGGATTCCCGCGAGAACACGAGCCCGATTCGAATCGCCCTCGGCGTCGCCGCCCTCTCGGTGCTCGTTACGTGCCTCATCAACCGGCCTTGGGAAGGCGTGCACCTCCGCGACGGGGCGTACTACGCCTATCTCGCGGAACTCCAGGGGCGGGGGCTCACACCCTACCGGGACGTATTCCACCTGCAGGGTCCGGTCCTCGTGTGGCTGGGCGGGATAGCGAGTTGGTTGGGCGGGCGGATCGGGCTGACGTTCCTCGGCGCGTCGATTGCCGGGCTGATGACCTTCGCGGGGGTCCGGCTCGCCCTGGAGGCACACGGCCGGCGCGGCTCGGTTGCCGAACTCCTGCCCATCGCACTCGTTACCTGGGGAGTAGCGACCGGCTGGCCCTTCATCGGGGCGTTCATCGTCTCCGGCTCCCGGCCGAAGTTCCTCGCCGTGGGGCTGGCCGCGCTAGGCGTGCAGCTGCTCTGTACACAGCGACGGTTTGCGTCGGGAGTGGCCTTCGCCGTCGCGTGCTGGACGTGGCAGCCGACGGCGGTGATTGCCGCCGGGGCGGTGACGGGCTGGATCGTGACTCGCCTCCTGGAACGAGATCCGGACGCGAAGCGGAACGTCGCCACGACGCTGGCCGGAGTCTTCCTCGGCGTCTTCTCGGTCTCGGTGGCCACGCTCGCAGCGCTCGCAGCGCAGGGAAGCCTCGAAGCATTCGTCGAACAGGCGATCGGATCCGCCCCCTCCCAGATGGAGAGAACCTTCCAGGCCGGGGCCACGCTCCACCGCATCGCAATGCTCCTGCCTCTTCCCGTCCTGATCGTGGGGGCAATCGGACTCATTGGGGGGGTGGGACAACTGGCGTCGCGAGCAAGCGCTGCCCTTCCGTCTCGCGCTCGCAGGGTTCGCGCAGCGATGCTCGGATGGCTCGTCGCCTACCTCGCGCTGCTGTCGGTAGATTTCGACTGGCGGGGCGACACCGTCCCGCTGCTCCTGCCACTCGGGGTCTTCGCGGGAGTCGTGATGGGCCAGCTGGGGGAACGCATGTCTCGCGCGGGCGGGCTCGCGACTGCGGGGCTGCTGTGCGTCTGGCTTGCCGGCGGCGACTTGCTCTCGCCGCTCCAGCACTCTCGGCTGCCCTACCAGCAGGGCGACCGGATCCGGAGGCAAGCCGGAGACGACACCCTCCGCACCGCCGGAGGACGCGGCGTCCTCATCTTCGCCGACCCGCTCCTCGCCCAGCAGGTGGGAGAGAACCCCAAGCACCCCTACGTGTTCTGGGAGCCCGGCAGCCTCATCACCATTCGCAGCTCTCACGCGGGCGGGATCGACGGCTTCCTGGACCCCCTCATCGAGCGGCAGTACGGAGTCGTGAGCGTCGGCCCGAGAGCCGCGGCTCTCCTGCCGCACCTGGTGCCCAAGCTGGAGCCACTCTACGTACGCGATCGGACGCTCCGGTCGCGCAACCACACGTGGGTGCTCCGCGAACCCTGAACAGAATACCGGGTGAACCCCGGCAGGCTGCTAAGCAGGCACCTCCTCGGCCGGCGCGGCCTCCGGCTGTGCCGGGACGGCGCGCTTCAGACCCTTCGCCTCGTAGACCGCCTGGGCCAAGGCCTCGCGCACGTCAGGGTTCTCAGTCATGAAGCGCCGCGCGTTCTCTCGACCCTGCCCGATGCGCTCGTCGGCGTAGGAGTACCAGGCACCGCTCTTTTCGACGATACCGGACTCGACGCCCAGGTCGATGAGATCTCCTTCGAAGCTGATGCCCTTGTTGTAGAGGATGTCGAACTCCGCCTGGCGGAAGGGCGGTGCCACCTTGTTCTTCACCACTTTCACACGCGTGCGGTTGCCGACTACCTCATCGCCATCCTTGATGGCGGCGATGCGGCGCACGTCGAGGCGCACAGAAGAGTAGAACTTGAGCGCATTGCCGCCGGTCGTCGTCTCGGGGTTTCCGAACATGACTCCGATCTTCATGCGGATCTGGTTGATGAAGATGACCGTCGCGTTCGACTTCGAGACCGAGCCCGTGAGCTTGCGCAGAGCCTGGCTCATGAGCCGCGCGTGGAGGCCCACGTGGTGGTCTCCCATCTCGCCCTCGATTTCGGCCCGCGGTGTGAGCGCTGCCACCGAGTCGATGACCACCATGTCGATCGCCCCGGAGCGCAGCAGCACGTCCACGATCTCGAGGCCCTGCTCCCCCGTATCGGGCTGGGACACGAGCAGGTCTTCGACCTTTACGCCGAGGCGGCGCGCATAGCCCACGTCGAGGGCATGCTCGGCATCGACGAAGGCCGCCACCCCGCCGCGACGCTGCACCTGGGCCACCGCGTGGAGCGCCAGCGTCGTCTTTCCGCTCGACTCGGGACCGTAGATCTCGACCACGCGGCCGCGCGGGTAGCCACCGATCCCGAGCGCTAGATCGAGACTCACCGAACCGGTCGGAGTCGACGCGATCTCCCGGTCGATCGCGTCCTCGGTCATCTTGAGAATCGCGCCCTTGCCGAACTGCTTCTCGATGGTCGAGACCGCCAGTTCGATGGCCTTGTGCTTGTGGCTCTCAGCGCTTCCGTTGCCCTTGCCTGCCATGTGTCCTTCTCCTTCTTTCCTTTGAATTAGGGGTGACCCAAACCCACTCGCTCGAGCGGGGTGTATCGGGCTCCGGAGCGAGACAACTCGCTCCGGAAGAGCACGACTTCTTCGACGGGGGAGGACCCCGCGGCCGCGACGCCGCTCGGGTCGGGTCCCCCGCCCTGCCGGATGCGGCCCAACGTGAGATGGGCCCGGAAGGACCGGCCCTCGGGCTCGAAGCCCTCGCGCGTCACGCCGCGCTCGACGGCAGCCGCAAGTTCGGCGACCCGCTCCGCGGGCTTCACGTCGAGTGCGACCACGCGCGGACGGCGCACCGATGGAAACAGGCGTGCCGCTCCCAGCGCGAGATCGAAGCGCGCAATCTCCCTCACCTCTTCACTCACAGCTCGCGCCAGCGGCGTCGCCTGCGCCCGCTCGATGTTGCCGAGGAAATGCAGTGTCACGTGCAAGCCCTCCGGCCGAACCCAGCGCACCGCGCCGCCCCCAGGCGCCTCGCGCAGCACACGCAGCACGCCCAGCGCCGACGCACGTGCCGCAGCGTCGAGATCGATCGCGAAGAAGGCCCGCACGGGTGCATCGCTCACCCCTTCTTCCCGGGCGCCGACGCCCCGCCCCGGGCGCGCATCAGCGTCGGGCCCAGTAGCTCCTCGCCGAGCACCGCCCGGCGCACCCAGTCGAGCCCCGCCTGGGAGACGAGCCGGCGGTGGCGGTGGCGGTCGAGGGGAAAGACGAAACGCTCCACGTGGGTTCCCTCGCGGCGCGCGAGCGCCAGGTAGACGAGGCCGACAGGTTTCTCTTCGCTGCCGCCGCCGGGTCCGGAAATACCCGTCGTTGCCAGCCCGAAGCTCGCGCCAAAGCGCCCCCGCACGCCCTCGGCCATGGCGCGCGCCACCGGCTCGGACACGGCACCGTGCTCGGCCAGCAATTCGTCGGGCACACCGAGCAGCGCCGTCTTCGACGCGTTCGCGTAGGCGACCACACCGCCCAGGAAATAGTCCGAGGCACCCGGAACTTCACTCAGGGACTCGGCCACGACCCCGCCGGTGCAGGACTCGGCCACAGCCAGCGTATGGCCGGCCTCCCGCAACAGATTCCCCACCACGACGGAAAGCGTCTCCTCTCCCTCGCCGTAGACGATGACCCCGAGACGCTCGCGGATCTGGACGCAGACGCGCTCGAGCCGCGCTTCGGCCTCCGCCGCCGTGGCGCCCCGGGCGACGGGTCGCAGGTAGTTGTCCGGGAAGGCCGTTCGGAAGCCCAGCGAGACGTCACCGGACGCGGCGATATCCTGGAGCTCATCGTCGAGCATCGACTCGCCGGTGCCGAAGGTACGCAGAAGCCGTGCGCGCACGACCGGACCACCGCCTTTCCTCTTTGCGATTCGCGGCAGCACCTGCTCGTCCAGCATGCGCATCATCTCGCGCGGAACACCCGGCATGCAGAAGAACACCCCGCGCCACGCCTGGGCTCCGCCAAGGGCGTCGACATCCAGCATGAAGCCAGGCGCAGTTCCAATCGGATTGGGGAGCACCTCGGCGCCTTCCGGGAAGTCCGCCTGGGTGGCGTTGTTGAGCGTCATCTCCCGGCCGACGGCCCGGAAGAAGCCGCGAATACCCTCGAGCGCCTCTTCATCGCGCACGAGCTTGCGTCCGAAGCTCTCGGCCAGGACCTGCGAGGTGAGATCGTCGCGCGTCGGCCCGAGGCCGCCGGAGACGAGCACCACGTCGGAGCGTTCAGCAGCGCGGCGGAATGCTTCGGTCATATCAGCCGGGTCGTCGCGTACCGATGTGTGCCAGCGGGTCTGAACGTCGAGTGAAAGCAACCGGTCCGACAGGAAGGACTTGTTCGAATCGACGATCTCACCCCGCAGCAGTTCGTCTCCGATGGTGAGAATCTCGGCGATCACCCCGGCTCCGCTCATCGGGCGAAGACTCCGACCAACACCAGCAGCACGCCCGCGCCCATCAGACCTGCGATCACGTCGTCCAACATCACCCCTGCTCCACCCGCGAGGCTGCGTTCGGCCCAGCGGGCCGGCCCCGGCTTCCAGATATCAAAGCCCCGGAATAGGACGAATCCGGTCACGATCCAGAGCAGTCCCACGGGAATTTCGAGAATCACGAGCGGGGCGTAGGTCAGGAGCTGGCCGACGATCTCGTCGATCACGATGCGCCCGTCGTCCTTGCGCTCGAAGATCCGCTCCGCCTCTTCCGCCGCCCAGACACCGGATGAGAGCAGGGCTAGGACCGCGAGCAGGTAGAGCCAGGAGCCAAACAGGCCAATCAGGGGGAAAAGCAGGACGCCCACCGCCGAGCCGAACGTGCCAGGCGCCACGGGCGCGTAGCCCGCCCCCGCACCCGTAGCGACAAAAAGCGCCAGAGGACTCGAAGCGACCCTGATTCCCCGAGTATTTTCAGGTGTTTGTGACATCTGCCCTGGCGGGACCGCGGACGGAGGAGAAACCGCAGCTGCGGAGCGACGCCTTGGTTGGGGCGGCCAGACGCCGCGCCTAGAGTACCGGCTGTGCCTTTCCAGCGTCAATGAAAAGAGGCGAAAAAAAGGGGAAAATCGACTCCCGGTGCCCGGCCGCCCCCGCCGCCGAACCCGCAATCCACAGCCAGGTGGCGCACCCCAGCCGAGCCGAGACGCGCCGACCGGACGAGCGGCCCCGCTTGCTAGGATTTCGCTCCCATGTCGGTCCGAGGACCCGTGCTCGCTCTGGACTTCGGCACCCAGCGCATCGGTCTGGCGGTTTCGGACGCGGCTGCAGAGTTCGCGTTTCCGCTGGCCGAACTCGAGTGCCGAGACGAGAAACGCGACCGCGAGGCAATTTGCGCCCTGGCCGCGGAGCGCGGCGTCGTCCAGCTCGTGGTCGGACTGCCGCTCCATATGGACGGGCACGCAGGCCCCGAGGCGGAGGCAGCACGCTCGTTCGCACAGGCCCTGGGTGCTGCGACGGGGCTCCCGGTGGAACTTCTCGACGAGCGGTGGACGACGCGGGAAGCACGCCGCGCTCTGCGTGACGTGCAGCCACGCCGTCGCAAGCGAGAACGCGCACGCGTCGACTCCGCGGCAGCCTCACTGCTGCTGCGAACCTTCCTCGACCGCGCTCGCCACGCCGGAGGGTGCGAATGACCGCGCGAGGCGCCGCACTCGTCGCGCTGCCGGTGGCAGTACTCTCGCTGGCAGTCGCGGGCTCGCTGGTGCGCGCAGCGCTCGAGCCGGTTGCGCCGGGCTCCGTCCAGACCTCGGTCTTCGCCGTCGCCCCCGGAGAGCCCGTGGGCCGCGTCGCCACGCGCCTCAAGCGCGCCGGACTGTTGAAAAGCGCCCTCGCCTTCCGCGTGCTGGCACGCTGGCACGGTCTCGAGAGCGCGCTTCAGATCGGCGAGTTCGAACTCTCACCCGCCCAGACACCCGAGGAGTTGCTCGAGCAAATCGTCACCGGGCGAGTCGTCAGCTACGAGGTGGTAATCCCCGAGGGATTCCGCCTGGCGCAGATTGCCGACCGCCTGGCCGACGCGGGAGTGGTCGACCGCGAAGACTTCCTCGCCGTCGCGCGCTCACCCGAGACGGCGGCGACGCTGGGAGTCGAGGGCGAAACCCTCGAGGGCTACCTCTTCCCGGAGACCTATCGCGTTCCACGGGGCCTGCCTGCGCGCGCCGTGGCCCGCGTGCTCGTGGAGGAATTCCACCGGGCCTGGGCCGAGATCGCACCGCTCGCCAGGGCCCGTGACTTCTCGATGCAAGAGACGGTGACGCTGGCCTCGATCGTCGAAAAGGAGACCGGCGCGCCCGCCGAGCGCCCGCTAATCGCTTCTGTCTTCTGGAACCGTCTCGACAGATCCATGCGCCTCGAGACCGACCCCACGGTGATCTACGGCATCGCCGACTTCGACGGAAACATCCGCCGCCGCCACCTCGAGGACCGCAACAACCCGTACAACACCTACGTCATCGCGGGCCTACCCCCGGGTCCCATCGCGAGCCCCGGCCTCGAGTCGCTGCGAGCCGTGGTGCAGCCCGCGGAGAGCGACTACCTCTTCTTTGTCTCGCGCAACGACGGAACGCACGCCTTTTCGCGCACGTACCGCGAACACACCAGGGCCGTCGACGAGTATCAACGGCGAGGCCGCCGAAACTGAGCCCTAGGCGAGTGCGACGTTCTTCAGAAGCGGAAGGTTGTCCAGCGCCGCACCGGCTCCGTGAACGACGGCGGTGTAGGAATCCTCGCTGCGCAGAATCGGGAGATTGGTCTCCTGACGGAGCACGCTGTCGAGATCTCGAAGCAGCGAGCCTCCACCGACGAGCATGATACCGCGATCGACGATGTCGGCGGCGAGCTCCGGCGGCGTCTTCTCGAGTGTGAGGAGGACGGCCTCCACGATGGCGTGGATCGGCTCGATGAGGGCATCGCGCACCTCATCGCTCGTCGCGACCACGACCTTGGGAATGCCGGCCACCAGGTCGCGGCCCTTGATCTCCATGGTCTCGGTCTTCCCCGTCGGCGAGGCGGTGGCGATCGTCATCTTGATCCGCTCGGCGCTTCGCTCGCCCACGAGTATGTTGTACTTGCGCTTCACGTAGTTGATGATCGCATCGTCCATCTTGTCACCGCCGCAGCGGATCGAGCGGGAGGTGACGATTCCCGAAAGCGAGATCACGGCGACGTCGGTGGTTCCCCCACCGATATCGACCACCATGTTTCCGGTCGGTGCGGTGACGTCGAGGCCGGCACCAATGGCTGCGGCCATCGGCTCCTCGATGAGATACACCTCGCGCGCACCCGCCGACAGAGCGGACTCCCGCACGGCACGCTTTTCGACACTCGTGATACACGGCGGAACGCAGATCACCATCCGAGGCCGAACCAGCTTGCGCCGGCTGTGGGCGCGATGGATGAAATAGCGGAGCATCGCCTCGGTGATCTCGAAGTCGGCAATGACGCCGTCCTTGATCGGACGGATCGCCCGAATTCCAGTGGGGGTGCGCCCGAGCATCTCCTTGGCCTCGTGGCCCACGGCCAGCACCTTCTCACCTCGGCCGGAGGCATCCTGCGCCACGGCCACCACCGACGGCTCGGAGCAGACGAGCCCCTTGCCGCGCACGTAGACCAATGTGTTGGCCGTTCCGAGATCAATGGCGAGATCGTGTGAGAACGCGCCCGCAATCGCGTCGAAGAACATCGTTGTCGGTCCCTTCCGCGCTGACGAGAGGCGCAAGCACCGTATCGGCAGTTCATGGGAAGGAATTGAGCAGCTAATCGCGTGGCGAAGAATCCGGGTCCTGGTTCACCAGATGGATCAGTTCGGCCGCGGAAACGCGGACGGCTTCGAGATGCTGCCGGTGAGCGGTGAGCGCCGCTTCGGCCGTCCCGAGGTCGGCCTCCAAGCCCGTGACTCGCGCCTCGAGTTGGTCCGCGCGGCGGGCTTCGACGCCCAGCCCGATCAGAGCCAGGAGCAACAGGCCGAGCAGCAACCAGGGCGTCCAGTGACGGAAAGCCTCTGGCCGGTCCGGGGCCTCCGACCCCTCCGGCACGTCGGACCCGGCGCCGCCCGGCACCACCTCGAGCTTCGGGCCGGCCTCGGCCACGCTAGCTCTGGATCACGAGCTTCGAGAGACTCGTCTTCCGCAGATTCGTCTTCTGGATGGTGCGCACCAACTCCGCAACCTTTTCGATGTCCGTCTCGAAGGGATTGTTGCAGATGACGCGCACGTTCAACAGGTTACCTAGGCGGATGTTCGACCAGTCGAGATCGTATTGGATCGAGTTCTGCCGGGCCAACTTGATGAACTCGCCCCGCATGCGCGCCCGCGTATCCGTCGGCGGCTCGGTCTTTGCCTTGAGGATCTCCTCATCCTCGAGCACGCGATCTACGGCGCCGGAGCGCTCGAGCAGGTAGTAGAGACCGCGGTTCATCCGAATGTCGTGGTACTGGAGGTCGAGCATGAATACACGCGAGTCGTTCCAGGTGGTTTCCCGCGAGTCGATGTAGCTTCGGATCATCGAGCGCTTGATCAACCAGTCAATCTGGCGGTCGAGCTTGCTCGGATCTGTGTCCAGGCAATCGAGCGTGTGCTGCCACATCTGCACGGCGAGCTTCAACTCGTCGGATACCGGGTACTGCTCGATGTACTTCTGGGCCATGTCGCAGTACTCGTACTGGATATTGATCGGAGAGTACTCACGGCCGCTGTCCAGGCGCAGCTTCCGCTTGCAGGTTGAATCGTAGGAAATGTCCTTGATCGCCTTGACCGGATTGCGGAGCGTGAAATCCTGGTTGATGTAATTGTCCTCGATCATCTGGAGGACGACCGCACACGCACCAACCTTCAGGAAGTTCGTGTACTCGGACATATTCGAATCACCGACGATCACGTGGAGCCGGCG
Source organism: Deltaproteobacteria bacterium (assembly GCA_002729515.1). Lineage (GTDB taxonomy): Bacteria > Myxococcota_A > UBA9160 > UBA9160 > SMWR01. The sequence goes on from PBYF01000018.1 coordinate 9,205, forward strand.
ATATTTCTCTCGGTCGGCGTGGGGCTCGTCGCGAGTGTTGATGATCGAGCGATCGTTGGTGGTGGTGCCCGATATCTTCTGATAGATGTGCTGGGCCCGCTGGCTGATGCAGTAACGCACCCCGTCCTGGGTCTGGGAGACCTTGCCCGCACCGGTGTAGATCTGACGGGTCACCAGGAAGGGGATCAACTGTTCGGCCAGGTAGTAGAAGTCGACGTCGCGGTCGACCAGGTAGTTCTCGTGGCAGCCGTAACTATTGCCCACGAAGTCCGTATTGTTCTTGAAGATCGAAAGCTTCCCGGCGATGCGCTCCTCGCGGATCTTTTCCTCGGCGTAGACCTGCAGATCCTCGAGGATCCTCTCGCCGGCTTTGTCGAAGAGAATCACCTGGCGCGGCGAGGCGCACTCCGGGGTGGCGTATTCGGGATGACAGCCGGTGTCCTGGTAGAACCGGGCTCCGTTCTCCAGGAAGACGTTCAGAAAGTGCTCGGTGGTGATCAGCTTTTCGAAAAGGAAGCGGATCGCCTTCTCCACGGGCAGTGTCTTGCGCCCGTCAGGCGTGAAAATGATCCCGTATTCCGTCTCGATTCCGTAGATCCGCTTCTGCACGTCGGGTCCGCCGGACTTCGAGTCTAGCCCGCCAAGTGGTCCCTTACCGTATCGGTGGAAAGGCGGTGGAACTTGCGCCCGATCCGGCCCCGCTCGAGCACGCAGACTTCGAGGTTTTCGGGTGCAACCTGCGGCTGGCCCTCCGCCGCGCGCTCCAGGGCCCGGCGGCCCAGGTGCAGCGCTTGCCGGAGGGAGAAAGACTTGCGGTACTCCGACCGAAGAAATGCATCGAGATCGTCGGCGGCGCCACCAATCACGCAGTAGCCCTCGTGGTCACTGATACTGCCGTCGAACGTCACCCGGTAGATTGAGTTGTGCTCCTGGCCCACCAGTCCGGGATCCCCAACCTCGGCCACGATCAGTTCCACCTCGAGCGGCTTCAGCTGCTGGGTGAAGGCATCGCCGATGGCCTGGGAATATGCGTTCGCGAGCCCCTTCGCCCGGACGTCCTCTCGAGAGTAGGCATAGCCCTTGGTGTCGGCGTAGCGCACGCCGAGTTTCCGGAGTTGGTCGAACTCGCTGAACTTCCCCACGCCGGCGAAGGCAACACGGTCGTAGATCTCGCCGATCTTCATCAACGAGGAGACGTTCTCGGCCATCAGGACGACCCCCCCCTCGAATTCGAGGGTGACGCTGGACTTTCCGCGGCTAATGCCCTTGCGGGCGTATTCGGCCTTGTCCGCCATCACCTGCTCGGGTGACACGTAAAAGGGCATGCTCATGAGGCGCCTCGCATGATCGATCGGTAGGCATTCTCGACGTCGGCATCCGAGACACGTTCGATACCCGACTCCGTGCAGAGGCAGACGATCGGGTAGATGCCGCGCTGGAGATCAACCCCGCCCGTGGCCCGATCCTCGTCGGAAGCGTCGGTCAGGGCCTGTACTGCGGAATGAAGACCGGCGGCGGCGGACATATCGTTCGAGTGGCTTTTCTTCAGCGACTCGCCGGCGTACAGGCCACCCGAGCCCGTCGCCTCGTAGTCGGTCTCCTCGTAGCGGCCGCCGGTCATATCGAACTTCCACAGCCGACCCTGGGATCGGCGCGGGTCGTAGCCGGCGAAGAGCGGCACGACAACCATGCCCTGCATCGCGGCGGGCAGGTTCGCACGCACCATCTGGGAGAGCTTGTTGGCCTTGCCGTCGAGTTCGAGAGAATCGCCCTCGATCTTCTCGTAGTGTTCGAGTTCGATGCGCATGATGCGCGCCATCTCGATCGCGGGACCGGCCACACCGGCAATCGCCATCAGCGAGTGGTTGTCGGTAGGGTAGACCTTCTCGATGTCGCGGGAGGCGACGCGGTGGCCCTCCGTCGCCAGCCGGTCGCCCGCAACGAGCACGCCGTCGGCAAACTTGAAGGCCAGCACCGTGGTCCCATGGGGCAGTTTCGATGGATCGAAGGCGCTCGCGAGCCGGGAGAAATCCGGACGCAGCCCCGGATGATCGATGGAGAGCAACTCCGAAAAGCTCGAACCCTGGTACTTCCCGCCGACCTGCACACACCCCCCCTTTATTGCACCACTCGCACCCCAATGGCGGCGTGCGCGCCTTATTCTCCTCCCCGCTGGACGTAGTTCTTCACGAACTCCTCGGCGTTCTCCTCGAGGACCTCGTCGATCTCGTCCACCAGAGCGTCCATCTCTTCTTTCAGTTTCTCGCCCTTCTTGGAGAGCTTCTGCCCCCCCTCGGAGCCCCCTCCATCCTCAGCGTCTCCGCCCTTGCGCGGCTTCTGCTTCTGACTGGATTCCGCTGCCGACACGATGGGCGGCGCTCGGTGGCTTCCACTTCCGGGGATCGTGATCACTCGCATGGCTTTCTCCGCATCGGGCTCAAGCCCGCAGGTTCTTCACCAGATCCGCCACCGTGGGCGACCGATCCAACAACTCCTCGACGTGCACCCGTGATCCCTTCAGCGGTTCTGCCATCATGATGCGCTTGATCGGCTCGTCTTCGACGCTGAACGAAATCGAATCCCAGTTCACTCCGAATACGGCAGAGCCATAGCGGCGCAGACACTCTCCTCGGAAATATGCGCGAGTGTCGCCAGGAGGTGTAGTCACCGCCGCCAGGATCTCTTCGTCATTGACGATACGCTCCACGCGTCCCTGCTTCTCGAGCATGTAGTATAGGCCCTTGTCCGGTCTCAGGTCGTGGTACTGCAGATCGAGCATCTGTACCTGGGGTGCCTGCCAATCCAAGCCCTTGCGCTCCATGAAGCTCTCGATCAGGACCTTCTTCATCACCCAATCGATGCGGTTCGCAAGTTCCATCGGATCCCGCTCCAACGCATCGAGCACATCGGCCCACTTGTCGAGCACGTCGCGCTCCCAGGGCTCGCACGTGCGCCCCGACAGGTAGCGCTCGGCCATCTCGAGGTACTCGCGCTGGATCTGCACCGCCGTGAGCTGGCTGCCACTCTCCATGGCCAGCGTGGCACGGCAGGTCGGATCGTGGGAGACCTCTTTGATGGCTCGCACGGGGTCGCGCAGGCTGAGCGACTTGCGGATCGCACCGTCCTCGATCATCGAGAGAACGATCGCGGTCACCCCCGTGCGCAGATAGATCGTGTATTCGGAGAGGTTCGCATCCCCCACGATCACGTGGAGCCGGCGATACTTCTCGCGGTCTGCGTGGGGCTCGTCTCGGGTATTGACGATCGGGCGTTTCACCATCGTATCGAGCGCAACTTCTGTCTCGAAGAAGTCCGCACGCTGGGAGATCTGGTAGTTGCAGGGCTGGCTGCGGTTCTCGCTCCCCGCCTTGCCCGCACCGGTGTAGACCTGGCGCGTCACGAAGAAGGGCGTCACGTGCTCCACCACCTGCTTGAAAGAGGTTCGGCGGTCCATGAGAAAGTTCTCGTGAGCGCCGTAGCTATTTCCCTTGCGGTCGCTGTTGTTCTTGTAGAGGAGCAGTTGCGTTCCCGCCGGAAGCAGCGCGTTCGACTCGCGGCGGCTCATCTCCATGATTCGCTCACCCGCCTTCTCGTGTACCACGAGGTCGCGTGGACTGGTGACCTCGGGACACGAGTACTCCGGATGCGCATGGTCGACGTAGTAGCGCGCGCCGTTGATGAGAGTCTTGTTCCGGGCGATGTTCTCCTGCTGGTTCGGGGTGTACTTCTCCCCGTCCACCTGAAACCCCCGAGCGTCGGCGAGCGGGTTCTCCTGGTCGTAGTCCCAGAGAATCTCACCCGCGTGGTCCTCGCGATACGCGTTGACCAGCAGCACGCAGCTCGAGATCGGATCGAAATCGGGATCGCCTTTCACAGTGATCCCGTACTCGATTTCCGTACCCATCACCTTCGGAATGGCCATCAGATCACCGGCGCGTTCTGCGCCCCCCTAGAGATACTGGCCCGAGGTGACGTTCTCAATCGACTGCTCCTTGCGATTCATGCCCGTCATGAGCGTGCGCACGTTGATGATACGCTCACCTTTCCGACCGGAGATGCGGGCCCAGTCATCGGGATTCGTAGTGTTCGGAAGATCTTCGTTCTCCTTGAACTCATCGGTCACGGACTCGATCATGTCGTCGAGCCGGATTCCGCGCTCGCCGTGGTCGATGGTGCGCTTGACCGCCTTCTTCTTGGCACGCGCGACGATGTTCTCGACCATCGCACCGCTGGCGAAGTCCTTGAAGTAGAAGATCTCGCGCTCGCCCTTGGCGTAGGTGACTTCCAGGAATTTGTTGTCATCGTCTGTGCGGTACATGCGGTCGATCGTGTCTTCGATCATCCGAATGACGATCTGATCCGGTTCTCCACCGTACTGCTGCACCGCCTCCTCGTGGAACGGGAGATCCGCGGTGAGATACTTGGAAAAGATCTCACGCGCCGCATCTCGGTCGGGTCGGTTCACCTTGACCTTCAGATCGAGACGGCCGGGTCGCAGCACCGCGGGATCGATCAGGTCCTGCCGATTGCTGGCCCCGATGACGATCACGTTGTTGAGCGACTCGACACCATCGATCTCCGCCAGGAATTGGGCGACGACGGTGGCCTCCATATCCGACGAAATTCCCGAGCCCCGCATACGGAAGAGCGAGTCCATTTCGTCGAAGAAAATCACGACGGGCACGTCTTCGCTGGCCTTGTCCCGAGCCTTCTTGAAGACCTCGCGCAGCTTGTGCTCCGTCTCGCCGACGTACTTGTTGAGCAGTTCCGGTCCCTTCACGTTCAGGAAGTACGCGCTCGTCTCCTTGCCGGTGCGCTTCTCGATGCTCCGAGCCAGACTGTTCGCGACGGCCTTGGCGATGAGCGTCTTCCCGCAGCCCGGAGGCCCGTAGAGAAGGATGCCCTTCGGCGGCCGCAGCTTGTGCTCGGCGAAGATCTCGGGATGCACGTAGGGAAGTTCGACCGAGTCTCGCAATGTCTCGATCTGCTCCGCCAGACCCCCGATCTTCTCGTAGGTGACATCGGGAATCTCCTCGAGCACCACCTCTTCGACCGCCGACTTCGGAAGCTTCTCGAAGGCGAAGTGGGTGCGCGGGTCGAAGAGCAGGTGGTCCCCGACCTTGAGCTTCTCGCTGCGCAGCGGCTCCGCCAGGGTCACCACGCGTTCGTCGTCCGTATGACCGAGAACGATCGCGCGGTTGTCGGCGAGCAGATCGACTACCGAAGCAATCTCACCGCGGGGAACATAGCCCGACCCCTCGATTACGTTGAAGGCCTCGTTGAGGACGACCAGTTGACCTTCTTCGAATGTAAAGGCATCGAGATTTGGGTGAACGTTTACGCGCATCTGGCGACCGTCCACCAAGATCTCCGCTGTACCGTCTTTGTTCGCGCAGTTGAAGATGCCGTAGTTGTTCGGCGGCGCGCAGAGCTTGTCGACCTCCTCCTTGAGAAGTTCGATCTGTTGTTTGGCCTCCTGCAGCACCGACACGAGGCGCTCGTTCTGACGCTCGGCATCCGCACACTGCTCCCGGGTGAGCTGGTAGCGGCGCCGCAGCGCTTCGAATTCGGCGACCAGGCGATCGAGTCGGCGCCGGAACTCATCGGAGTCACTGCCGAACAGCCGCACCGCGTCCTGGAGGTCTTCGACCTCATCGCGGTACGAGCGCGCGTCCCCGCGCTGTTCCGGACTTCCCTCAGAACCATCTTCGTCCGACGGCGCAGACGACGAGATCCGCCGCATTACGTCGTGGACGAAACCCCTCCTGCCCGATCCCGAATCGAACTCGCTCATGCCGATGTCTCCTCGTTCGTCCTCCCCCCTTCGGGGGAGCAGGCTTCGGCTAAACGAGAAAGCAAGACCCGTGCCGCACGCACCGAGACGGACCCTCTAACAGGGCTCCCGAAACCACGCATCCCTCTCCGGAAAGGGAGCCAGCGCTTCGAGTCCCGTGGAAAAAGAACCACTCCCGCTGTAGTGAGAGTCCGTTGAGCGGCGAGGTCATGAAGCCATCGCTCATCATCTGGTCCCCTCCCCCTACACCCTACACCTGCATTCCGGTTCTGGGAGGAGTGCGCGGAAAAGCGTAGAACCTCGCGGAAACACAAACTTTTTAGGTATCCGAGTCTAGCCGAGGGCCTCGGGGTGTCAACCGGCATCCCGCGTGCACAGCCGATGGCAAGTCCTTGCACAGGCGACACTCCCACGACCTTTGACACCGATCCCGCGTTCGGGATCCATCTCGGTTCTCCCGAGGTAACCGAGCCGCCGCTGGCCGAACTTTCCGGCCCGGCTCCCGCTGCGCTCGGTGTGCCGCCTCGCAATGCAATGCTGCACTGGAGTTGCCGGAGAGTTGACAGTATTCCCCTCCCCAGCGCCGGCGATTTGACAGCCCCCGACCCCCGCGAAACTCGGTGCTGCTGCTTTTCCAAGGGTGATTCATTTCCTTTTTTCTGTAGATTCCACCCTCTTGAGCTTCAGTTCGGAGGGTCTTGAGCTTCAGTTCGGAGGGGCCAGTTCGATCACCTCGACGCCCTCCGGGGCATCGAAGCGAAACAATGCCGAATCCGGTGACGTGTTCACGCGCATGTCAGTGAAGGCCACTCGGGTCTCGTTGCCGAGCAGATCCACGACCTGAGTCTCGAGTATCTCCCCGGTCTGCGGATCCACGGCAACGCGCAATCGCTCGTACGCCGCCGGTTGGAGCGGTGTCAGTACGACGCGCACGCGGGTCGCCTCACACGCCTCCTCGCGCACGGAAAAGGTCCCGGCGATGTCCGCCTCGCCCAGCAGGAGCGGAATCGCTGCGCCGGAGAGCGCTCCCCCGGCGACCGAGAGCTTCTGGGCCTCACCGCTCCCGATCTCGTGGATCCACATCCACTCGCCGTCACTCACGACGAGGCTTCGCTCCGGCTCCGTGTAGGTCCAACGCATCCGGTCTGGCCTGGCGAATACGACCTTGCCCTGGCTCCGGGTCACGGCACCGGGACCCCCGAACGCCACGGAGCGCGATTCCTGGCTGAACCGGGCGCTGAGGTCCTCAACGCTCGCGTAGAGCTGTTTCACTGCCTCGACGGCACGCTCCGCACACTGGGATGCGTTCTCATCGGCGCCCGCGGGCAACGCCGCCAGGAGCACGAGGGCCAACAGGGTGTGCGGAGCACGAAACCTCACCTCTCGTTCGACGACCCGGAGCCGGCGGCATTCACGCGTCGATCGCGCTGACATAGACCTCGCGGGGCTTGGTGCCCTCCTGCGGTCCCACGACGCCCTCGTTCTCCATGTGCTCCACCATGCGCGCTGCCCGGTTGTATCCGACCTTGAGGCGCCGCTGGATGTAGGAGATCGAGGCATTGCGCGTCTCGGCCACGATGGCCACGGCGCGATCGTACATCTCGTCCACGTCCTCGTTCGATCCGGACTCCCTGGCCTCGCCTTCCTCCTGGGCACGGATCAGTGCGTCGTCGAAGTGCGGCGCCCCCTGCTGCCGGAGCTGGCTCACGAGCTCCGCGACCTCCTCCTCCGTCACGAATGCACCGTGAACACGCTGGAGTTTCGACGTGCCCGGCGGGAGGAAGAGCATGTCCCCCATCCCCAACAGCTGTTCGCCGCCGTTCTGATCGAGAATCGTCCGCGAGTCGGTCCGCGAGGAAACCTGGAAAGAGATGCGGGCTGGAAAGTTCGCTTTGATGACGCCGGTGAGGACGTCGACGCTGGGTCGCTGGGTCGCCAGCACGAGGTGAATACCCGCCGCCCGAGCCATCTGGGCCAGACGCTGGAGCGATTCCTCCACCTCGCGTGCAGAGACAACCATCAGGTCCGCAAGCTCGTCGATAACGACCACGATGTACGGGAAGTGGCGGAAGGGCACCTCTTCGCCCTCCTCCTCTCCGGGCTTCGGCCTCAGACGGAAGGTCTTCTTGCCGGCGTCGAGTTCCTTCGCCACCCGGCCGTTGTACTGATCGATGCTGCGCACGCCGAGCGCCGCCATCATCTGGTAGCGCTCCTCCATCTTGTGCACGATGCCGTTCAATGCCGCAGCGGCTTGCTTCGGGTTGGTGACGACGTCCGCGATGAGGTGCGGAATTCCCTCGTAGATCGAGAGCTCGAGGAGCTTCGGGTCGATGAGCAGCAGCTTGAGATCGTTGGGGGGCGTCCGGCAGAGGATCGAGCAGAGGAGCGAATTGAGAAAAACGCTCTTGCCGGTTCCCGTGGCCCCAGCGACGAGCAGATGGGGCATCCGAGTAAGGTCCGCAAAGGTCGGGTTTCCGAAAATATCCTTGCCGAGCGCAATGTTGAGCCGAGTACCGTCTTCGCGGAAGGCCTCCGAGTCCACCAGGTCGCGGATACAGACGGTTTCCCGCTCCTGGTTGGCCACCTCGATCCCGACCACCGATTTTCCGGGAAGCGGCGCAATGATGCGCACTGACAGCGCTCGCAGGGCCAGCGCGAGGTCGTCGGAGAGACTGACGATCCGGTTCACCTTGACGCCCGAGGCCGGCTCGAACTCGTACATCGTGATCACAGGTCCCGGGTGGACCGTGATGACGCGCCCCCCGACACTGAAGTCGGCGAGCTTCTTCTCGAGGATGCGCGAGTTCATGATCAAGCTGTCGCGGTCGTAACTGCGCTTCTGCGAAGTCGGCTTCTGGAAGAGCGTGACGTCGGGCAGCCGGTAGGGTCCGGAGGAAGCGGTATCCTCGAAGCTGAAGGCCTCCTGGTGCTCGGTGCGCTCGCGCGCCCTGTCCGCGGCGTGATCCACGATCATCGGGGAGCCGGTTGCGGCGGGACGCTTCGGGGACGCCGCCTCAACGGATGCGGACGCGGGATCGCTCTCCGGTCTCTCCGCCTCCGCAACCCGCGCCCGCCGACGGCGCTGCTCCCGCCAAACCCCGAGTCGCGCGAAACCACGCGCCAGGCCCATGCCGAGCTGGCGGGTCGCACGCTGCGCGCGGCCCGCCAGCGCGCTCACGCTCTCGAAAAGCCAGATGGCGACAGCGGCGAGTGCGCCGCCGACCCACCCGAGGGCAACGCCGATCGCACCGAGCCCGGCACCGGTGGACACCCCGGTCCAACTCAGCGCGCCGATGGAAACGATCACCGCGTTGAGGAGGAGCGCGCCCCAGGCCCCGACAAATCGACCCTCGGCACTCGCGAGGCTCCGCCCCAGCCAACCGACCGGCACACCCGCCGCACGGCCGGGGAATGCCTCTGCGACGAGCGGCGGCAACGTGGCTGCCGCGAGTATCAGGAGAACCGCGCCCACCCAGAAACGCGATGTGGGCGGCGGGACTCCCCGAGCCAGGAGCAGTCGGAGCCCGACGTAGCCGAGCGCCACAACGAATACGACGGCCCCGAGCCCGAGCGTGCCGAAAAGGACGGCGGCGGTGGTGGCCCCGAACACGCCCGCACGGTTTTCCACGTTCCCCGCCTCGAAAAGGGCATCGTCGGGCGAAAACGTCCAGAGCCCGAGCGCGAGCAATAGCGCGAGCCCCACGAGGGCTACGCCGACGCACTCCCGCACCACCCGCGAAGTCACCTTTGCGGAGCGGGTCTCCTTGGACCTGCGCCGTCCGGCGGCGGCCCTAGCCATGCCGATGCCTTCCCACGCCCCTCACCCCCTGGGACGGGTCGTGACGTCAGTTTAACCCAGCCGGTGCGGGGTGGCCCCTGGGCTCTCCTCCGTGCGGAATTCCGGATCGAAGCCGGCCGCGATCGCCTCCCGGACGGGTCGGCCGGCGCGAGCACCCGGCCGAAGACGCAAATCCATGCCAGCGCGCGCTCGGCGACGAACTTTCACGGGACCCGGGCGTGTGGTTGTCGAAGACACCGTGGGGCTTGCGCCCGCTGCGGTCGAAGGGAAGAGCAAAACCCCGATGCTCGCCCAAACCATGGTGCAGATACCGATCACCGGATACCGCGCGCGGCCCAGAGCCGGCGGAAATCTGTAGAAGACGTGAACAACCGTTAACATGGAACGAGGTTCTATTCGCTTCTGGCTTGACGCCCGTTCGTCGGGAAGGGATGATCTCAAGACACCCCCGATCCCGACGGAGAGGCCTTCATGGCAAGCGTCAACAAAGTGATCTTGATCGGCAACCTCGGTCGCGACCCGGAGCTCCGCTATACGAAGGGCGGAATGGCAGTCGCCAATTTTACCCTGGCCACCAACGAACGCTGGCGAGACAAACAGGGCAGCAGCCAGGAGCGGACGGAGTGGCATCGCATCGTGGTGTGGGACAAGCAGGCCGAGAACTGCGCCCAGTACCTGCAGAAGGGGCGCAGCGCCTACATCGAAGGGCGCCTCCAAACCCGCGAGTGGGAGGACAAGGAAGGGAACAAGCACAGGACCACGGAAGTCGTGGCGCAGCAGGTGACCTTCCTCGGAGGACGCGGCGACGGCGTCGGCCGCAGTGGCGGCGATGCGCCTCCCCCGCCCGGTCCGGCCGATGGCCCGCCCGGTCCGGCCGATGGCCCGCCCGGTCCGGCCAGCGGCGACGACATTCCGTTCTGACGCACTGCGACGGCTGCGCGACGCCCGGCGGCCTAGCCGGGTGATGCGACGCGGAGCTTCCGCACCAACTCGTTGACGCGCTGACGGGTCTCGGGAGAAAGTTCACCGAACTCGATTCCCATGCCGGACGGCTCGCCCCGAGAGCCATCGGCCACGTGAACGACCACGCCGCTGGCTCGAACGGGCTCCTCATCGCAGGGCAGACGGAACCGAAGATCGATCTGCGTCCCCGGAACGGGCGGAATTTCGGTCTTCACGAAGATTCCGCCCTCGTTGACGTCGCGGGAGAACTCCGAGAACAGCTCGTCGACGGTCCGGTACTCGACCTGCACCACCAAATCGGCCCGGTCGGCCTTGCGTCGCTCGTACCCTCGGACTGCGCACTCGAGCGCGTGATCGCCGCTGAATCGGGTCATGGGAAACCTCCCCAGCGGGTATCGGCAACCCGTCGAGCCAGCTTGAGCCCTGGGGCAAACAGATGTCCGGGCCGCTCAAACGCCCGGCCACTCCGCCAACTCCTCCCTCAGACTCGCATAGCCGCGTTCGGCCACGACCACGTGGTCGAGCACGGGAATGCCAAGGAGATCGCCGGCGCGCACCAGCCGCTCGGTGATCTCCCGGTCTTCCCGGCTGGGCGTGGGGTCGCCACTGGGGTGGTTGTGCACCAGGACCACGGCGGCTGCGGGCTCGCGAAGCGCCGGCCGGAAGACCTCGCGCGGGTGAACCAGGCTGGCGGTGAGCGTACCCCGCGACACGAGCGCATGACGGATCACGCGGTGCCGTCCGTCGAGGAGCACGGTGATGAAGCATTCCTGGGCCGCGTGGCGCAGGTGCGGGTGAAAATGGGCGTGCACGTCGGCGGGACCGCGCACAGCGATCCCTGCGTCGAGCCGGCGTTCGGCGAGGCGGCGGCCCAACTCGAACGCGGCTCCCAACGTGGCACTCTTTGCCGGCCCGACACCCGGTACCGCCGCAAGGTCCGCGGCCGCGGCTCGAGCCGTACCCGCCAGACCGCCGCTCGCCGTCAGCAGCTGCACCGCCACGGCGACCGCGTCGAGACCCCCACCACCGGTGCGAAGCAGTAGCGCCACGAGTTCCACATCGCTCAGGGCCTCGGCACCAAGTGCCTCCAGGCGCTCGCGAGGACGGTCTCGCATTGAAACTCCGCGGGACCGCGGTCCAAAAAGAATAGCGCGTGCCGGGGGCGAGGCTGCGTCAGCTCGCGCGGGCGAGGCAGAGCCGCTCGGCCACCTCGCTCTCGTCGAGGATCGCGTCGAAGTCAGACGGACCGACCTCGGGCGCGATCAGCCCGCGCAGCGTCTCACGCCGGTAGGACTTGTCTTCGAGCTCGGTCACGAACCGCCGCAGCAGTGCCAGGTACCCGCGCACCTCGGCCGCCTGACTCGACGCCGCCGAGAGCTCGATCGGCAGGTCGGTCCGATAGGTGGTCCCGTCTGCCAACACCACGGCCGCGCCGGGCGAGACCGCACCGAGGCGCCGCATGGCGGCACGCAGATAGGGGTCCGTGAAGGAACCGCTCGGTGTGAGAGCGCGCGCCAGGCCCGCCGCGTCGAGCTTCTTGCGCAGGGTTTCTTCGTAACGCAGCGCGCACCCGCTGACGTCAGCAACTCGGACCCGCGCAAGTGCTGCGTGTGCACGCTGCACCGAACTCGCGCTCGGATTTTTCGGAGCAATATCGATGGAGAAGCGGTTGAGCCGCCGCACGGCGTCGTAGGATTGCCGCTGGCGCAGCTCCATCTCGCCCTCGCGTGCGACCTCGGTCAGCTGGAGGCGAACGACGAGGTCCTGGCCGAGCTGCTGAGGTACGAGGCCCGCCACGAGTGCGTCGTTTGCCGCTCCGAGCGACTCGGACGCCGCGGGCGTGACACCCGTCTCGAGCAAGATGAGGGAATATCCGTCCGGCGTTTTCTGCACGCGGAACGTGGCGTGCTCTTCGGTGAGAAAGCTGATGGAGGCGCGGTCGGCAAAGTAGAGGTGGGTGACCCCGACGAGCGAGTTGGCCACGGGTTCGAGCTCGATCAGGATCTCTTTCTCGTGACCCCGAACGTCGATGCTCACCTCCTTCTGCCGATATCCATCGTGGAACGCGCGCACCTTGAGCGTGTCATGGGGTCCGGCCTCGAAGGGGCTGGGCAGCACGACCTTGCTGGGAGCGTCTCCCTGCTCGAAGCCCCTCTGGAAGCTCCGCCTCACGTAGAAAAAATCGAGGGCAGCGCCCGGTGGTGTGGTCCGCACCACGATCTCGCGCTGTGAATACCAGTGGGCGGGTCCACCGCGGAAGAGACTCGTGATCGGAGAAAACAGAGAGGTCGGACTCCAACTCGCCCGCTTGTCCGGGATCAGCTCGACCACCTCGAGCTCCTCCTCCGAGCGCCCTTCCAGCGACGGGGCGAAGGCGAGCAAGAAGGCGAGCAAGAGCGTTGTGATCCGGTGCACGAAACCTCGTCACTGCAGATCCAGCGCAGGGTACGGGGGCTCGCAGCGTCGGGCAAACGCCGCCGGCGCGCTCAGAAAACGCTCGCTGTGCACGGGGGCTTGCGCCGCCTGGCAGATCCGATCAGCGGCGCTCGGACCCCTGAGAGAAGCTGGCGAGGACGACGTCACCGGCCGGTTCCATCTGCGACGCCAACCAGGCGGAGTGCGGATGGCCGGCCCCCCGAAGCCTGCGCATCATCTGCAAGCGTTGCGATTTCAACATCCGCGGAGAAGAGCCTCCGAGCGGGCGGACACTCGGAGTCTGCGGGCCACCCATTTCGCCGGCGACCGTAACCGCGGAAACCGGCGAATCGACCCCGGCAATCGGTGTGCCCGGCGCGGACCCGACACCGGTCAGGACCGCCGGCGGCGTACCGATGAAAACGAGCAGGGCAACGGCCGAGACCGTGAGTGGAACTGCAAACGTCGGCTCGAACAGGCGGTGGAGCCAGTCCCGCCAACGGACCGGGTCTGCCTCCCCGGCCCGGATACGTGCTACGACGCGCTCGGCCAGGGCGGGCGGGGCTTCGGGCTGGGGCAGCCCACGCAAAAGGCTCACGGTCGCCTGCAATCCGCGGAGCTCCTCGCGAAGCTCGGAATTCGCCTCCAAGGCGGATTCGATCCGGATCGCTTCGCGGGCACTGACGTCCCCTTCGAGATAAGCGCTCAGCCGAGCGCGGACTCGGTCTGTTTTCACGACACCTTTCCTCCCCTGCCGGCGGCTACGAACGAGCGCAACTCTTCGCGCAGAGCGTTTCGAGCCCGGTGAATCCGCGATTTCACGGTGCCCTCCGGAATCCCGAGGGACCGGGCGATGTCGCCGTAGGACTGCCCCTCGAGGTCGTATAGGACGAGTGTCAACCGCAAGTCGTCGGGTAGCTCGAGCAGGGCCCGCTGCACCCGTGCCTGTGCCTCGACACCCACTGCGGCCGCCTCGGGATCGCGGGGGCTCTGGGGCCGGTCGAAGCCGGCCTCCTGCCGCCGGGCGAGCGCCTGCTCGCGGCTGCGCTTGCGTCCGAGGCTGCGGCGGCGGTTGAGCGCCGCATTTGCTGCGACGCGGTAGACGAAGGTCGAGAAGCGCGCCTCGCGGCGGAAGCGATGGCCGTGGCGGTGGAGGCTCAGAAAGGTCTCCTGGGACACATCCAAAGCGTCGTCGCGATTGCCCAACATCCGCATCAGCAATCCGAATACCCGGCGCTCATGGCGGCGGACGAGCGTCTCGAAGGCCGCCTCGTCCCCGGACTGCCAGCGCTCGACCAGGGCGGCATCCGGATCGTCGATCGTCCGGAGGGGCAACCCACGGGCGTGCCCCGAGACAACAGTTGCCGGGTGTGCTTCGACCATCGGTACCGTCACTTTCCGCCTCGAGTATGTGGGACACCGGTCCGAGAGCTCCGGTTCCGCCCTTTCGTCGCTTTCTCCACTCATGCACTACCGCGCTGGCCCGACCCCGCGGGAACAGCCGACTCGGGTTCGTCGGCTCGCCGCCACTCACCGCTCTTTCCACCGCTCTTCGAGACCAGGCGCACGCCCTCGACGCTCATGCCGCGGTCGATGGCCTTGCACATATCGTAGAGTGTGAGCGCGGCGGCCGAGACGGCAACCAGGGCCTCCATCTCGACCCCGGTCCGGGCATGGGCCTCGACCCTGGCCTCGATCCGAATGCCGGGACCCGTCGGATCCGGCTCGAGTTCCAGAACCACGGAATCGAGCGGCAACGAGTGGCAGAGCGGAATCCACTCGTCGGTTCGCTTGGCCGCCTGGATGCCCGCGATGCGCGCCGTAGCCAGCACGTCCCCCTTTGGAATGCGACCCTCGGCGATACGTGCCAGCGTCTCGCCGGCCATTCGCACCTGGCCCCGGGCCACGCAGACGCGGTGAGTCACCGACTTCTCACCGACGTCGACCATGCGCGCGCGGCCTTCGGAGTCGAGATGGGTCAGCCGCTCCGGCACTCAATCGGCCTCCCGCTCGCGCATCCATTCGACGCACTCGATCGCTACGCTCTCCCATTCGGGCTCGTTCAGGATCTCGTGTCGCAGTCCGGGGTAGATCCGCAGATCGCTGCCGGGAGAGCCGAGCGCTGCGTAGAATGCGCGACTCCCCGTCGGAAGGACAAGCGGATCTTCGCCCCCGTGGAGCAGTAGCACCGGGAGCGAAACATCGGGAGCCGCTTCCAGCGTGCGGCGCGCGCCGTCGTAGACAGCCCAGGCGAGCGAGAGCGTCATGAACTGGAAGACGAGTGGGTCCGCTCTGTAGCGGCGCCCGACCTCCGGATCGCGCGAGAGCGCATCCTCGGCAATCGGCCGGCTCAGCCGCAGGCGCGGCAGGAGCAGCCGCAGCAAGCGCAGCGCCCAGATCTGCAGCTTCGGGGGCAGTTCGGCCGGATGCAGGGCAGCACCGCTCGTCACGACCCCCGCCAGCTCCGGGGCACGCAGGGCCGTGAGGCCCAGGACGATCAGGCCTCCCATGCTGTGACCGAATACGAAGAGCGGTTTGCCAGGATGCTCTCTGCGCACCCAGCCGACAAAGGCCTCGGTGTCTTCGACCAGGGCGGTGAAGGAAGCGGCGTGCCCACGGGGTCCTTCCGAGCGGCCATGGCCCTGAAGGTCGCAGCCGTGGACAGCGCAGCCCCGCTCGGCGAGCCAGGTCCCCAGGCGCTCGTAGCGGCCCGTGTGCTCGGCGAAGCCGTGGACGAGCGTCACCGCGCGCTCGGGCACCTCGGGCAGCCAGCCCCGCGCAAACAGCGCCCGCCCGCCGCCCCCGGGGAAGTGGGACTCGACGCGGCGGATCACCACGCCCGCAGGCTAGCACGTGCGCCTAGGAGGCGTGGCGGAGGATCGCCGCGCGAACCGCGCGAACGTTCTCCAGGTAGGCCTCACCGCGAATGTCGTTTCCCCAGAAATAGGCCAGGATCCCGCGATCCTCGCCGAGACGCCGGATGTTGTCGGCCAGGATCAGGCAACCCGCCTCGATATTCGTCTCGATCGAGGTCAGGTTCCCGGCGACCGGCAGCCCGCCCACCACGTGGGGCATCACCTGCATCAGGCCCACCGCACCCTTCGAACTGCGCACCCAGGGTCGCGCGCTGCTCTCAGCGGTAATGACGGCGAGCACGAGCGAGGGCTCCAGCCGGTACTTCGCGCTGTACTTCACAACCGCCGCCGCGATCTGCTCCCGTTCCGGCGCTCGGAGATCCGGATTCAAACGGACCAGATAAGCGGAGACCTGCACAACGCCGAAGGTCTTGCTGCGCATTGCCTGCGCCGGGGCGGACTCGCGGGTGCCGACTCGACCGTCGCGTCCGTCGGACAGGAGCGACAGCGAGGCGAGCGCGAGTGCGACGACGTGGGTGCGAATCATTCCGAAACTTCGCCCGACTAAACGCACGTTTGTCTTCCCGGAAATGTGACCTCGAGCACACGGGGACCCCACGGGGCGCCGAAACCGGCTTAATGCGGTGTCTCCTTGGCTGCAATGGGAATTTGAGAGAGGTAATTAGGTTTCCGACGTTGACCGTTCTGAAAAATCAGTGTTAGGATTTGTGCGGCAGGTGGGGGCGGAGTTCGAGAGAGCCGGGAGGCTTCCAAAATCCGAGTGTTGCGTGCCCGCAGTAGGCCAGTCTGCGATAGGGCACGAGCGCAGAGGGAATGGAGTCTCCTGTAGCGGAGATAGCCCCAGCTAATGACTGCCCCCCCGCAGCCCCGCAAGACGCCATCGAGTACAGATCGAGTCCATGCGCTCATGATAGAGCTGGGACGGCCGTCCCCGGGGGATGCGCTGGCCGATCTGACGCGCCGCAACGCCGAACTCGAGCACTGCATCAACACGCTGGCCCACGACCTGCGCTCACCCCTGGTGGCGCTGCTGGGCTTTTCGCGCCTGCTGCGCCAGGACTACGCCGATCGGCTCGACGACACCGGCACGCATTTCGTCGACCGCATCGAGCAGGCGGGCCAGACGATGGAGATGCTGATCCACGACCTCCTGGAGCTCTCGCGCATCGGCCAGACGGGCGAGTGCCCGGCGCTCGTCGATCCCCGCTGCGTGCTCGCCCAACTCGCGGCGGAGTTGAAGCCCCAGCTCGATGCGGAGCAGATCCAGCTGGTGGTCCCCGAGAACCCTCCCCTGGTCTATTGCGACCGCACCCGCCTCTATCAGGTCTTTTCCAACCTGATTGGAAACGCGGTGAAGCACATGGGCGAGTGCGAGCCCCGAAAGATCAGCGTGGCGATCCGCGACGAGGCTGGCCTGCACCAGATCACGGTGCGCGACTACGGCCGAGGCGTAGACCCGGAACACCACGAGCGGATTTTCGAGCCCTTCGAAAGCCTCACCCGGGACCGGAACGGCCGCAGCGGGACCGGCATGGGACTCGCAATCGTGCGCAAGATCGCCGAGACGCACGGCGGCCGTGCGTGGGTCGAGAACCCGCCCGGCACGGGCGCCTCCTTCCACGTCACGCTTCCTCAGACCTGACGGCGGTAGTAGAACCAGCCCCCAACCCCGAAGACGATCAGACCGATCCCGATCCACTGGGGTTCGGTCATGCCGAGCGCCAGCTTCGGATTCACGCGCCAGTTCTCGATGACGAGCCGCCCGAGCCCGTTGAGCGCCGCATATTCGCCGAAGAGAAACGGACTGCGCCACCGCCGGCTCCAGAGAAGGCCCGCCACCGGCAACAGCCAGGCCATCTCGTAGAGTTGGGTTGGGTGGACGAGATCATTCGTGGGCGGCATGCCTTGGGGAAAAGCAACGCCCCACGGCACGTCGGTAACCTTCCCGTAATCGTCACCGACCAGGAAGCAGCCGACACGCCCCATCGCCTGGCCAACCGCTGTCGAAACCGCGCAGCAATCCATGAAGATCTTCACCGGAACGCCATGGCGCCGGCAGCCCCAGGCGCCAACGAGGATGGCGCCGATCAAGCCGCCGTAGAAGGTGATGCCCCCCCTCGAGAACAGAAAGCCGGTGAACGGGCCTCCCGTGCGCAGCCACATATCGACGGCGAAATAGAGCTTCGACCCGCCCACGCCGCCGATCATGACGTAGAGCAGCAGCGTCCAGGCGAGTTCTGGATCGAGACCCTTCTCGCCCATCTGGCGGCCTGCGAGCCATGCTCCGGTCAGAAAAGCCAGTGCCAGCATCACGCCGAAGCTGCTGATGGCAAAACTGGTGCCCGGGACGGTGAAGATCTCGGGGTACATGGGGCCTAGACCTTCTCCCCGCCGAGCCGCGCCACGACGCTGGCGGCAGCCTCGACGAGTTCGGGATCTTCGGACAGCCGGTCCATCCGCGAAAGCGCAGCACAGGCCTGATGCACGAGCTGAGTTTCGCGCGCGACATCAGCGGCTGCCCAGCGTGCGACGGACTCCACACTCGACGCATACTCGCCGCGCATATAAGCGGCCATACCCGCGGCGTAATCCGAGAGCGGTGAGAGCTGCGCGCGGCAACCGCCACGCTCGAGCGCTTCGCGAAGCGCCTCGCCGGCCTCTTCGAAGTATCCGCTGCCGACGTACGACCGACCCGCCAGCTCCCAACCCGCCGCTTCGCTGCCGTACACGGTTTCGAGGATCTGGGCGAGGCCGCGGCCCAGTGCCGCCTCGACCTGCTCCGACTGCTCCACCAGGTAGCGCGCCACGTGGCCCTCGCCCCGGTACTGGGCAAGCAGGTCCACGAGCTGCTCGCGGCTGCGCTCGAGCAAAGCCTCCGTCTCCGCGGCACCCGCGTCCAATGCGTCGGCACCCGCCTCAAAGATCTTCTCGAACTCGCCAAAGAGCGCCTCCGCGCCCGCTTCCCGTTTCAGCTCGCGCACACGCGGTCCGTAGACGACACGCTGGTAGAAGTTCTCTCTGAACTTCATCGCTTCGTGAAAGAGCGACCCAACCGCCAGATCGAAAAGTACCTCCCGATGCCGGACGATCCGCCCGTCCTCCGTCTCGGAGCGGAAGAGCGCGTGGGATCGCTCCTTCAGACGGAAGAGCGGACTCCTCTCCTCATCGGCGACGAGTGCACGCACCTCATCCCATTGCAATTCGCCGCCCCGATAGCGGCTCACCAGGTCGCACAACGCCCGATCGGCGGCGATGAAGTCCCGCACGATATCGACGAGTCCCGAAGTGTGTCCACCCATCGCGGCGATTATAGGCTTGCATGAGCTTCTGCGTGCTACCCTGCGCGCCCCGATGAGTGGACCCGAGCCGCCCGACGCGGTGCAACCGGCGTTCGAAGCGCCGGGAACGCCCGGTCCCACCCGTCCCCGGGCCGTCCTGTTCATCGTCTTCCTCACGATCCTCATCGACTTCATCGGCTTCACGGTCCTGATCCCGGTACTGCCGCTCTTCGCGGAGCGGCTCGGGGCCTCGGATTTCGAGGTCGCGCTCATCCTGTCGGTCTACGCGCTGGCGCAGCTCGTCTTCCTGCCGGTGTGGGGCTGGGTCTCCGACCGGATCGGGCGCCGGCCGGTGATTCTCGTCTCCCTCCTCGGAACCGTCGGCTCCTTCGTCATGCTGACGTTCGCGGACTCGATAGAAATGATCTACGCGGCCCGTGCCCTGGCGGGGTTTTTCGCCGCGAGCATCGGAACCGCCCAGGCGGTGGTCACCGACGTGACGTCGCCGTCCGAACGGGCGAGCGGAATGGGAATCATCGGTGCCGCCTTCGGCGCCGGGATGATCGTCGGCCCGATACTGGGGGGGATCACCGCCGAGATCGACGAAAAGGCGCCTTTCTACTCGGTGGCGGCGCTGGCGGCGGTGAACTTCGTGCTGGCCTGGGCGTGGCTCCCCGAATCTCGACCGGTAGAACTCGAACCGCCGAACTGGAAGGAGCTGCGCCAGACATTCATCCCCACGCCGGTGCGGGTGATGATGATGGTCCACGACCGCCGCATCGCCCTGTACCTCTACTTTTTCTTCCACCTCTTCAGCGCATTTGCAGTGCTCGAGGCCTTGATCACGCTCTACGCCGGCAAACAGTTCGGAAAGCAGGCGCTCGACATCAGCTACCTGTTCGCGTGGATTGGTGTCGTGCTCTTCGTGACCCAGGGCGTGCTGCTGCGGCGGCTCGTAGCCGCAGTGGGGGAGAGCCGTCTCGTGGCCCTGGGCATGTTCACCATGGCCATCGGCCTCGCAACGGTGGCCTGGGCACCTAGCTTCGTCTGGCTATACCCCGTGGGCACGCTCCTCGCGTTCGGCAACGGCGTCACATTCCCGACCTTCACGAGCCTCTACTCCAGGGCCTGCGAAGCGGACAACGCCGGCGAACTGCTGGGCCAGAGCCAGGCCATGGCCACGACCGGCCGCATCGTGGGGCCCGCGCTCGGGGGGCTGGTAATGGAGCGATGGTTCCTGGGAGGGCCCTTCGTGATCGCGGGCGGCATGATGCTCGTTGCGCTGGTCATGTTCTGGATCTTTCGCAGGGCGCTCCTTATCTCCGAAGCCCACTGAGCCGCGCTATCGTCCGCGGCGACTTCGCGCCCCGAAGCCCCCCTTCCCCACGCGCTGCGACCGGAGGTCGTCCAGATGAGCCAACCCATCGAACGCGAGAGCATGGAGGTCGACGTCCTCTACGTCGGCGCCGGCCCCGCGACCCTCGCCTCGGCAATCCACCTGATGAATCAGGTCGCGGCGTTCAACGAAGCAGCCGAAACCCGTGGGAGCAGACCGATCGAACCTCCGACCGTGCTCGTGCTCGAGAAGAGCGCGGGCGTGGGAGACCACATGCTTTCGGGGGCCTGCATGAACCCGAAGGCGATCGCCGAACTCGTGCCAGATTTCGAAAACCAGGGTTTCCCGACTGAAAATATCTGCAATAGCGACTGGCTCTATCTCTTCACGAACAAGCACGCGCTTCCCGTGCCAGCCATATTCGCGCCGCCTTTTCACAAGCGCGGCTACCACGTCATCTCATTGTCGAACGTCGCCAAGTGGCTCGGCGAGCGCGCCGAGGCGGCCGGCGTCGACATCTACCCGGGATTCGCCGGGGACGAGATCCTGACCGAGGGGGGCCGCGTAGTCGGCGTACGCACTGGCGACATGGGCGTCGACAAAGACGGCAAACCGAAGGGAACATTCGCGGCCGGTATGGACATCTTCGCCAAGGTCACCGTGATCGGCGAAGGCGTGCGCGGAACGCTGGCGAAGCAGCTCATCGAGCGCTTCGACCTCCAGGGTGCAAACCCGCAGACCTTCGAGACCGGCGTCAAGGAGATCTGGAGGATCGACCCGAAGAAACACAAGCCGGGACGCGTGATCCACGGAATGATGTTGCCCGAACTTCTGAAGCACAAGTTCGTCGGCATGTTCATGTACGACATGGGCGACAACCTGATTTCGTACGGCTACGTCACCGGACTCGACGGCGAGAGCCCGCACACCGACCCGCACCTCGAGGCGCAGAAGTTCAAGACCCATCCCTGGATGCGCAATCTCCTCGAGGGTGCCGAACTGGTGCGTTATGGCGCGAAATGCCTGCCCACCGGCGGGCTCTACGCCCAGCCGAAGCTCTACCACGACGGTGCGATGCTCGTCGGAGACTCTGCCTCGATGTGCAACGCCGCGCGCCTGGCAGGCGTCCACATGGCGATGAAATCGGGCATGCTGGCTGCGGAGACGATCGTCGAGGCGCTCGACGCACAGGATTTCTCCTCGAAGACGCTGGGCGGCTACGCCGAGCGCGTGCGCGGGAGTTGGATCTACGACGAGCATGCGGCCGATCGCAACTTCCACGGCTCCTGGGAGAAGGGCACCTTCTTCTTCCTCCAGAACATCCCGCTCACCTTCGTGACGGGCGGCCGCGGCCTCGTCGACGAGATCGGAGTACGTGCCGGGCACACCCACATGAAGAAGCTCTCCGAACTGCCGCCGAACGAGCGCGAGAAGGAAGCGTTCGAATTCGATGGAAAGCTCACGTTTTCGAAGGAACACCTCGTGGGCTTCAGCGGCACGGCCCACGAGGCCGACCAGCCTTCGCACCTGGTAGTCGCGGACACCGACCTGTGCAGCACCACCTGCGCCGAGGAGTACGGCAACCCCTGCGAGAGCTTCTGTCCGGCGGCCGTCTACGAGATGGTGAACGACACCGAAAGTCCGGGCCGAAAGAAGCTCTTCATCCACCACGAGAACTGTGTGCACTGCAAGACCTGCGACATCGCAGATCCGTATCAGATCATCACCTGGACGCCGCCCGAAGGCGGCGAGGGACCTGACTACACGCGGATGTAGGCGCGGCGAACAGATGCCGCCGAGCCGAGTCAGGCCTGCGCGGCGGCCGCTGCAACCTTCAGGACGGCGAGGTCTTCGTCGTCGGCCGCAACGAGGAGCGTGCTCGCCGGCTCGCGGATCTCCTCGGGAAAGGGCTGTCCGTCTGCGCCGCAGACCCGCGCGCCCGCCTCGCGGGAGATCAGCGCCCCGATGCGGCCCCGGACGCTCACCGAGCCGCCGCGCACCAGGCGGATCCCGGCCCGCACGCCGGGGATCAGCGGTGCCACCGAGATAGCGCCACCGCTCGCCGGTGCGACCTCGAAACCTGCGGCGAGCAGCACCCCGACCGCGGAGCGGGGTAGATCGTGGGAGACCAGCACCCGGTGACCTTCGCGAGAGCAGCGCAGGGAAGTCGGCTCCGAGTTGGAGCGGGCAATCCGGGCACCCTCGCCGCGGAGCGCATCCAGGAAGAGATCCTCCCGCGGCAGCGCCACCAGAGCCCCGCTGTAGACGCCCTCTGACGCCAGTCCGGCCATGATGGCATAGGGACCGAGACCCTCCAGGTAGAAGCGGAGCGTGCCGTCGATGGGGTCGATCACCACGAGGGTGGGGCCAGCCTTCGCGAAGTGGGCCGCGGTGGGCGTGTCCTCCTCCGCCTCCAGGGCCACACCCGGAAGATCGGCGCGAAGCGCGCCCAGCAACGTCTCCTGGACGACCATATCCGCCGCCGTGAGCGCGGCCTTCACCGGACTCTGCTCCCCGGTCTTCGGTCGGTTGGCCACTCGACCCTCGAGATCACGGGCGAGCGCCGCAGCAGTGCGCAGGGCGGGTGCAAGAGATGCGATGAAGTCAGCGGGGTGCGGCTGGTTTTGCATGCGCAAGGTCTCGTGACGTTGGACCGGCATTGGCACCCGCGGGTGCACGAGCAAGTCCTGCGCCTTCAGTCCTCACCTGAAGACGCCGAACAGACCGGGAACGACCCGGATTTTGAGGGACGCATATGTACAGAATACTCGCACTTCTCCTCGCGATCGCAGCCCCGGCTTGGGCGGGCTCCCCCGCCGCGATCCCTGATTCCGGGCGCCACCAAGCCGAGGTCTCGTTTCAGGAGTTCGCCACCACCTGGATGGGCAAGGTCCGGAAACTCGAAATGAAAAACCGGACCAAACCGACCGTGATCCGCAGCGCCGCCGACCCGTTGCTGACCTACCGCGGCTATGGCGACGACTACAGCGTGGAACTACAGACCACGGGGCACCCCCAGGCACCCTACCTCGGACTGCTCAGATACACCGAACACGTCTACAGTTGTAAGGGCATCGACGCGATAGAGTGCCGCATCGCCTCCACGATCCCGATCACCGAAATCTTCCGCTTCCAGTACGGCCGCTGGAACTACTAGCCCAACGGCGATCGGCAGCTCCAGCATCGAGCTCTGAAACGCAGAAGCGCGGAGTATTCTGAGCGCCATGCGCCAGAACCCTCCGCGCTCCCCGGCGCCCCTTACCCCCCGATCAGGTGCACCGTCGATCTGCGTGCGACTCAGCTACAGCCGCTTGTGCTCCCGCAGTTGGGACATTTGTAACAAGCACCGTTGCGGATCATGATCGAGCCGCAATCGCTACAGCTCGGTGCGTCGGCCTGGTTGATCATGGCGTAGGCTCCCACCGGATCGCCTGCGCCACCGGCCACAGCCGCCAGCTCCGGCCTTCGATCGGACTCGCCATCGAGTCCCGCCGCCTCCGCGTCGGTCTCCTGCTCGTCGTCCACCACCGGCTCACCCTGGAGAAAACGGTTTCCGAGGAACCGAAAAACATAGTCCATCACCGACTTGGCGATCGGGATCTCGCGGTTGTTCGTGAAACCTGCAGGTTCGAAGCGGGTGTGACTGAACTTGTCCACCAGCGTCTTGAGCGGAACGCGGTACTGGAGCGCGATTGACGTCATGGTCGCGATCGTGTCCATCAGGCCGGAGACCGTGCTGCCCTCCTTCGCCATGCGCAGGAAGATCTCACCGGGCTGCCCGTCTTCGTAGAGGCCCACCGTCAGATAGCCCTCGTGACCTGCAATCGAGAACTTGTGGGTGACGGCGCTGCGCTCGTCGGGGAGCTTCAGTCGCACCGGCCGGAGGGCGTCGGTTTCGGTCTTCTTCTCTTCATTCCTACCGGCGTTGAGCGGCTGGGTGCGCTTGCTGCCATCGCGGTACACAGCCAATGCCTTGAGGCCGAGCCTCCAGCCTTCGATATAAGCCTGGGTGATGTCGTCGACGCTGGCGTCTTCCGGCAGGTTCACGGTCTTGCTGATCGCTCCCGACAGGAAGGGCTGCACGGCGCCCATCATCCGCAGGTGACCCATCCACTTTATGCTGCGGCTCCCGTTGACGGGGCGGAACGCACAGTCGAAGACCGACAGGTGCTTTTCGTGCAGCCCCGGTGCTCCCTCGATCGTCTCGTGCTCGTCCAAGTAAGCGGTAATCGCGTCGACCTCGTCCGCGGCGTAGCCGAGGCGACCGAGCGCCATCGCAACCGTATTGTTCACGATCTTGAGCAACCCGCCGCCAACGAGCTTCTTGTACTTGATGAGAGCGATGTCCGGCTCCACACCGGTGGTATCGCAGTCCATCATGAACGCGATCGTTCCCGTAGGAGCGAGAACCGTGACCTGGGCATTCTTGAAGCCGTGCCGGCGCCCTGCGGCGAGGGCCGCCGCCCAACTCTCGCGGGCCGCGTCGAGCAGATCCACCTGCACGCCGGAGCTGGGAACCGCGTCCGCCGCGGCCTTGTGCATACCCACCACTTCCAGGAAGGATTTTCGGTTGACCCGGTAGCGCGAGAACGGACCCATCGCCTCTGCAATTTCGGCCGAGGCCAGGTAGGCCTGTCCACACATGAGTGACGTCAGCGCAGCCGCCACGTTCCGGCCGGCGTCACTGTCATAGGGCAGGCCCGACGCCATCAGCAGGGCCCCGAGATTGGCATAGCCGAGACCGAGCGTGCGGAACAGGTGACTGTTTCGCTCGATCGCGGGAGTGGGATACGCGGCGTGATCGACCATGATCTCCTGGCTGAGGATCGTGATGGCCACCGCCCGCCGGTACGATTCCACGTCGAATCGACCGTCCTCGTCGAGGAACTGCATCAGGTTCAAGCTCGCCAGGTTGCACGCCGTGTCGTCCAGGAACATGTACTCGGAACAGGGATTGCTCGCGTTGATGCGACCCGAAGCCTTGACCGTGTTCCAGCGATTGATGGTGGTGTCGTACTGGACACCGGGATCTCCGCAGACGTGGGTCGCCTCGGCCATCGCATGGAGGATTTCCCGCGCCTTGTAGTTGTCACAGGAATTGCCTGTCAGCACCTCGTGAGTCTGCCAGTCGCCGTCCGAGAGCACGCCGTGCATGAACGAGTCGGTGACCCGCACCGAGTGATTGGCGTTCTGGAAGAACACCGAGTCGTAGGCGCCGCCCGGAGCGTTGAAGCCACCGTCGTAGCCCTGGTCGATGAGCGCCCAGGCCTTCTTCTCCTCCGCGGCCTTGCAGTGGATGAACTCCATGATGTCCGGGTGATCGGTGTCCAGGATCACCATCTTCGCGGCACGGCGGGTCTTGCCGCCGCTCTTGATCACGCCGGCAAAGGCGTCGAAGCCCTTCATGAAAGAGACCGGACCCGACGCAACTCCGCCGCCCGCGAGATTCTCCTTCGAGGAGCGGATCTTCGAGAGGTTCGACCCTGCGCCCGAGCCGCCCTTGAATAACATCGCCTCGGTCTTGGCGAGATCCATGATCGAAGTCATGGTGTCGTCTACCGAGTTGATGAAGCAGGCACTCGCCTGCTGGGGTGTGTCTTCGATCCCGAGGTTGAACCACACGGGACTGTTGAAGGCCATCCGCTGCGTCACCAGGATGTGCTTGAGCTCATCGCGGTAGGCGTCGCGATCCTCATCCGTACGGAAGTAGCCCGAAGCCTCGCCCCACTCCACGATGCGGCCGACCACGCGCCCGATGAGCTGCTTGACGCTGTATTCGCGCTCAGGTGTACCGATGTGACCGCGGAAGTACTTGGAGACGACGACATTGGTCGCGAGTTGGGACCACGCCTTCGGAACCTCGACGTCGGTCTGCTCGAAGACGACCTCGCCCTGATCATCGGTGATCCTGGCATTGCGCAGTTGCCACTCGACCCCATCGAACGGGTCCTCACCCGACCGGGTGAAATGTCGGGGAATCGAAAGCCCCTTCGGCTTGCGTTTCTCGCGGCGACGACCGCTCCTCGCGGTGGCACTCATCCCCTGGTTCGCTCCTACCGTGCCCCGCGATTCCGTGGTCGGCGTCCCGTTCACCTTTCCCCCTGGCGTGGAAGTCCTTCTGACCGCCACTTTTGTCCGCCCTTGGATCGAATCTCGGTGCCCCACCTGGCCACCGATAGCTATGTGCCCTCCCGAATGCGCGAATCTGCGATGGGCGCCTCAGACACGCGCCGGCGTTGGAGACGAAACGCCCACCCCGGTGCGACTTCTGTTTGCCGCAAAGGGTCGGGCAAAAAATCCCGGAGACGAGAGAGGCCCCGGTACGTCCGGGGCCCCCGAGCGAGGTTCAGGTCCTCCATCCCGTTCCAAGCTCGCTTCCCTCCAACGACCGCCTGTTTCAAAGAAACCCCCCAGGCCGCCAGAGGGACATGTCTCATCCCCAACCGGGCTTCTTACAACCGGCAGTCGGGGGTGTCAACACGAAACCCACAAAATATGGCGGTTCAAGGACGTGAAGGGCACAACCCCTTGAGTCTCATACCGATTCCAGAATACCGGTTCTCGAAACCCGCTGCAGCCGGTGTGCCCCGGAATTGCCCAGCAGCAACATAAGATATGGAGAAATAAGGGGTTTTGCCTATCTGCTCGAGTCGCTGTCCGGCAGGCCCGTGATTCGAATTCCGAGGCCCTCGGAGACCTTGTAGCGAGCGTTGAGACCGATGAGCAGCGCGGTGATCGCCTCGACGATGCGCGCATTTGCCAACGGCCCCGCGTTTACGGCCCTCAGGCCCGGAACCAGTTCGCACAGTTCCATCACGCGCTCGCGGGGCACCCTGGCGCCGGAGACCAGCACGTCGCAGTCGACTTGCTCCGCCAGGTGCTGAAGACGCTGCGCCGGGACATTCTGGAAGGCCGAAACGACCTGAACCCCGGCGGGAACCAGGCTCTTCACGAGTTCTGCGCACGAGCCCTGCCAGATTCCAACGGTGCGAACGGCACCGTCGCCGATCGCGGTCGCCAGCGGCACGCCCATCGAGACGACGATCTGACCCTCGGCCAGGTTGTCGCGGATGCCCTTCACCGTGCTCGCGAAATGCTCGAAGGGGACCGAGAGGATCACGATGGGTGCGCGTCCAGCAGCGTCCTCGTTGACCAGGCCCTCGACTTCGCCGTCCGGGATCTCCTTGCGAACCGCAGCGGCGGCCTCCTCGGCACGCTCGAGTTTCCGGGAGCCGATCACGACCGGGCGGCCCGCCTTCGCAAAGCGCAGGGCCAGACCGAGCCCCTGGTCCCCCGTCCCGCCGAGGATGGCAATGGCGTCCTGACGCATGCCGTTCTCCGAGAAAGGGTGCAGACTAGCGCAGTGGACCAGCAGCTGGCGCACGACGATCCGCGGTATCGGCCCACGCAAATCCGGCAGACCGGGCCCCGCACCCTGGCGATCGTCTGGGGCGACGAACGCGAGAGCCGGTACGCGGTGCGCACCCTGCGCCTCGCGTGCGCCTGTGCGAACTGCGTCGACGAGTGGACCGGCGCGAACCGCCTCGATCCGGCGAGCATTCCCGAAGACGTGCACCCGGTCCGCATTGAGCCCATCGGGCGCTATGCGATCCAGATCCACTGGAGTGACGGCCACGACACGGGGATCTATGCCTATCGACGTTTGCGGGAGCTGGACACGAACTGACGCGAATCGAGCCGAACCGCGTGGATGGCCCGGAGCCACCCGCGGACACCGTGCACCAGCGAGTTCGGCGAGAGACACGTGGCCCTCACGGGAATGCGATTCTAAGCTCGGTGGCCATGGCGCTCGACTTCGAAGCGATCTGCGTCGCAGCCGAGGCCGCCGCCGACGCGGCGCGGGGTGAGACGCTGCCGCGCTTCCGACGCGTCGGCTTCGAGACCAAGGCCGACGGGTCGCCGGTCACCGAGGCGGACAAGGCGGCCGAACGTGCCATCCGGGCGACCCTCGGGGCTGCCTTCCCAGATTTTGGGATCCGGGGCGAGGAGTACGGCGGAGAGGCCGGGGGCGACCGTCCGCAGTGGCTGGTCGATCCCATCGACGGAACCATCGGCTTTTCCCGCGGCATCCCGCTCTTCACGACGCTGATCTCACTCATCGACGAGGGCGAACCGGTATTCGGGCTCATCGACTGCCCGGCGCTGGACGAACGCTACGTCGGCTGGAAGGGCGGCGGCTGTCGCCGCAACGGCGAGCCGACGCGCGTTTCCGACGAATCGGATCCGCGCCGAGCGATCGTCTCCCACGGCGACCCGTTCTGCTTCGAACTCTGGGGCGCGATGCCCGTCTTCGAGCGTATGGCCCGCGAGTGCGCTCTGCTGCGGGGCTACACCGACGCCTTCGGCCACGCCCAGGTGCTCGGCGGGGGCATCGCCGCCATGGTCGACCTCCACTGCAACGCCTGGGACCTCGCTCCCGTCCAGGTCCTCGCTCCGGAAGCCGGTGGCCGCTGCGTCACCCTCCCCGAACGCGACGGCAAGCTCGGCGTCGTCTTCGGAAATCCCGAACTGGTCGAAACCCTGGCCGGCTGGTTCGAGGCCGGATAGCACGGACTGCTCGCCGGATTCGCGGCCCGGGCACCCGTTGCGTGCTTCGCGGCCCGGGCACCCGTTGCGTGCTTCGCGGCCCGGGCACCCGTTGCGTGCTTCGCGGCCCGGGCACCCGTTGCGTGCTTCGCGGCCCGGCGAAATACCCGATCGCAGGGCCGATGAACGAAAGAACCCGCCCGCCGCGGTCTAATCTTCGACCACCAGCAGCCGAGCGCTGCGGTGGGGCGGATGCAGCTGGCAATGGACCGGGTAGATCCCGGGCTGCATAGCCGGCAACTCGACCCGGTGCTCCTCCCCAGCCGGCAACACCGCGTGGATCTCGGCCGCGTCGATAGCGAAACCGTGAGGTGTATCGGTCGTGTTGAAGATCGAGAGCGTCTGAGGCTTCCCGGCCCCCACCACGATCGTCGAGGGGATGAAGACGTTCTTCCCCTGCACGTTCGTGCTCACGATCTCGACCACGTCCGGAGCACCCTGCGACTGGCCAGCTGCGCTCTCGCGATGTTCCGCCGCCGCAGGCAAAGCGACGAGGCACACCATCTGGACGACGAGGCACACCATCTGGACGACGGGGCACACCATCTGGACGACGAGGCACACCATCTGGGCACCTGCGATGAGTGAACTGCGGATCAATCGGATGCCTTCCGGTTGCGTTGGGCGCCACGCTATCTTACGCCACCCCCCGCAGGAAGGATTCCCCATGACCGCACTTCCCACAGCCGACGAGGCCCGCCCGCTTCTCGAAGCCGCCGAATCCCTCGTTGCCCGGGCAGTGGAACAGGGGTCGGAAATCACCGGTGCCGGCCGCGCCATCGACGACCACCAGGTGCTCTCGGAGCGAGTTGCCTACGCCGCCACCCAGGCGCGCGCCGCCCGAGAGCTACTCCACTTCGCCGACGAGGCAAAACGCGAGGGCCGGGGGGGAGAGCTGCTCGAAGGTCTCGCCGCGGTGGGCGTCGCCGAGCAGGTGCGCGGCCTGCGCAACCGCCTGGAGCCCGCGATCGAAGACCTCGGACTCGACGACGCCGCCCTCGAAGAGAGCTTCTGTGCAGAGGTGCGCACTCTGCTGCGCCGGATCGGTCACGAGTCGGTACTGCGCGAACTCGGACGCCGCGTCTGTGCGGCCCGGGGCCGCGAGACGCTGCCCCTCGAAGATCTCTTCGAGCAGGTGCGCCAGACGGTGCGCGATTTCGCAGAAAATGAGATCGCACCGCACGCCGAGCGCATCCACCGGCGCGACGAGCTCATCCCCGAGGAGTTCATCTCGAAGATGGCCGAGCTGAGCTTCTTCGGTCTGTCCGTTCCCGAGGAGTACGGTGGCTCCGAGATGGGCAACCTGGCGATGATCCTCACCACCGAGGAGCTCTCCCGAGCCTCGCTGGCCGCGGCGGGCTCTCTCATCACGCGCCCGGAAATCCTGACGAAGGCCTTGCTCCAAGGGGGCACGGACGAGCAGAAACGGGCCTGGCTGCCCCGCATCGCCGCCGGCGAGGTAATGGTCGGGATCGCCGTCACCGAGCCGGACATCGGCAGCGACGTCGCCAGCGTGAAGTGCCGTGCGGAGCGGCGACGTGTCGAGGAACGCGACGTCTGGGTGATCAACGGCCCGAAGGCCTGGTGCACCTTCGCGGGACGCGCCGACGTGCTGGCAGTCCTGTGCCGCACCGATCCGGACCTCTCGCTCGCGGCGAAAGGTCTCTCCCTCTTCATCGTCCCAAAGGACTCCTTCGGGGGCCACGATTTCGAGATGAAGCAGTCCGGCGGCGGCCGGCTCGTCGGCAAGGCCGACGCGACGCCGGGCTATCGCGGCATGCACTCGTTCACCCTCAACTTCGAGGACTACGAGGTCCCGGCAGAAAACCTGGTCGGCGGCGACGCGGGCGTCGGTCGCGGTTTCTACCTCCAGATGGCGGGCTTCGCGGCCGGGCGGCTCCAGACCGGCGGCCGAGCCTGCGGCCTGGCCCAGGCGGCGCTCGAAAAGACCGCGGAGTACGTGGTCGACCGCAGCCAGTTCGGCCGCGCCCTCTCCGAGTACCAGCTCACGCAATACACCCTGGGCCGCATGGCCGCCCTGCTCGCCGCGGCGCGCGCCATCACCTACGCGGCGGCGGCCGCCTTCGATGAAGACGAGCGCAAGGCCGCTCCGCTGGCAGCCCAGGCGAAGCTCCTGGCCTGCGACGTGGCGGTCGAGACCACGCAGCTGGGACAGCTCATGCACGGCGGCTGGGGCTACGCCGAGGAGTACCCCATCAGCCGCTACGTGGTCGACGCCCAGGTGCTGCCGATCTTCGAGGGCGTGAAGCCGATCCTGGAGCTGAAGGTCGTCGCGCGCAGCCTGTTCTCAGGCTGAGCCACCCTTCTCGCGCTCCTCGCGGCGCTCGCGAATACCGCGAACGGTGAACCAGAGCGCGGCCAATGCGACGACCGGAAAGCCGATCCGGTTGAACCACAGGGTGCCCGACTCGAGCATATGCTCGTCGGTGTTGATCCAGCCGTCATAGCCGAACCAGACCGCGAAGATCCATAGCAGCACCGGAAGGAACAACGGGTTATCGAAGGGAGTCTTCGGAGGCCCTTTCTCCTCCGGGTCTTCTTCACGCGACGCGCCGTCGGTCATAGCGTCAACATAGCTAGACGACCGGACCTGATCCACCGGTGTACAAATCCGACGTGCGGTAGGAAGCGATGAGTTCGCGCACGAAGACCTGCGCCACGGCTGCGACCGGCACGGCGACGAGCAACCCGAGGAAACCCAGGAGGTTTCCTCCGATCAGCAGCGCCACGATCACCGTCATCGGGTGCAGACCGACGCTGCTACCGACGATCCGGGGAGTCAGCACGAAGCCCTCCAGGTTCTGGACCAGGACGTACCAACCCAGCACGCCGGCGAGACGCAGGCCGACACCGTGCTCGAAGAGGCAGAGGGCAGAGGCGAGCCCAAGGGCCAGGGCACTTCCGACGTAGGGGATGAAGGCAACCGCGCCAGCCACCAGGCCGATCAGCATCGCCATCGGCACACCGAGGGCCGCAAAGCCCAGCGCATAAAGCACTCCGAGAATCACGCACACCGTGATCTGGCCGCGCACGAAGCCCGAGAGGAGTTCGTCGACCTTCCTCCAATGCGACACGACGGTGTCGCGGTAGCGCAGAGGGACCATCGAGACGAACCCGTCCTTAACCGCGCCGAACTCCGCGAGCATGTAGTACGCAATCACCGGAATCACGAAGATCCCGACGACGGCGCCGATGGTGCCGGAGGCCGTTCCCAGCAGCTTCTGAGCCCAGCCGCCAAGCCGCTCGATGCCGATGCTCTGACGCACCTGGTCGAAGGCCTCGGTCCACGAGGTCGGCACGTCGACACCGAGGGATTCGACGTGCGGGAGCACCCAGCGAAGCGCGGCGTTGAGGTACCCGGGGAGGCTCCTCGCCAGCTCGGCCAGCTGTCCAACGAGGACGGGCACCAACACGAAGAGAACGAGCGCCAGGATGCCGACGGCGATCAACATCAGTACGAGAACGCCGAATCGGCGGCGCACACCGTGTCTCTCTAGCAGGCGTACGACGGGGTCGAGGAAGTAAGCGATGCCCAGCGATACGGCCAGTGGCGTGAGCGCGCCCTTCAGGACGTAGAGGAGGGCGAAGACCACCGCAAGTGAGGTTGCAGCCACGATCGCGATGCGAATCGAACGGTCGATGAAGGCGCGGTCGTCGCTGGGCCCCGCAGCCGAACCGTCACTCATGACGCGTAGAACAGCCTGCGTACCTCGACCATCGGAGCCACGTCCCCGATACCGGCCAGCTCACCGCAGGAGTTCATCGAGAGCCTGGGGTTCGCGACATCCGGCTCGAGCCGCAGCTCGGGCGAATCCGTGTGGGTACCGACAGCGCGGGATCCACCCGCTGACGGCGACTCGATGCCGACCTCAGAGGCGACGAAGCGCCCCTCCCCACGGACGGTGTAACGACGGGCGACGGGTGAGAAGTCCCGGACCGGTCCCTCGCAGAAACCCGTGGCATCGAGGCGCTGCACGCACTCGGCCACGGCGGGGTCGGGCGCCGGTGAACAATCGCTGGAGGCGAGGAGTTCCGCGAACGCGTCCGGCATGGCGACAACACCATAGCAGTGGTGCGGGAACTCGGACCGTGATTCGATTCCCAGATAAAGCAATCTTCGAGACCCGCTG
This sequence comes from Deltaproteobacteria bacterium, assembly GCA_002729515.1. GTDB lineage: Bacteria > Myxococcota_A > UBA9160 > UBA9160 > SMWR01. The sequence goes on from PBYF01000018.1 coordinate 42,424, forward strand.
CGCGGGGTGAAACGAAGCCGTGGACGACTTTGCTCTGAACGACCTGACGCTGGCCAACATCGCGACGCAGAGCATCCCTCACGCTGCCGGAGAAGTCTGGGCGTCGCTGCTCTGGGAGGTCCACTGGGAGTTCGTGCGGGCCTGCGAGGAAGAGTTCGTCCAGCTCTTCGCGGGCACTGCAGCGGGGGGCTCGATCGACCTCGTCGCAGAAGGCACGACGCTCCAGGTGATCACTTCCGCCGGCCAGACTGCCGCGCAGCTCGCCGCCAACGTGGCAGCGGCAACATGCGCTGCGGCGGCTCTAGCGACTGGCCAATTCCACCGCCCGCCCGATGTCGCCTCCGGTGCGTTCGAGCAGGCTCGCAGCGCCTTTGCGGTCCACTTCGGCCAGTATCATGACAATGCGCTCGCCGCGCTCTCGCAGCTTCCGCGACACCGGCCGCACGCACGTCATCAGGTTCCCCGAGACGCAGCCGAGCCGCACCATCACCGTGGTGGAGAGCAGGTGCAGGATCATCTTCTGGGCGAGCCCGCCCTTCATGCGGGTCGAGCCGGCAATCACCTCGGGTCCCACCGCGGGAGCAATGCTGATCGCGGCGGCCCGAGCCAGAGGCGAACAGGCGTCGCAGGTGATCCCGATCGTGTGCGCACCCAGCGCGCGGGCGGCCTCCAGACAACCCAGGGTAAACGGGGTCGTCCCCGAGGCGGAGAGCGCCACCACGGCGTCTCCCCTCGCGAGGCCCCGCTCGCGCAGCGCGGTGGCCCCGGATTCCGCGTCGTCCTCGGCGCCTTCCACGGCTCGTGAGAGCGCGGGGAGGCCCCCGGCGATCACCGCCTGCACGCGCCCCGGCGGCACCCCGAACGTCGGCGGGATCTCCGCGGCGTCGAGCGCGCCCAGGCGCCCCGAGGTTCCCGCTCCGACGTTGAACCAGTGACCCCCTCTCCCGAGCACGCCCGCGAGCACATCCGCCGCCGCCGCGACCTCGGCCAGCACTTTCCCCACCCCAAGCCACGCCTTGTGGTCTTCGGCATGAATCGCCTCGATGATCTCCGCCACGCTGCGGCGGTCGAGGTCCCGCGTATCATCGTGCACCGCCTCCGTGGACGGCGCGCACATTTTGAGTTCCATGTCGATCGTGAGTGACCCAGAATGCTCAAAATGGAACGAATCGGTGCGGTCTAGAATGTGCAAATGAGCTTCGAGATCTCGCAAAAGACGCTCGAACGGCTGGAATGGGCACAGGTTCTCGAACGTCTGGCGGTGCACGCGCGCACCCCGCAGGCGCGCCGGGAGATCGTGGGCCGCGACACGGACGCTCTTCCGGGCGCCGCGATCTTCTCTCCAGACGACACCGGAATGCGCGAGAGCCTCGCCGAGACGCGCGAGGCCCTCGCGGTCCTCGCAGACGCACCGGCGCCGCTCTCCGGCGCCTCGGACCTTTCGCAGAGCCTCGACCGGGTCCGGAAGGGTGGAGTCCTCGACGTCGAAGCGCTGCGCCGCGTGGCCAGCACCCTGGGCGCACTGCAGACAGCCGCGCGCTTCCTGGGAGAACGCTCCGACAAGGCGCCGCACCTCGCCGCCCTCGCCGACCAGATCGCCCCGAACACCCCTCTGCGCACCCAGATCGAAGCGGTGATCGAAGAGAGCGGCGAGGTGCGGGAGACCGCGTCGGCCGAACTGGCCGAAGCGCGCCGAGATTCGCGCCGACTGACTGGTGAGATCCAGCGCCACGTCGAGCGCCTGCTCGGAAGCCCTGAGGTGTGCAGCCACCTCTCCGACAACTGGGCCACGCTGCGCAACGACCGCTACGTCCTGCCGGTCCGGGCGGATTCGCGGGGCGCCGTGCCCGGTATCGTCCACGACGCCTCACGCTCGGGAATGACGCTATTCATCGAGCCCCAGGCGCTGGTCGATCTCAACAATCTCCACAAGCGCGCGGAACTCCAAGCGGCCCGGGAAGTGCGCCGCGTGCTCGGAGAGCTCTCTGCCGCGGTGGCCGATGCGGCCGACGAGATCGAGGCGGGNCTCACCCTCCTCGTACACATCGACATCGCCTTCGCCCGGGCGCACTACGCGCTCGACCTCGAAGCGGTGGAACCCGAGGTCGGAGACGAAGGCCGAATTGCACTCTTGCAGCTCCGTCACCCGCTGATCCCGTCAGAAGAATCGGTGGCGAACGACCTGCACATCGGAGAGGGCTTCCACGTGCTCGTCCTTTCTGGTCCCAATGCCGGCGGGAAGACGGTGGCGATGAAGGCCGTGGCGCTCGCCGCCCTCTTCGCGCGCTGCGGGCTCTTCGTGCCGGCCGCCGCGCCCGCACGGATCGACGTCTTCGACGCTCTGCTCACCGACATCGGAGACACCCAGAACATCGAAGAGCACCTTTCGACGTTCTCCGGACACATGGCCAACCTGGCGCACATCACCTCGCGGGCCGACACCCGCTCCCTGGTCGTACTCGATGAGGTTGGAACGGGCACGGACCCGGGCGAGGGCGCGGCNCTGGCCCAGGCGACCCTCGAAGCGCTCGCCGACGTCGGTGCGCGCACGATCGCCACGACCCACTACGGACTTCTCAAAGAGATGGCCGAGATCGACTCGCGTTTCGCGAACGCCAGCGTCGAGTTCGATCCCGAGACCCTCGCACCGACCTACCGGCTCCGAATGGGGCTGCCCGGAACCTCATCCGCAGCGGCAGTCGCTGCCCGCATGGGGATGCCGCGGACGGTGCTCGAGCGAGCGGAGGCGCTCCTCTCCCACGAGGACCGGCGCCTCGACCACATGCTTGCGGAGCTGGCGGCCAGCCGCGCGACCCTGGAGCGGGAGAGGCAGGAGGCGCAACGCGTGCGGGCAGAGAGCGACGCCGCGCGCCGGGAGTACTCGATGAAGCTCGAGAAGCTCCAGGAACGCCGGGAGCGCCTCTACCGGGAGATGCGCGACGACCTCGACCGTTCGTTCCGCGACGCCCACGCAGAAATCGCCGGCGTCGTACGTGAGCTCCAGAGTGCCAACACCTCACAACGAGCGGCGAAGGTGCGCACCGAACTGCTCGAGATCGAGGCGCGCACGGCCGCCGAGCCGTGCGAACCGCGCGAGCCGAAAACGTCGGCGGTCTCACCTGTGGACTGGAACCGCGCCCGGCCCGGCGACGCCGTGACCATCCCCGGCGGCGGCAGGGCGAACCTGCTGACGCTACCCGACAAGAAGGGCCGCGTCGGCGTGCGCGTGGGAACTGCAAAGCTGGTGATCGCAATGGAGCGGATCGGTGCCGCGACGCCCGGCCCCCCCCCGGAAAAGCCGCGAGGCGGTGCGGCGAACTACCGGCTGCCGGCAGGTGGCACGCAGCGCTGCGACCTGCGTGGTTCACGCGCCGATGAGGCCCGCGACCGCCTCGATGCAGCACTCGACGCAGCCGCGGCCGCAGGCTGCGAACGGCTCGAAATCGTGCACGGCTTCGGCACGGGCGCGCTGCGGCGCGCGGTGCGCGAGCACCTCGAAACCACTCCTTACGTCGCGAGCGTGGTGGACACCGAGCCCAGCGAGGGCGGCGGCGGTGTCACGATCGCATTGCTCTCCCCGTGACATCGCCCTACGCTCGGCGTCGATGAGCCCTCGCATTTTGCGATTCCTCTACGCCGCAGGCCTCATCGTTCTGCTCGGCGCCTGCGGCGAACGAGGAGAGACACCGAAAGCCGTGTCGGTTCGCTTCTGGGACACCTTCCAGGAGGAGAACTTCGAGGCCGCCCGCGCATGGACCGTCGACGGCAACGCATCGGACCTGCGCGCCCTTTCGGAGGCCTACTCCCTCGAGCAGTTTGCTTTCGATGACGCATTCCGCAACGAATCCAGGGCGCTGGTTCCGACACGTGCCGTGCTCGCACCTGCGGGCCGCGACCTCGATTTCTACACCCACCTCAGGCGCGACGAGTCGGGCTGGCGCGTCGAACTGCGCGGAACCCGGCGCGACCTCACGCGTCAGGCACTGGCCGGATCATTCGAAGGCGTGCAGGAGTCGCTGCGGAAGAGCAGCGATGCACTCGTCGAGGAGTTCGAGCAGCGCGCCCTACAGGCCTCGGAAACCCTGCGGGAGGCACTCGAGGGACTCGAGCGCGCGCTCACCAGTGAAGACGAGAAGGGAACGTAGCTCGTCCGAGTCCGCGAGCGCCTACGGCCCCCGGCGCGCGCCCTTCACCCCGAGCAGATCGCCGGCCAGCGCGGCAGCGGCACGGCGCCCGGACGCGGCGGCCCCATTCCACGAGGGGTCCATGCGATAGTCGCCCGCGAGAACCATGCGCCGTCCCTCGGCACGGCACTCGGACTCGATGCGCTCGAGGCGTGCGAGCGCGCGGTAGTGACCGACATCGAAACGCGGCCGGGCGCCGCGGACACGAAGCACCTGCGCGAAGTCGAGTGCTGCCGTCGCGCCGGGCTGAAGCCGATCGAGTTCGGCGGAAAGTTCCTTCTCGATCACCTCGTCGGAGAGATCCATCGCGCGGTCGCTCCACGGCCCAGCCCCATAGAGCGCGATGCTCCCGAAGCCTTCGGGCACACGCCCCCCGACCATGCCGGGCTCCACGAGGAAGGTCCCCACCGCGCTGCCCTCGGAGAGCGGCACACAGACTTCGCGGGCGTGCCATGAGAGCGGGCGACAGCTGCGGGCACAGAGCGTGACAGCGGCGTGGCTGCGAACGCCACACAGCACGTCGCGCTCCCCCGTGGTCAGAATCGCCGCTCCCAACATCGCGGCGTCGGGAGCCGGAACGGTGACCACCACACCATCCACTTCGACGCCCCGCTCGCGCCCCTCGCGCGCGTAGTCCACGACCAGCCCACCGCCGGGGAGCGGGCGCACCAGACGCACGTCGGCATCAGTGAGCACGGCCGCCCGGCCAGCCGCGGCCTCGACCAGGTCGTCGAGCCGTACCCGGGGGAGTCCGCGCGGAGCCCCGAAGTGGAAACGCTGCCGGCGCAGCAGATGCACACGGCTGATCTCGTCGGGATCGCCCAGTGATGTTCCGCTCGCAAACGGGCCGAGCCAGTGCTCGACGGCGCTGGGGCCAAAGTAGAGGCGCCCGAAGTCGGCAACGCTCCGGTCGTCGAGCGGTGCCCCGGCCTCGGGCTCGCCGGCGGGCAGGTGCTTTGCATAGCGCCGCAGCAGACGCGGCAGTCGCACCAGCCTCAGGGCTTCGCGACGACGCAACCCCGGAATCCGTGCGAAGTCCCGGAGCCCGCGCGGATCGACCTCCGAAATGCGTCCGCCCCGGAACTGTCCGGCGATCACGGGTCGCAGCGGGAGAAACACATCGCCCGCGCCGGATTGAGTCACGAGCGCGAGCAGCGCGGTGTCGGCACTGGACACGACCGGTGACAAGATCTCGAGAGGCAATCCGTCGCGAACCACGCTGCGCGCGCGACCTCCCGGCCGCTTCGCGCGCTCCAGCACCGTCACGGCGATACCGCGCTCGAGAAGTTCCAGCGCGGCGGTCAGCCCGGCGAGACCTCCACCCACGACCGCCACCCGCGGCTCGGCCTGCGTCATGGCGCAGAACGCTAGCGGGCCTCGGTAAGAACTGCCCCGCTTTCAAGCTCCGAAAGACGCGCCATCACATCGCGCAGAGTCTCGAACCACTCGAAGCGGTGGCGCCGGGCCTCGAGTTCCACTGCCAACGAATCCTTCGCGAACGCGATGTCCGCGGCCAGGGCGCCGCACAGGTCCGAGACCCGGCCGTTGCCCACGTGAACCAACGTCGCGCCCGGCCGCTCGGTGCGGAAAGCCTCGATGCGGCCGCGCTTACAGACGCCAGTTCCACAGCCACAACTCGGATCGGGATAGCCGGGACGCAGGCGCCACCGGCCGCGGTCGTAGCGCAGCGCGTTCGCGTCGTATTCGAAGCTCACACCGTGAAGCTCCTGGAGCCGGTTCAGGTTTGCGTCGAAGCCGTCTGAGAGCACCCGAAAGGGAATACCGCGTTCCTCGCACCAGGAGACGAGGTCGCGCGCACCGGGATCGAGGTCGATCGTCTCCAGGAATCGCTCGACCTCGTACCGCGGCAGGAGCAGGCCGTCGAGAACCTCCATGTTGTACTCCCAGGCCGTGATCTCGCCGCGTTCATAACGAGCCCAGGCTCGCGGCTGGAGTTCACCGGCGTGGCGATGCGCGAGCGTCGAGCCGACGTCCTGGACCGAGAAGGTTCCGTCGAAATCACAGAAGACCGCCAGCGACACCTCCCGATCGAGACGCAGCACTGCGCTCTCTCGCGGTCCGAGGTCGAGTGAGAGCGCGTCGCCCGCACCCTCCCAGTCCGTCGGCGGCCGGACGCATCGCGCGGCATCGCCGAGGTTCAGAAGCACCGCTGTCGCACCGGCTGTATTTGTGGCGACGATGGTCGTCGGCGCGGGAGTGGCCAATAGATCCGTCGTGCGCGCGCGCCCGGGAAGACCCAGGCGGTCGACAGCACTCGCCATCTCGAGGGTCTCGCCCGCCAGCACCCGCCGGCCCGGGGAGAGGTGCGCCAGGTCATCCGAAAGAAAAAAACTCCCACCGCTGGCACCAATCGCCGCGGAAAGCGCACTCACTTCAGTCTCGCCGAGCGCAGAGTCCCGGGCCACCAGGCAATCCGGATCGTTGATCCAGTAGCGCCGGTGCATCCACGTGCGGGCCAGCGTGCTGCGGATCGCGCTGCGTGCCGCCGGCAACGTTTCCTCGATGCCGGGAATCTGGCGGTCGGGCGACCACTCCGGTGCGACATCCGGACCGATCCGCATGGCGTCCACCACGCCGACCGCCGGTCCCAGAGGGCAGCCGCAACCGAGGAGAAGNGCCTCCTCGCCAGCCCCCCGGCGAATCGCCTCGAGTCCGAGCCGCAGCCGGGTCGCGCGGGGCAGCGCCGGGTCGTGCGCGCGCGCCTGCAGGGCCGCGGCGTAGAGAAAATCGAGCTTCAGATACCCGAAACCCCACTCCACGAGTGTGCGGAAGAGCTGCTCGAGATGGACCGCGACCTCCGGCCGACTCGGGTCCAGGGAAAATACGGAAGCGTCCGCACTCCACTGCGGATGCAGAAGTGCACGATATGGGCCATCGGACCCCTGGAGGAGCCACGCCTTGCGTTCCGCGAAGATCCGGCTCTCCGAGACCACGCAGAAGGGTGCGGTCCAGATCCCGGGCACGAATCCCGCGGCGCGCACCTCCTCGGCCAGCGGTGCGAGACCCCGCGGAAACCGGGCATTGGTGTGGAGCCAGTCCCCGACGGCGCGCTGCCAACCATCGTCGATCTGCAGAATCTCGACGGGGATCTCGTCGCGTACGGCAACGAGAGCCTCGAGGTTGCGGACAATGTCCTCCTCGGTGACGTCGTGGAAGAAGTGGTACCAGCTGCACCAGCCCGACGCGAACGGGGCCGACGCGCGCGCGGCCGCCAACCGGCCGTGCACCTCGGCGAAAGTTTCGAGCAGCTGCGTCGGATCCTCGCCGAGTTCGACGCGCACAGGGTCGAGTTCCAGTCCCATCCCCGGCTCGAGCACCGCATCCACGCGCAACTCAACCTCGATGTGGACACCGTCCGGTGCGCGCTCGAGGTAGACGATGCCGAAGGCATGGCCGCGCTCTAGAACGCCAACGCAGCAGGTCGCGCCGGTCGGCCAAACCCCTGCAACCGTGACGAGGTGCGACTCGTGCCAGCCGGCGCGATCCGGCGGCGGGGCACCGACAGCGTGATGAATCCCCCGCAGCCAGGGGTCCGAGGGAAACGGCGAGGCCCCCTCCGCATCGAGTTCTCGGGCTCGCGTCTCGGACCAGGACTGCCAGCCGTTCTGGAAGCAGCGCAGCGCCACCCGTTCCGGACACAGCCAGCGAAAACCGACGATCGCGCTGGCGAGCGCCACCGGCCCGTCCCCGACATTGCGAAGTCCGATCTGGACGGTCGCTCGCGTATCCGCTGCGTCGACCGCGGTGGTGATCGCGATGGGACCAACCCGTGACACGCCGCTCGCAAACGCCGCCGAGACCACCCGCTCCTGGTTCGCAGCCGATTCGCGCGTTGCGGTAGCCTCGGCGATCCGAGCGGCGAGCCGCGTGGGCTGGACGCGACCCGCCCTGAGGTGACTCGCGATGACGGCGGAGCCCGACATGTGGCGGCGGAGTATACCGGCATGAAATGGCTGGAGCGGATCGCGGCGGGGCCGGTCCTGCTCCTCGACGGGGCCACCGGAACCGAACTCGAACGCCGTGGCGTGCGGGCTTCACTCCCCCTGTGGTCGGCGCACGCGCTCGTGCACGATCCGGAGAGCGTACGCCGCGTCCACAGCGACTACGTCGCGGCCGGCGCCGATCTGCTCACCGCCAATACCTTCCGCACGCAGCGGCGAACCCTGGCACGCGACGGTCTCGGAGAGCGTGCGGCCGAACTCACCGCACGCGCCGTTTCGCTGGCCCGGATCGCCGCCGGCGACCGCGCCGCCGTGCTCGGCTCCGCGCCGCCTCTCGAAGACTGCTTCTCCCCAGAGCGCGTTCCGGACACCGACGCTCTCGCCCGCGAGCACGCCGAGCACGCGCGCAACCTCGCCACAGCCGGTGCCGACGGCGTGCTCGTCGAAACCATGAATACGGTGCGCGAGGCAGCGGCGGCGGCGCGCGCGGCGCGCGACGTTGGCCTTCCGGTCCTGGTGAGCTTCACCTGCTGGGAGGGCGCCCATCTGCTCTCCCGAGAGCCCCTGGCGGAGGCGATCGAAGCGGTGCGCGGCGCGAATCCGGCAGCCGTGCTCACAAACTGCCTGCCGCCCGCGAACGTAGGGGCGTGTCTCGGCGTCCTTGCGGCGTCCCGGCTCCCCTTTGGCGTGTACCCGAACCTCGGCGCTCCGGTCGATTTCCCCGACGACGCCGCAGCTGTCGCTCACACCGACGAGCACACGCCCGCCGAACTCGCCCTGCGCGCCCGCGACTGGATTGCTGCCGGAGCCCGGATCGTGGGAGGCTGCTGCGGAACGACGCCGGACCACGTCGCTGCATTGGCACGAATCGAACGCAGCGGACTCGCTGTCTAGCAACTGCTGCTCCTCGACGCCGGACCACGTCGCTGCATTGGCACGAATCGAACGCAGCGGACTCGCTGTCTAGCAACTGCTGCTCCTCGACGCCGGACCCCGTCGCTGCACTGGCACCGATCGAATTCGGCCTGCCCGCCGTCTGCGCAGAAATTCCGCTTGCCCGACTCAAATTGCGTCACTTCGAGCGATCGAGACTGCCGACTCGATGCACTCTGGCAAGACCCTCTGGAGACGAAACACGCCAGGACTGCAGTCACTTCCGGGTCCCCCCGCACATCGCGCGATCGACTGGCACGGCGCTTGCGATCCCCAGCCTGAAGAGTGGGAACCAACGTGTCCGAGACGCCCGGGTCGGGACCCCTCCCATCGCGCATTGCGATGCTCCGGCCCGGGCGATCTCTCGTGGCGCACCGCCCGACGACGCCATCCGCAGGTTAAGCTGCGGACATGCGGCTTCCGAGCATCATTCCGACCCCGAAACGAGTCTGCCCGGGCAGCGGCTCGCTACGGCTTCGCGACGGGCTCCCGATCGTGCTCGGCCCGGACTCCACGGACGCCGACTTCGCAACGGCACGGGCGCTCCGGGCACGCCTGCACGAGGACCTCGGGCTCGGGCTTCCGATCGAGACCCACACGCACCCGGACCGGGTCAGCCCGAGCCTCGCCTTGCGGCGCGAGGGCGATGCCGGCGAGGCGTACCGGATCGCGGTCGGTGAGAAAGGCGCCGAACTCGTCGGCACCGGACCGGCTGGCCTGCGCTGGGCGGTGGAGACGCTCGCCCAGATCGTGGACTCCCGGGGGCGCATCGCGTGCTGCGAGATCGAGGACGCACCCGACCTGGCGTTGCGCGGAATCATGCTCGACGTTTCGAGGGGCAAGGTCCCCACGCTCGAGACGCTCCGAACCGTCGTGGACAACTGCGCGCGCCTCAAGCTGAACGTGTTGATGCTCTACGTGGAGCACACATTCCGTTTCCGGCGGCATCCGGCAATCGGCGCCGAAGCCTCTCCACTAGAAGCCGAGACCCTCCGGGAGCTCGACACCTATGCGGCGGAATGCGGCGTCGAACTCATCCCGTCGCTCCAGTCGCTGGGTCATATGGACCACGTGCTGAATCTCCCGGGCTACTCCCACCTGGCGGAAACCCCGAGCAACTGGACGCTCGCGCCGTCCGTTCCCGAGACCTATGCGTTTCTGGGTGACCTCTACGACGAGTTCCTGCCGAACTTCCGTTCGGGCCTCTTCAACGCAAACTGCGACGAGACCTTCGACCTGGGATCCGGCAGGTCGGCCAAAATGCAGCAGGAGCTGGGCCCGGGAGGGCCGTTTCTCTCCCACGTAAAACGCATTCGCGACCTGGCCCGCGGCCACGGCAAGCGCATCATGATCTGGGCGGACATGCCGCACGCCCACCCCGAGCGCATTTCGGAATTTGACGACGACGTGGTCTTCCTCGACTGGTGGTACGAGGCCGCCTGCGACTACGACCGGGTGAAGCGCTTCGCCGAAGACGGTCGCGACTTCCTGGTGTGCCCGGGCACCTCGAGCTGGAACTGCCTCTTTCCCCGCGTCGACAACGCGCTCGAGAACGTGCAGCGCTGGGCCGATGCCGGCAAGCGTCACGGCGCCCTGGGGCTCCTCATCACCGACTGGGGCGACTTCGGGCACTACAACCTCCAGGGCAACTCCTGGCTCGGCTATGCATGGGCGGCCGAGCAGGCCTGGGGCGGCGACGGCGCGGACTTCGATCGCGCCTTCTCCAGGGCGATCTTCGGCGACGCCAGCGGCACAGCCACGCGTCTCTATCGCGAACTCGGCGCCGTTCACGACGCTGGTTTTGCAGTCTTCAACGGCTCGCCGCTGCAGTTCCTCTTCTTCGACGATCTGGCGACGGGCTTTTTCGTGCAGGGCGCACGACGCGGTCCGCTCGGCCGCGCCGAGCGCCGACTGGCCCGCGTGCGCGAGCGGATCGAGGCGGCGCGACCTCGCTTCCGCCGCGAGACGCTCACCTGGCAGGAACTCCTCTACGCAGCCGACGCGTCGATCTTCGCCGTGCACAAGGCGCGCTCCGGAGGCGAGTACCTCGCCTGGCGCCGACGGCCGGCTCGTCTTGACGGCCGCGCGCGCCGAAAGCTGGCGCGCCACCTGCGCGGGCTGGCCGACGAACAGCGCGCACTCGGCCGGCGCCTGCAGCGGCTCTGGCTGGCTCGCAGCCGCTCCTCGAATCTCGCGCTCACCCTCGGGCGCCTGCGGCGCTCCGCCCGCAGCCTCGCCGCCGCCGCCCGCGCCCTGGAGAAAAACCGCCCGCCCCCGCCGCCCCCGCCCCACCCGGGTTACGGCGACGTCGGCGCGGTGCTTGGCGCAGCCTGGGCCTCGCTGGGCGACTAATCCGAGCGGCGGCGCGGTTCCTCGACGAAGAAGAGCACGACCAGCGCCCCGGTGACCTGGAAGCCCAGGGCCAGACCGAAGACCCAGACGTAGCCGAGCAGCGTCGCGAGCACGCCGCCGACGCCGACGCCCACCGCCGCCACCAGATCCGAGGCCGAATTCGCCACGGCGATGCGCATGGGAAGGTGGCGTCGGCGCCCGAATTCGAGCACCAGGTTCTGGCCCGACAACTGGAAGCCCCCGAGCCCGGCTCCGAGGCCGAGGTAGACCGCGACGAGCCGGTTCATGTCCGCAGTCTCGATCAGCAGCAGCACCGAGAGCATCCAAAGCGCAAGCGACGCGAGGAAGACGAAGCGGAAGCCGCGGCGATCGGCGAGGAAGCCCCACAGCAGGTTTCCCGCGCTCTGGGAAGCCACGAAGGCCGCCGTGATCAATCCGTAGTCGCTGCCGGAGAGCGGCATGCGTGTGCCGGCGTAGAGCACATAGAAGGGCACGGCCATGCGGCCCACGGTCGTGAGTGCGCGGGCCGCAAAGAAGCGGGTGAATGCCGGGTCGGCGCGGAGCAGATCGGGAAGGTCGCGCAGGCGCCGGGCCACGCCGGAGCGCTTCAGCACGTTCGGCGTCTCCGGCTCGCGCACGAAGAGGAGCATCGCGAGACCGACGCTGGTCAGGACGAAGGAGAGCAGGAAGGTCGCCGCGTAGCCGTTGCCGAGCGCATTCGTCCCGATCAAGGTCCGACCGGCGTAGAGCGCGACCACCACCGCCGTGATGCCCGCGAGCGCGTTGCGAAGGCCCAACAACACGCCGCGCTGGCGCACAGGGGTCACCTTCGAGATCAGGAAGTTGAAGACAACGCCCTGCACGCCGAGGAAGACGCCGAAGAGGCCGAGGAAGAGCCATACCGCCCAGAGCGCCCAGGGATTCGGGAGCATCAGCCCACCGAGCGCGAGTCCGAGAATCTGCAGGCGCATCAGGGCACCGATCGCGAAGCCGACGGGCAGCACCCGGCGGCGGTGCTCGATCAGGGTGGCGCCCACCAGCGAGGAGAGACACATGCCCAGGTACTGGAGCCCGCGCGCCACTCCCACGGCAATCTCGGAGCCCGCGAGTTCGGCGACGTACGCCGGAAGGAACGTGGGCGCATTCACCAACCGCATGCCCGTCTGGCCCAGCAGTCCGTGGCTCAGGTGCGCCAAGTAGTTCCGCCGCAGATTGGCGCGAACCTCGGCCTGGAACCTCTCCTCGGATCCGCCTGCCGGATCAGCCCCCGGCAATGGGGGATTCCGGCCTGCCTCGGGTAACCGCCGGACGCACCGTGGGAAGCGGCTCCGCCCAGACCCGGCGGGCAATTCCCGCCAGGTAAACGCTTCCCGTCGCCAGTGCGCAGCCTCCGGGGGGAAGCTGCTCGAGCGCGGCGCGCAGTGCCCGGTGGGGGTTGGGCACGCAGCGCGCTGCGAGCTCCGGGGCCCGCGTGCGAGCCACCTGCGCCACCTCGGCCGGTGCAAGCGAGCGCGTCGCCTCGGCGCGGGTCAGGGTCAACGCATCCGCGAGCGGCAATAGCGCCTCGAGGATCTCAGCCAGGTCCTTGCCCGCCGAGACCGAGAGCACGAGATGGGTATGTCCCCGCGGAAGCACACGCAGCGCGGCGGCGAGCGCGCGCGCCGATGCGGGCGTGTGCGCCCCGTCCACCACGCGAAGCGGCCCGCGGCCCAGCACCTCGACGCGGCCGGGGAGCCGCGCCGCGCCAAAACCCTCGTCCATCGCGGGGCCGAGCACCGCGTCGGACACGTCTCCCGACCGGCGCACGCATGCCAAAGCCAGCGCGGCGTTGCCCGCCTGGTGCTCGCCGAGTACCGAGAGCTCGACCTCACGACTCAGGTCGCCGTCCCAGAGACGCACGCGTTGCCCCCGCGGCGTGGCTCCCACGACGTCGGCGCCGAAGTCGCGCCCGGACCAGACCATCGGCGCCCCGAGCTCGGCGGCCCGCGCCCTTACGACGGCGGCGGCCGGCTCGGGCAACGCGCCTGCGACCACCGGCACGCCCGGCTTCAGGATTCCGGCCTTTTCGGCCGCGATCTCGGCCAGCGTCGTCCCCAGCAGGTCCGTGTGCTCGAGTTCGATGCTCGTGACGCACGCAACCCGGGGCACGACGACGTTCGTCGAGTCGAGCCTCCCCCCGAGACCCACCTCGAGAATCGCGCGATCAACCGCCGCCTCGCCGAAACACAGGAGCGCCGCTGCAGTGGTCGCATCAAAGAACGTCGGCGCATCCTCGGGGCTCTCCGTGCGAAGTGCCTCTACGTGCGGCCGGATACGGCCCAGCGCCGCGGCCAGGCGCTCGCCCTCGACTTCGCGCCCGTCCACTCGCACCCGTTCAGTCCAGCGCTCCAGGTGCGGCGACGTGAACGTGCCCACGCGCTCGCCACAGGCCGTCAGCAGGGCTTCGGCAAATAACGCCGTCGACCCCTTTCCTTTCGAGCCGGCCACGTGAATCAGCGAGAGATCCCGATGCGGCTCGCCGAGCCGCTCGAGCAGCCGGCGAATCGGGGCGAGACCCAGCCGCGCGTACGGCCAGTCGGGGCGCCGTTCGACGTTGATGAGACTCTCGAGCCAGGCGCCGGCTTCTTCGACGCTCTGCATGGAGCTGGACCCTCAAAAAAGAACGAGGCAGCCAGGCGGCCGCCTCGTCGTTCCTCGTGGCGCAGCGCGCGCTACTGGGCCATGTATCGCTTCCACTGGCGGTATTCCTTGACCGCCTGATTGGCCGACTCGACGGCCGGGAAGTAGTACTTCACCGCGTGGCCACACGCTACACAGAGCTTGTAACAGAACTTGAAGCCCTCGACCTCGCGCATATTTCCCACCGTCTCCCGGTTGTCGTCGGTGCAACAATGCGAGGGGCGTGACGGAGATACGATCTTCTTCGGATAATCGTTGCGCGGGGGCTCGTCGTCGGAGTAGCGAATGATGCTCCTCATGACGCGCTTTGCCTTTGCGTCTGCGTTGTGCTTGCGGATATTGCTTCCGATGCGTCTCAACAGCGACTCCTCGTTCTTGGGGCTCCTTGCACGCCCGGGCACCCTCGGCCCAGGTCGCGGAGGAGAAAGGTGAAGTCTTCGTATTCAGTCTCGCACGGCGCGCCCTCCGCATAGCGAAAGACGTTCCGAGAATTCTCGAGATCTGCGGTGATCCGGAGCAGGAATGAACTGCGGGTCCCATACGACGGGGTGTGCACACAGAGCGCGTCGAGCGGGCTGCGGGCGCCCAGATCGTGGTCGCAACATATGGCGGCGAGCCCCGGGAGCACGTCCTCAGTAGATCCCGAAGCCACCCGCCCCACCCGTCCCCGCAAGCGGCCCAGCTTCGGCGGCTCCGGAGCGTCGAGGGGCGCGTTGCCGACGATCCAGACCCCGCCCGGATCCGCCACGGGCCGCACCGAATCCTCGTAGGTAAACGCCGCCGCGTGTTCCGCATCGGCTACGAAGAGGTTGAAGGGATTGTGGACGCCCATCGGCAGACTCGCGATCTTCTCAGTGGCTTCCCGGGCGTTGCGGGCGGCGAGTACGTCCACCACCAACAGGCCCCGGGACCGAAGTTCCGGGTCCGGCGTGGGACAAGCCACGTTCGTGAGCGCAGCAAATACCCCAGCCGGATTCACTCCGAACCACGTCCCACCACCGAGAGCGTCGAGCGGCGCCACGATTGGGCCGGAAGAAGTGGCACGTAGCGCCGGTACCTCGCCCGGACGATCCAGGAACTCGTCACGATTCGCAGCAACCACCAAGATAGACCCCGGAATGGAGCGGTGAAGAGCAACCAGGGTGCACATGTAACGGTTCCCGACCGCCCGCTCGTCGCCAACGACCCCAGGGGACGGGGATCAAGAACCGAAAAGGATAGCTGAAACGTCGCTTTCCCACCAGTTCAGGCCGTCTCAACGCCCTCGTGACGCCGTCCACCACCCTCAGAATCCCCTGTCCCCGCGCCGGGAAAAGCCGAGAGATGCGCGGTGCCGGCGATCCGCCCACGGTGGAACCGTACACGGGGACCCAGGGGGGTCTGGAAGTCCCACAACGCGTTGTTTTAAATGTGTTAATTTGGCTTCAATGGCCTGCCTGTGGTACTCAATTGAGCAGGGCCTGTAAGGAGCGGTACGTGGGCATGGCGAGCCAGCCGACCCTCCAATTAGTTTTCGCCTGCATTGCGGCGATCACGCTGGCCGGTTGTGTCAGCGTAGGCCCGACAGCACCGGCGGGCGTGCCCCCGCCCGGTGGCGTCGCGGGCGTCGGCAACAATCCCCAGGTCGACCCGTCTGGCGGCAACTTACCGCCGGACCCGACCGCCCAGACGCAGACCGGCAACTCCATTTCGGCCGCCAACCGCGCGCAGACCGCGCTCGAATCCATGATGATGGGAGCCGTTGTCGGGTCGATAATGGGCCCCATCGGAATGGCCGCAGGCGCGGGCACCGCGTTGATCTACGGTGCGGTAACCGGAAACGTGCTCTTCTCCGGCTCGGGGGGCCGGGTCGGGGGCGGTGGCTACGGAACCGGTCCGGGCCCCAGCGGACACGAAGCACAGCGCGAAGCCTCTCTCGAGGCGCAGCTCGACGGTCAGGTGGCACGGGGCGACGCTCTCGAAGACGAGATCGAGGCGGAACTCCAGCGCCAGGAGCTATTGCTCGATCAACTCGAGCACCAGGAGACGCTGCGCAACTCCGCTCAGGCGGCCATCGACACTCCGATCACCGATGCGGATCTCCAGCGCCGCGTCGATCCGCGGAGCGCTCCCCTCGCCCCCAAGGACCGCCCGCTGCCGGCGGCGATTTTCGAAGAGGAGTCGACCACCATCCCGAAAAAGTCCTGGGACAACGACAAGAAGCTGAAAGTCGTGAAGCGCAGCCTGGACGCGGACCGCGACGGCAACCCGGAGCAGGTGCGTTATTTCGACCAGAAGTCGGGCAAGCTGATCCGCAAGGAGCAAGATCGAGACTACGACGGGAAAATCGATTCCTGGACCGTCTACGAAGCCGACCGGGTCGTGTCCCGGAACCTCGACAACGACGGCAACGGCAAGCTCGACGTGTGGGAGTTCTACGCCCAGGGTCGAATGACCCGGCGGGAGGTAGACCGGGACGGCGACGGCGTAAGGGACGCCTTCTACACCTACAGCGGCGACGAATTGGTGCAAGAGCATCACGATGCCGACAACGATGGAAAGCCGGACCTCCGGGTCACCTACGAGAGCCGCCGGCGGGTAGCCACCGAAGAAGACACGGACCGAAACGGTGCGATGGACTCCTGGACGCGCTGGGCGGCCATTGGTGATCGGGAGATCATGGTGCGTACAGAGCGGGACACCGACGGCGACGGGAAGCGGGACGTCTTCGAGACCTACGAGCCCGAGGCGGGCCGGCCGATCCTCGCGAAGCGAGAAGAGGACAAGGACGGCGACGGGAACATCGACGTCACCTCGATTTACGAGAACGGCAAGCTCAAGAGCCGCGAGATCTCGGATCCGGGCCTCGTGCCCCTCTAGGAGCCCACGCTGCGGCCCCTCCTCGGATGCGCGTTGATCGCCGGGGTGGTGCTCTCGTGCAGTTCCCGCTCGCCGTTCACCGTGTCCCCGGCGCACTACGCCGTCCAGGAGCCGTGCCGCTACATGGGAACGCTCCACAGGGAGTCGCGCACCCGGCTCGAGAGGCTGCGAATGTGCGCCGCCATCACCGAAGACGATTGGCTGTGCATGAGCCGCGCCCTACAGGCGCTCGACCGGGACTTCACCGCACGCTGCAAGTCCGACAGCATTTCCTACACCGAGATCGCCGACGATCAGCGCGGGCGATACCGCAACTGCGCAGTCGCCGCGGACCGCGACACGATCGAATGCACGCTGCTCTCTACAGACTCGGCCTGCATCACAAACCGCTGTACACCCAACGCGAGCCGAGAATCTCTGCTCGGGCCTAGCGATCTTCCTCTTTCGCTTCGTCGTCGATGTCGAACTTGAGCACCTTGCGCTGATTCTCGCGGAACTTCTGGATACGGTCCCGCTCCAGGAGCAACATGAGTTGCTTGTTGCGGTCGCGAATGCGCCCGAGTTCGCGCGCGAGTTCGCGTGCCGAAAGGTCCGAGGTTTCGAAGACGAGATCGATTTCGACGCTTCCGCTCGATCCGTCCGACGCCAGCGCTGTGATGCGCACGCGGTTGAGACCCTCCCGAACGGGCACGAAGCCGCTGAAGGAACCGTCGGGCGAGAGGTCGACGTCCGTCGAGATCTCGCGCGTGGTGAGATTCGTAAAGACGACGTCCTCGATGTTCGCGAACGTGACTCCCTGGAGGAACGAAATGATGTCCCCCGGATTGCGAACGGCCAGGAAGCTCCCGAGTGTGAGTCGCGCCATCTCGGTGGCGGCGATGGGGTTGGTGAGTGCGTTCGGCCCCAGCGCGTAGGTATTCATCGTGATACCGGCCTTGCGCGCGAGCCGCGCCGCCGAGAGCGCAGCCTCGGTGTCGCCGGGATCAGCCGCGCTTCCCACGCCGATCGGGAAGGTGGGAGTTCCGTCGGTGAGAAATAGGATCACCTTCTTGGCGCCGGATCGCGGCGAACTCTTTGCTCCAGAAAGAGCGACCAGTTCGCGCACGGCGAGCCGAACGCCGGCCGCGAAGTTGGTGCCGCCGTGGGGCCCGCGGGCCATGATGCCCCGGAGCGCAGTGACCGCCCGTTGATGGTTGCTCGTGAGCGGAACATCGAGCCAGGCATCCTGCTGGTTCCATTTCGCGCGCTCGCCAGTCTCGGGATGCATCTCTCCCGAAAAGCTGATCACACCCACCCGCACCCGCTCCGGATCGAGTGTGCCTACGAGCGCTTCCGCCGCCGCCACCTCGGCCGCCAGAATCGTGTCCTCCAAATCGGTCGACTGCATGTCGGGCGGATAGAGTCCCGGCTCGACGAGTTCGAGTTGCGGGTTGAACCCCACCGCACCGTCGCCGTCCACATCGATGCCACTCGCCTGCTTGGTGGAGCCGGAGACATCGATCACGAGCATCACGTCGAATTCGGCGGGACGCTCTCCGTCGGCCACGGCACTGCCGCGGATTGGCGCCTGGTGCACGTTGTTGCGCAACGCCTCACCGGGTTTGGGCTCCTTGACGAGGATCCGCACCGGTGACTGGGCCGCTGTCGCGTCGGCGGCGGCCGCCGCGGCAAGCGGCATGAGAAGCACAGACACGAGTGCCAAGCTCAATCGCATCGCGTCTTTGACGCAGCCGAGACCGAGCCGATTCGCTCCGGGATGTGCGGAGATCAGGGAACCTCCTCGCTGGCCTCCGCTGCAGCCGGCTCGGGTGCCTCCGCAGCAGCCGGCTCGGGTGCCTCCGCAGCAGCCGGCTCGGGTGCCTCCGCA
>PBYF01000019.1 GCA_002729515.1 Deltaproteobacteria bacterium
CCGGGATCCGAGGGCGAAGCTGCACCGGGATCCGAGGGCGAAGCTGCACCGGGATCCGAGGGCGAAGCTGCACCGGGATCCGAGGGCGAAGCTGCAGCGTTAGACAGCGCGGGCGAGTCTGACGAAGCCAAGCCAGACGACGCCGAGGAACCCGGGGAGGCCGATCGATGAGCGCACCCATGGGACCCGATCGCCGCGATCGGTCGGACCGAGGAGATCGAGGCGACCGAGGAGATCGAGGCGACCGAGGAGATCGAGGCGACCGCGACGGCCCCCAGACGGTCAAGTCGAGGTTGCGCGCCAAGGCGCGCAAGAAGGCCCGAAAGGCGCGCAAGAAGGGCTTCACACGCCGCAAGGTGTGTCGTTTCTGTGCTGACTCCAGCCTCAAGATCGATTATCGCGACGCCAAGACGCTGCGCCTGTTCATCTCGGAGACGGGGAAGATGGTGCCCCGGCGCATTTCGGGGAACTGCGCCAGGCATCAGCGGCCCTTGGCCGTGGCGATAAAACGCGCGCGCCATCTGGCGCTTCTGCCCACATCGGGCAACTACCTGTAGCTACCGGAGATCCCATGGCCCAGGTACAGCTGATTCTCCAGGAAGCCGTGTCGAATCTCGGCGAAGCCGGTGATCTCGTGCACGTGCGCCCGGGCTACGCGCGGAACTATCTGATCCCGCAGGGGAAGGCGATCTTCGCCACAGAGGGGCGTGTTCGGGAACTCGAGCACCACCGCCGCGTCGTCTCCGAGAAGGTCGCGCAGCAGATGGTGGGTCTCGAGGCGAAAAAGGCGCGGATCGAAGCGCTCACTCTCGAGATTCCGGCGCGCGTGGGCGAGGAGGGCAAGCTCTTCGGATCCGTAACGGTGTTGCAGATCCACGAGCGGCTCGCTGCGCAGGGCTTCGAGATCGAGCGTCGTCGGATCGCCCTCGGCGAGCCGATCAAGGAGACCGGCGAGCACCGGGTCACGGTGAAGCTCCACCGGGACATCAGCGCCGAGCTCAAGGTCACGGTCACCGCCGAAGAGTGATCGATACTCCTGCGAGAGTGACCCCTTCCGTCGCTCTCCTGGTGTAAAATCGACTGGTTTCGTATCACCACGGAGGGGGTGCCGTGGAATCCACTGCGCGCACGCTTCCGCACGACATCGACGTGGAGAGAGCTGTGCTCTCGGCTCTCTTGCACGACAACACCGCCATCCACGCGGTGCTCAATGAGGTGAAGCCGGAGGACTTCTATCACCCGGCACACCAGCAACTCTACCGTTCGATGATCGCTCTGCAGGACGCGAACGAGCCCGTCGACCTGCATACACTGGGCAACGCGCTGAACGAGCAGAAGCTCCTGGATGCCATCGGTGGCGCTGTCTACCTGGCCGAACTCTTTGACTACGCGGCCACCGCCGCCAACGTCGAGACCCACGCACGCATCGTGCGGGACAAGTCTGTGAAGCGTGGGCTCATCGCGGTGGCAACGGACATCGTCCAGATGGGATTCGAAGAGACCGACGAGGCCGGCCGCATGCTCGACCAGGCCGAGTCGCGGATCTTCGACATCGGCCGAGCGCGGGGCCGTCAAACCTTCGTGAGTCTTCACGGAGAGATGGAGGAGGCCATCGACTACGTCGAGATGCTGATGGACCGCAGTGGTGAACTCACCGGCGTGCCCACCGGCTTCAGGGATCTCGACGAGAAGACGGGCGGGCTCCAGGCAGGCGAGCTGGTGGTGATCGCGGCGCGGCCCAGCATGGGGAAGACCGCGCTGGCGCTGAACGTGGCGCGCAATGCGGCGGTCGACCACGGCCGCAAGGTGGCGATCTTCTCCCTCGAGATGACCAAACGCGCGCTGGCGCTGCGGCTGCTCTCGTCCGAGGCGCGGGTCGACCTCTCGAGCTTCCGGCGCGGCTTTGGTTCGAGCACCGACCACCAGAAGCTGGTGCAGAAGGCGGGTGTGCTCGCCGACGCCGAGATCTGGATCGACGACTCGGGGACGATCACCATCCTCGAGATCAAGGCCAAGTGCCGGAGGCTTGCCGCCGAGCGCGGACTCGACGTGGTGATGGTCGATTATCTCCAACTCGCGCACGCGGACCAGCCCCAGTCCCGCAAGGACCTGGAGATCGCCCAGATCAGCCACGGCCTGAAGGCGCTCTCGAAGGAGCTCGACATTCCGGTGGTGGCGCTCTCCCAGCTGAATCGCGGCCCGGAGCAGCGCGATCCGGACAAGCGCCGCCCGAACATGGGTGACCTGCGCGAGTCCGGTGCCATCGAACAGGATGCCGACGTCATCGCGTTCATCTACCGGGACGAGGTCTACAACCCGACCGAGGAAAACCGGGGCCTCGCGGAGCTCATCATCGCAAAGCAGCGCAACGGACCGACTGGCACGGTGCGGCTCTCGTTCGAGGGGCGCTACGCGAACTTCCGCAACCTTGCCGATGCGCCCGGTGATGGCATCGTCCAGGCGCCGCCGCTTCCGAGCGGCCTGCCGCCCGCTTTTCCGGACGACGAAGGGGAAGTTCCCTTCTAGTGTACGCGCTGCGCAAGCCGCGTGCGCTGGCTGCAGGTGCGATGCTGGGGATTGCGGCACCGGGTGGCCCTGTGGATCCCGACCGCGTCGACGCCGGCTGCGCCCTGCTCGAAGCCGCTGGCTTCGGCACCTTCCGGCGCGACGACCTGACAGACCGCCGCGGTTACCTGGCGGGAGACGACGACCGGCGCGTCGCGGAGCTCACGCAGCTCTGGGAGGATCCGGCGGTTGGCGCCATCGTGTGCGCTCGGGGTGGGTACGGCTGCGACCGAATCCTGGATCGGCTCGATCCCGCACTGGTGCGCGAGGCCGCGAAGCCGCTGGTCGGCTACAGCGATGTCACGGCTCTGCTGCTCTGGCAGGCGAAGCACGCCGGGCTCGCGGGCTTTCACGGGCCGATGCTCGACCGCGGGAGCGATGCCGACCCGGCGGCTGTCGCGTCGCTGGCGGGCTGGCTGATGGGCAAGGCCGAGGCGCGGGCGGTCTTCGTGGGGACGGGCCAGAGTCCCGGCGTCGCCGAAGGCCCTCTGATCGGCGGGTCGCTGACCCTGCTCGCGGCCAGCGCGGGCACGTCCTGGGAGGTCGAGCCCGACGGTGCCATCCTGCTGCTCGAGGAGACGAACGAGAGCCCCTACCGGGTCGACCGCATGCTCCAGCAGCTGCGCAGCAGCGGGAGGCTCGAGGGTGTCGTCGGCCTCGGCTGTGGCGACCTCACGAGTTGCATCGATCCCCGGTACGACACGCAGGTCGGCGAGGTGATCGCCGAGTTCTCGTCGGCGCTCGGGGTGCCGTGCGTAACCGAGCTTCCCTTTGGCCACGGGCGAACCAATTTCCCCTGGCCCTTTGGCGGTCGCGCTACCATCGACGGCTCGAGTGGGGAGGTTCGGATGCTCGACCGCGGAGTCGAGGTGGCGGTATGAGGTGGAGCGCCGTCAACCGCAAGCTGGCACGCGTGAGTCGTGTCATCGACAAGGCGATCGAGAAGCAGGAGATGCCCGGCGCGGTGCTGCTGGCTCGCATGCCCAAGCACGGCGAAGTGATCGAGCACTTCTCGCGCCACGGCCTGGCGGTGACGCGGCCCGAGCGCCTGCCGATGACGCGGGAGACCGTCTTCGACCTGGCGTCACTGACGAAGCCGTTGGCCACCACGACGGCGGTCATGCTGCTCGTGAGTGACGGGGCTCTGGGGCTCGATGATCCCGTCTCCAAGCATCTCCCGACGTTCTCGGAGCGTGACAAGGACGGTGTCACCCTGCGCCACTTGCTGACGCACTCGTCTGGCCTCAAACCGCTGCGCCGCTTCCACCGGGAATTTCTCGACCGTGAGCGCAAGAAGGGCGAGCGGTGGATCGGAACACCGGCCGCTCGTGATTTCGTCGTCGAGCGCGTGTTGCGCTCTGGTTTGGTGCACGAACCCGGCAGCGCAGCGGTTTACGGGGACCTGGACTTCATCGCGCTCGGCGCCGTGGTCGAGGCCGTTGCGCACCAGCCGCTCGATGCTTTCTGCCAGGCGCGGATCTTCGCGCCCCTCGGGATGCGGGACACGTTCTTCGTGCGTCTGGGTGAAGGCGACCCTGGGCTTCCCGACGCAGTCCGCCGGCGCGTTGCCGCCACCGAGGACTGCCCGTGGCGAAGCCGCATCCTCTGGGGCGAGGTGCACGATCCGAACGCCGCGGTGATGGGGGGCGTTGCGGGGCACGCGGGTCTCTTTTCCACTGCCGACGATGTGATGAAGTTTGCCCTGGCCCTGCTCGATGTCTGGCACGGCCGCAGCGAGATCTGGCCGCGCGAGATACTGCGGGAGTTCACGCGGCGCCAGGATTTGCCCGAGGGCTCTGACTGGGCGCTGGGCTGGGACACGCCCACCGAGGGTGTGTCCTCCGCGGGTCGGCATTTCGACCGCGATTCGGTGGGGCACCTGGGTTTCACAGGCACCTCGGTGTGGATCGACCTCCCGGCCGAGGCCGTCGTCGTACTGCTCACCAACCGTCAGCACACGCACGAAAAGAAGAGCCGCTTCGAGTTGCGGCCCACGGTTCACGATCTCGTCCGCGAAGCGTTCCAGGAAGGCTGACCGCGTGGCGGACGCGCTGGGTCACGTGCACTTCGTGGCGATCTGCGGCACGGGGATGGGATCTCTCGCAGGGTTGCTCCACGCCCGCGGCATCCGGGTGACCGGTTCCGACGAGGGGCTCTACCCCCCCATGAGCAGCGCCCTCGAGGGTTGGGGCATTTCGGTCGAGGAGGGTTTCCGCGCCGAGCATGTCACCGACGATCCTCCCGACCTGGTCGTCGTCGGCAACGCGGTGGGGCCGGACAATTCCGAGGCCCGCGCGGCGCTGGACGAAGGTTTCCGAGTTCTTTCGTTCCCCGATGCGCTCCACGAACTAGCCATCGCAGGTCGCCACTCCGTCGTGGTGTCTGGAACGCACGGCAAGACCACCACGACAGCGCTGCTCGGTTCCGTACTCGTGGCTACGGGGCGCGAACCCTCGTTGCTGGTGGGCGGCTATTGCCACGATTTTTCTGGGAGCTTCCGGGAAGGTGAGGGTGAGCACTTCGTCGTGGAGGGCGACGAATACGACACGGCCTTCTTCGACAAGACACCTAAGTTCTTGCACTACGGCGCGCGCACCGCCGTCATCACCTCGATCGAGTTCGACCACGCGGACATCTACCGAGATCTCGAACACGTGAAGGACGCATTTCGCGCCCTCGTGGCCGGCATGCCGTCGGATGGAGTGCTGGTGGCCGCTGTGGACCACGAGACGGTCCGAGACGTCGTTCGCGACGCGCCCTGCCGGGTCGTGGGCTATGGATTGACCGACGTCGGCGCACCGCGCTGGCGTGCGAACGCCGTCGAGGTGATGCAGGACGGCACCGCCTTCCGGGCGCAGGGCGCGGACGGGGCTGCTCTCGATGTGCGGGTGCCACTGCTCGGTCGCTTCAACGCGGAGAATGCGCTCGCCGCCCTGGCGACGGCGGAAGTTCTGGGGGTGCCGGCAGTGGATGTGGCTTCGGCGCTCGCGCGTTTCGGCGGCGTGAAGCGGCGGCAGGAGGTGCGCGGCGAGGAGGCGGGGGTCCTGGTGATGGACGACTTTGCGCACCATCCCACCGCGGTGCGCGGCACGCTAGAGGCCCTGCGTGCGCGCCACGCGAACCGCCGGATCGTCGCCGTCTTCGAGCCGCGGACCAATACGAGTCGGCGTGCGGTCTTTCAGGAGCGTTACGTGGAGTGCTTCGATGCGGCCGATCGCGTCGTGGTCGCCGCGGCTCCCGAGGGCGAGATCTACAGTGCCACGGGTCCGGTGACCGAGCGCTTGTCCGTCGATCGCCTGGTCTCCGATCTGCGCGCTCGCGGTATCGACGCGGTCTCGCCCGGCGGCGTGGACGAAATCGTGGCTCACTTGACGCCGCGGTGCGCGCCGGGCGACGTGGTGATCGTGATGAGCAACGGGGCGTTTGGCAACATCTGGGAGAAACTGCTGGGCGCACTTCGGAGCCGGTAGTCGAGAAGTCGCTCAGCCGTACGACAGGAACCGCGCGAGCTTTCCCACCTGTGCGGCGCCGTCGAGGGCCTTGGCGACGAAGCGCCGGCCGCGTTCGATGGCGACTTCGAGGTCGTCCCCCCGCGCCAGGTAGGCTGTCACCGCCGAGGAGAGCGTGCAGCCGGTGCCGTGCACGGGGCCCACCTCCCGCCGCTGTCCCGCGAGCCAGGTGAGCACCT
Organism: Deltaproteobacteria bacterium; assembly: GCA_002729515.1. Classification (GTDB taxonomy): domain Bacteria; phylum Myxococcota_A; class UBA9160; order UBA9160; family SMWR01. Next base: position 6,254 of record PBYF01000019.1, read on the forward strand.
GGGAGCCTCCCTCCCGCACGACGAGGAGATCGTCGGGGGGGCCTTCGGTGTGCCCGCCGGTGACCAATGCGGCGCGTGCCCCCAGGCCGGACACGAGGGCGCAGCCCGCCGCCTCGACGCCTTCCTGGGTGCCGACGTCGCAGTCGGTGAGCTGCTGGGCTTCGGGGAGGTTGGGGGTCACGAGCGTGGCCCGCCCGATCAGGCGTTCGAGGCTGGGGATCGCCCGGGGTTCGAGCAGGGGCGTTCCGTCGCTGGCGGCCAGTACCGGGTCGATCACCAGCGGAAGCTCCGGTGGGACCGTCGCGAGTCCCCACTCGACGTTCCGGGCCACGTCGTCGGTGGCGAGCATTCCGAGCTTCACCGCCTGGGGCGGGATGTCCGCGAGCAGCACCCGGAGCTGATCGAGCACCACCGTCGGAAAGACTGGCAGCACCTGCTGCACCCGGCCCGAGTCCTGGACCGTCAGCGCCGTCAGCACGCCGGTGCCGTGTACGCCCAGGGCCCGGAATACCTGCACGTCGGCCTGGAGCCCGGCTCCCCCGGTCGGGTCCGAGCCAGCGATCGCGAGTGCCACCTGCATGGGTTGAGGTTACGCTACCCGGTCCAGCATGCACTCACCGACTCGCTCTCGGCCCCTCATCGCAATGGTGGCGCTGTTCGTCCTTTTCGCACAGCCCGTCCGCAGCCAGCCAGCCGCCGCCGACGCGGAGACGGAGAAGAAAGTCAAGCTTCCGAATACCTGGTACGCCCAGGCCATTGCCAGCACGGAGCGGGCGCTCAACGTGACCCATTTCTGGTCGAAAGGCGACATGCTGCGGGCCGAAACGGTGATCGCCGGCCGGCGTGTGGTGACGATCGTGAACGGGGATACCTACTACGCGTATGACGCGCTGCTGCGCAACGGAGTCGCAATTCAGCGCTCGAAGATTGCCGTTGACCAGGATGCGGAGCGGGCGCGCCCCTTCGGTAACGATCTCGAGACGATGTTGCGTCAGGGTGCCGAGAAGGTTCGCGAGGAACCGCTCGGCGGCGACACAGCCGTGATGTACCAGCTGACCAACGAAAAGGGGCGGACCCGGCTGTGGGTGAGGAAGGAGAAGCCGAAGCTTCCGATGCGCATCGAGTTGTACCGCCGCGCGACGGCCACCGAACTTTCGACCGACTACCTGAGCTGGCAGCGCGGTCTCCCCATCACCGACGACTTCTTCCGGCCCGAGCCTGGCATCAACATGCTGGTTCTCACCCTGTCGGACTACGTTGCCAAGCAGGCCAAGCGCGAGCCGGTCGGCCCCGTTCCCGCTCTCTACGGGGATCTGCTGCACGGGTTCTAGCCGGGGTGGACCCCGGATCACCCGATCGTCTCTACTGCACCCAGGTGATGTTGGCGTCGACGACGGGAGGGGCACCTTCGGCGAGCAGGGCGAGCCGGCGTGCGACGCCTCCGGAGAGCTCGCGCAGGGCCGTCGCCGCGTCCGAGTCCGGCGCGTGGATCAGGATGGGCCGGCCGGAGTCACCACCCTCGACGACGCGGGGATCGATGGGCACCTCGCACAGGAAATCGATGCCGAGTTCCTTTGCGACCCGGCGCCCACCGCCCTCACCGAAGATGTAGTACTTCCGGTCCGGAAGGTCCGGTGGCGTGAAATAAGACATGTTTTCGACGATTCCCAGCACCGGGACCTCGACCTTGCGAAACATCTCGAGGCCCTTGCGCGCGTCGATCAGCGAGAGGTCGTTTGCGGTGGTGACGATCACAGCGCCGGAGAGGGGTGCCATCTGGGTGAGCGTCAGCGCCGCGTCGCCGGTTCCCGGCGGCATGTCGATCACCAGGTAGTCGAGTTCGCCCCACTCGACGTCGGTCAGGAACTGCCGTACGAGACCGTGCACCATTGGCCCCCGCCAGATTACGGGTGTGCTGTCGTCGACGAGAAAGCCGATCGACATGAGCTTCATTCCGAGCCCGTCGTGTGGAAAGAGCTTCTGGGCGCGGGTCCGGGGCGGGCCACTCACGCCGGTGAGGAGCGGCAGCGACGGGCCGTATACGTCGGTGTCGAGCAATCCAACCGAGGCGCCGCGCTCGCCGAGCGCCAGAGCGAGGTTCACCGCGACCGTGCTCTTGCCCACGCCGCCCTTGCCCGACGCGACGGCGATGGTGTTGCGCACGCCGGGCAGTACATCGGCGGTGGACCCGCCGGGGGCTGCGCCGCGGCCCCGGGTGTTGGCGGTCATTTCCACCTCGACCTCATCGACTCCCGGGAGCGCGAGAACCCGTTCCCGCGCTTCCTTCTCGAACTGCTCTTTCACCGGGCAGGCCGGCGTCGTGAGCTCGATGCTGAAGCGCACGCGTCCCCCGTCGATTGCAAGGTTTTTCACGAAGCCCAGCTCGACGATGCTCTTGCCGAAGTCGGGATCGACGATCGGGCGCAAGGCATCGAGGATTTCGGTGTCGTTGGGCACGAAAATCTCCTCAGCTCGGGTTTGGTGCCGGTGTGTCGGGGCCACTCGTGGCAGGCGTGGTCCGCTCGGAGTAGACCGGGTCGGCTTCGTCGGTGAGGCTGCCCGGGAAGGCGACGATGGACGCGTTCTGCTCGGAGGTCAAGGTCAGTCCCAGCGGATGGCGGGCCATGAGTTGGGCGGATGGCGGGCCATGAGTTGGGCGGATGGCGGGCCATGAGTTGGGCGGATGGCGGGCCATGAGTTGGGCGGATGGCGGGCCACGAGTTGAATGGCTTTGGGCGGGCTCTCGCCCCCGCCGTTGCTGAACCGGGGACGGTTCTGGGGCGGGGGTGTCGTCCCCGGGCGACTGCAACACCCCTCGCGCAGGCGCACAGGGTACGGGGGATCATCGCGTGGTCGTCGCCTCNACATTCGCGACAAAACTGCCGTCCTGACGCTCCCAACGGTGTCGCAGAATAGGGAGCTGTTCGGGATGGGTCAGAATGTAGAGACTTCCCGCCTCGATGGCGCGGAGCACGCGGGGCGGGACTTCTTCGACGGGGATCGTTCCGCCCTTGAGCGCGCCGGGCGGCGGGCCCCCCTCCGATGCATTGGACGCGGGCCGTCCCAGGGAACGTGCCGAGTTCACGTTGATGTTGGTGTGTACCATCATGGGACAGAGGACGTGCACACCGATTCCGTGGGGCCGCAGCTCGCGCTCGAGCGACTCGGAGAGGGCCACCACCGCGAACTTCGTGACACAGTAGATCCCCAGGTACTGCATGCCGATGAGACCGGCCATCGAGGCCGTGTTCACCAGATGTCCCCCTTCGCCGGCGTCGATCATGCGGGGGGTAAATGCGTCGACTCCGTGCACGACGCCCCAGAAGTTGACCGCCATCGACGCCTCCCAGTCACGGGGGTCGGCGTTTACGACCGAGCCGGCGATGGCGATGCCCGCGTTGTTGCAGACGATGTGCGCTGCGCCAAAGCGGTCAAAGGTGGCGTCGGCGAGCGCCTCGACGCTCTCGCGCCGGGTCACGTCCGTGGGCACGCCGAGCGCGGTGGCGCCGGACTCCGAGAGCTCCTCGGCTGCGGCCGCCAGCGTGGCCTCGTCGATGTCGGCGAGCACCAATTTTGCTCCTCGGGCCGCAAAGGCCCGCGCCAGCGCGAGTCCTATGCCCGAGGCCGCACCGGTCACCACCGCCACCCGGCCCGCGAAAGGGTCGCTCATCGCGGGCGCGCTCCCTCGGCGATCAACTCGATCACGTATCCGTCGGGGTCGCGGACGAAGAGCTGGCCGTTCTCCGGAGAGGTCTCGAATACTTCGATTCCGTGAGAGTTCAGGGCTGCGAGGGTCTCGGTGTAATCCGCGACCGTGAATGCCTGGTGGTTCGCGAGCGGGATCAGACCCGGGGGCGGGGTGCCGATGTCGGTGCCGTCGGGAACTTCGATCAAGTGGACCTGCGCATTGCCCGCCCCATACCAGGTGCCGGGGATGCCGAAATCCGGACGTTCGATCTGCTCGAGTCCGAGCACCCCTTCGTAGAAGCTCTGCGCCCTCTCGAGGTTTCTCACGGCAAAGGTGATGTGGTTCACGCTCTTTGCGATCATCGGGGGTCCTCCAGATACAGCACAGTCACGACGGACCGGGTTTTTCGGGTAACCGCGGAGTGTAGACGAGCAGGACCGCCGAGGTCCTGCCTTTGGGTCGCTCTCGGGCTGGTTTCGAGGCGGTGGATGCCGGGATCGGCCAATAGCCGCGGGAAACCAGCGGACCCAGCACCGAAACGAGCCGCCGGTTTTCCCCGGTCTCTCGTGTCCCGGTCGAGTATATTGCGCCGCCGTGTCCGATGCGTACGAGCAGGCCTACGAGGAGTCACTGCGGGACCCCGTCCGCTTCTGGGCTCGCGCGGCCGAGGATGTCGAGTGGATGCGGCGCCCCCGCGCAGTTCTCGACGACTCGGCACCGCCCCTGGTGCGGTGGTTTCCAGGGGGCATCCTCAACACCTGCTCGAACGCCCTCGACCTGCACGTCATGGCCGGGCGCGCCGATCAGCCTGCGCTCGTTTACGAGAGCCCGGTTACGGGCTCTTCCCGAACGCTGACCTACCGCGAGCTCCTCGATGCCGTGGCGGGTTTCGCCGGAGCGCTCGCCGGGCTCGGCGTCGAACGCGGCGACCGGGTGTTGCTCTACATGCCCATGGTTCCCGAGGCCGTGATCGGGATGCTCGCGACGGCACGGCTCGGTGCGGTGCACTCCGTCGTGTTTGGCGGCTTCGCGAGCAACGAACTCGCGCAGCGCATCCAGCACGCGGCACCCCGAGTGGTGCTCACCGCGTCCTGCGGCATCGAGCCGGGCCGCGTGGTGCCCTACAAGCCGCTCCTGGACCGGGCCATCGACCAGGTGAGCGAGAAGCCCGAGCACTGCGTCGTGTTGCAGCGACCGGAAGCCCGGGCGGACCTCTTGGAGGGCCGCGACCTCGACTGGGAGACGCTCGTGGCCCAGGCGGCTCCCGCCCCCTGCGTGCCGGTCCAGGCGCCTGAGCCGCTCTACATTCTCTACACGTCGGGCACCACCGGTGCGCCCAAGGGCACCGTTCGCGACAACGGCGGTCACTGCGTCGCGCTCAAATGGAGCCTGCGCAACATCTACGGCATGCAGCCGGGAGACGTCTNCTGGGCGGCCTCGGACATCGGCTGGGTCGTCGGACATTCCTACATCGTCTACGCGCCGCTCTTCCTCGGCTGCACGACCGTGCTCTACGAGGGGAAGCCCGTGGGAACTCCCGACGCCAGCGCCTACTGGCGGCTCGTCGAGAAACACGGCGTGAACGCCCTGTTCACCGCCCCGACGGCACTTCGCGCCATCAAGCGTGAGGATCCGGAGGCGGGCCTGGCGAAGGGTTTCGATCTCTCGAAGCTGCGGACACTCTTCTTGGCCGGCGAGCGCGCGGACCCGGACACGGTGGCGTGGGCCGAGCGCGCGCTGGACGTTCCGGTGATCGACCACTGGTGGCAGACCGAGACCGGCTGGCCCATCGCCGCCAACTGCATGGGCCTGGCCCCGGTGCCGGTGAAGCGCGGCTCTCCGGCGAAGCCCGTGCCCGGCTACCGCGTGCACATCCTGGACGACTCGGGGGCCGAACTCCCGCCCGGTGAGACCGGACACGTGGCGATCGAGCTTCCGCTGCCGCCCGGCTGCCTCAAGACGCTGTGGAACGACGACGCTGGCTTCGAGCGCAAGTATCTGTCGCGCTTCCCCGGTTATTACGAGACCGCCGACGCGGGGCACGTCGATGAGGATGGGTACCTGTGGATCATGGCCCGCACCGACGACATCATCAACGTCGCCGGTCACCGTCTCTCGACGGGTGCGATGGAGGAAGTGCTGGCGTCGCACGCCGACGTCGCCGAGTGCGCCGTCATCGGCGTGCGCGACGCGCTCAAGGGCCAGGTGCCGGTGGGGCTCGTGGTGCTCAACGCCGGGGTCGAGCGCGAGCCCGAATTGCTCGTCGCCGAGTTGGTGGAACGCGTGCGCGAGCGTATCGGGCCGGTCGCTGCATTCCGGCGCGCCGCGGTCGTCGAGCGGCTTCCGAAGACGCGTTCGGGCAAGATCCTGCGCGGCACCCTGCGCCGCATGGCCGACGGCGAGCCGTGGAGTACCCCGCCGACGATCGACGACCCCGCCACCCTCGGAGAGGTCGGCACTGTCTTGGCCGGGCTCGGGTTGCCGCCCCCGGTGAAGGGTTGAGCGCCCCCCCCGGGAACGGGCTCCGGCGCGCCCAAGCGCAATAGCGGCGGCNGGCCCGGGGGTCGCGGTGGTGTTGGGATCGATGTGCAGATACGGTCCGAGATCTGCGCGGTCTATCGGGAATTGGCGCTTCGGGGGCGGGGCCGTGCGAAAAGGGGTGTCACATTAGTACCCGCGACAGGCACCTTATTGACAAGGCGTGGTGAAGCTTGTTCCAATTCGGCTGAGTCGGCTTTTCGGTTCCCTGCCGCCCGAGCAGTTCTCCATGCTAAGGCCGCGGAAAAGGAGTGGATTTTGACTATCGGTGTTTGTGTCAGCCGGTTGTTTGCCGCGGCGTTCCTGGTTGTGATGGTCGTCCCAGTCGCGAGCGCCTCGGTGCAATCGGAACTCGCCTTCCACCGCGGCGTGGTGGCGTTCGGTGAGGACCGCCTGGACGAGGCGAAGCAGCAGTTCGAGAAGGTGGTGGCCGAAGACGCCGAGGACACGACGGCGCTTAGCTACCTCGGTCTCATCGCCCAGAAGCAGGACGATCCGAAGGCGGCGCTGGACTATTTCGACCGGGCCCTGGCCATCGATCCGGACGATGCCGAAACCCAGCTCGACCGCGGCATCGCGCTAATGGGCCTGGGGCGCATCGACGAGGCCCAGCAGGCCTTCGCCCGTTCCAGCGAACTGGCGCCAGACAATGCCCGCGCCAAGCTCTTCTCGGGGATTGCGGCCTATCGCTCCGGAGACCACGAAGGCGCGAAGCCCCACTTCGTCCGGGCGGCCGAGCTCGACCCCGAATTGGTCGATGAGTCGCGCTACTACACCGGTCTCTCCGAGACCGTCCTCGGCAATTTCGACGCCGCGTCTGCGTCGTTCGCCGCCGCGGCCGAGCAGTCCCCGCTCACGCCCCTCGCCCTGTCGGCCACGAACTTTCAGCAGCAGCTGGTCGCCGCCGCCCTGGATGAGCGCCCCTGGCGCTTCCAGATGACCGGCGGGATGGAGTACGACTCGAACCCGCTGATTCTCGGCGAATCGGTGTCGTGGCTGCCGGATCCCGACGGCAGGGTCGACGGCCGCGGTGTGATCCGGATGCGGGGTGACTACGCGATCCTCGCCGGTGACTGGGGCAGCGTTACCGCGGGCTACGACGGCTACTACAGCTTCCACCTCCACGACACGGAGGTGAACCTCCAGACCCAGAACCCGTGGATCTCCGGCGGCTACGAGCTGGGCCTCTTCCGGTTGGGTCTGCGCTACGACTTCTCCTACACGTTCATCGACACCAGCGAGTCCTTCCGCATGCTGAACCGGGTGACGCCGTCGGTCTCGATGCATCAGGGCGACTGGGGCGTCAGCTACCTCTACTACCAGTACTACGCTGCAGACTTTTACAACGATCCGTCGAATTCGGATATCTATGAACTCAGCGGCGACAGCAACCTGGTCGGCCTGAACCAGTTCTTCTTCTTTCCCGATCCGCCCTTCAGCTACGTGCGGATCGGGGTGGCGGGGGAATGGTTGCGCACCGACGGCACGGAGTGGAGCAGTGACGGCATCCAGGCACTCGCCGGTGCGGGCTACGACTTCGACTACGAAATCGCGTTCTCGTGGCTCTACCGCTTCGACTATCGCGACTACCAGAACCCGAGCGACTTGTCGGATCCCGACTTTCCACGGACCCGAAAAGATTATCGCCACTCGCTTACCCTCGCTCTTTCGAAGACGATCAACCACCACTGGGAAGTCTCGCTCAGCGCCGCCCTCACCTGGAACGAGTCGAACGTGAAGTTCTATCAGTACGACCGGCAGGTGGGCGGGGGCTATGTGACGTATCATTTCTGATGCACGGTAAGGAGAGCTGAAAATGCGGAACATGGAGATGCACTCGGAACGATGGCTGGTGGGGCTCTGCCTCACGGCGCTCTTGTGCCTGCCTGCGGGCCTGGCCGGAGCGAAGGCTCGGGTGACGGCGGCGGTGGAAGCCACCTCAGGGGATCAGGCGCTCGATGAGAGTGCCGGCATCGAAGACGGTGCGGACCTGGAGACCGGCGATGCGGGCGGCTGCTCGCTGCTCGTGGACGATGATGCGCTGATGGAGGTGTGTGGAAACACCTCGCTCCAGTTCGCGCGCAAGGGCGGCGCGCCCGACGGCCCGCGGGTGGTGAAGCTCGACCGGGGCGAGATCCGCATGGTGGTGGAGCCGCGCCTGGGTGAGGAGAAGATCGAGATCCACACGCCGGCGGCGATCGCCACCGTGCTCGGGACGATTCTCCACGTCGCGGTAGATGCCCAGGGGATTACCACGATCACCTCGGAGGTGAGCCGGGTGCTGATCGAGAGTTCGGACCCGTCGGTGGCGGGGAAAACCACGATCGAAGGCGGTCAGCAGGTCGTGGTCCGGCCCGGTCAGGCGCCGCCGGTCCGAGCCGAGAAGTTGTCGCAGCGGGAGTTCGCGAGTCTCGGAGGTTGCCTGCTCGACTTCCACGCAACGGCACTCCACTCGGACCGCAAAGCGGCCACCGAGGCAGAGATCGATGCGACGCTGGCCGAGGACATCGCCGACGCCAC